>DGQR01000247.1:2223-3533 GCA_002390825.1 Rhodoferax sp. UBA4409
GTTGCTGTATTCCTTGATGCCTTGGCGAATGCCGTCGTCCTCCAGCACGTTCACGGTCTTGACGGTTTTGGTGTCCACGCCACAGGCCTTGAGGATCTGGATGGCCCGGCCGGAAAAGCCGCACTGTGGGAAGCTGGCGTTGCCCTTCATGAAAAGCAGGATGTCGTTGGATTTCACCAGTTCGTCAATACGTTGTTGTGCGTCGCTCATGTCAGTACTTCCAAGTAGATAGTTAGATACCCCGATTATTTCACCATCGCATTTGCCTGTCGTCGGTGCGGGCGAACGATGCACCCCCTTGACCGCTTTTTAGGATAATCAAGCCCATGAACATCACCAAAAACACCGCAGTCACTCTGCAATTCAAGATTTCCGACACCACCGGTAAGTTGCTGGATCAAAGCCAGGAGCCCATCGCCTACCTGCACGGCGGCTACGGAAACACCTTCCCCAAGATCGAAGAGGCGTTGGAAGGCCAGGCTGCCGGTTTTGCCACCACCATCGAGCTTGCACCCGCCGATGCGTTTGGTGAGTACAACGAAGCGCTGTTGCAAACCATCCCCAAGACCCAGTTTCCCCCGGGCGTCAAGGTCGGCGGCCAGTTGGAAGGTCGCTCGGAAGACGGTCAAAGCATCGTCTTCAACGTGGTCAAGATCAAAGGGCCGGTCGTGCATTTGGATGGCAACCACGCCCTGGCCGGCAAAACGCTGCGTTTTGCGCTGAAGGTGCTGGAAGTGCGTGCTGCCAGCGAAGAAGAAGTGGCACACGGCCACGTGCATGGTGCGCACGGGCATCACCACTGATTGCGAGCTTTAAATCGCCGGCCTCCTTGAATTTCTTCAGAGGCTGGTTTGTTGGCACGATCTGCCAATAAATTTCAAAAATAGGCAAACTGCGCAATCGGCTGCCTGATCTGCAGGGCTAAGATACCAGTCTAGATATTGGTGTCATGCCCTTCAGGAGTTTTTGCCGTGTTGTCCAACCCCGCTACCAAATACCGCGCCTTCCCCGCCATTGACTTGCCGAATCGGCAGTGGCCCACGCGCTCTATCACCCAGCCGCCGATCTGGATGAGCACGGACTTGCGGGACGGCAACCAATCCCTGTTTGAGCCCATGAATGCGGAGCGCAAGATGCGCATGTTCCGCACGCTGCTGCAAGTGGGTTTCAAAGAGATCGAGGTCGGCTTCCCCAGCGCCTCGCAAACCGACTTTGACTTTGTGCGCGAATTGATCGAAGGCGGCCATGTGCCGGACGATGTGACCATCGAAGTGCTCACCCAGTCCCGCGAGCACCTGATCCGCCGCACC
>DGQR01000255.1 GCA_002390825.1 Rhodoferax sp. UBA4409
GGGTGACCGCAAGATTGCCGTGTACGACTTGGGTGGCGGCACCTTTGACGTGTCCATCATCGAAATCGCTGACGTCGATGGCGAAAAGCAGTTTGAAGTGTTGTCCACCAACGGCGACACTTTCTTGGGCGGTGAAGACTTTGACCAACGCGTGATCGACTTCATCATCACCGAGTTCAAGAAAGAACAAGGCGTCGACCTGTCCAAGGACGTGCTGGCCCTGCAACGCTTGAAGGAAGCTGCTGAAAAGGCCAAGATCGAACTGTCCAGCAGCTCGCAAACCGACATCAACCTGCCCTACATCACTGCAGACGCGTCGGGCCCCAAGCACTTGAACATCAAGTTGACCCGCGCCAAGTTGGAGTCGCTGGTGGATGAGTTGATCGAGCGCACCATTGCGCCTATCCGCACCGCCCTGAAAGATGCCGGTGTGTCGGCCTCCGACATCCACGACGTGATCCTGGTTGGCGGTATGACCCGCATGCCCAAGGTGCAAGAGAAGGTCAAGGAATTGTTCGGCAAAGAGCCACGCAAGGACGTGAACCCTGACGAAGCCGTGGCCGTGGGCGCTGCTATTCAAGGCCAGGTGTTGTCGGGCGACCGCAAAGACGTGCTGCTGTTGGATGTGACCCCCCTGTCCCTGGGTATCGAAACCCTGGGTGGCGTCATGACCAAGATGATCACCAAGAACACCACCATCCCAACCAAGTTTGCGCAGACCTTCTCGACCGCAGAAGATAACCAGCCTGCCGTGACTATCAAGGTGTTCCAGGGTGAGCGCGAAATCGCGGCTGTGAACAAGATGCTGGGCGAATTCAACCTCGAAGGCATCCCACCAGCAGCGCGCGGCACACCCCAGATCGAAGTGTCTTTTGACATTGACGCCAACGGCATCTTGCACGTGGGCGCCAAAGACAAGGGCACCGGCAAGGAAAACAAGATCACCATCAAGGCCAACTCCGGCTTGTCGGAAGACGAAATCCAGCAAATGGTGAAAGACGCCGAGCTGAATGCCGCTGACGACAAAAAGAAGCTGGAACTGGTGCAGGCCCGTAACGAAGCCGAAGCCAACGCCCACAGCGTCAAGAAGAGCCTGACCGAGTACGGCGATAAGCTGGACGCTGGCGAGAAGGAAAAGATCGAAGCAGCCATCAAGGACGTGGAAGATAGCCTGAAGTCTGACGACAAAGACGCGATCAAGGCCAAGAGCGAAGCCCTGATGGCCGCCAGCCAGAAGCTGGGCGAGAAGATGTACGCCGACATGCAAGCCAAGCAAGCCGCTGAAGGCGGTGAGCAGCCTGCTGGTGCAGAGCAAAGCGCACAGGGCTCCAAGCCAGCGGACGATGACAACATCGTGGACGCTGAAGTCAAAGAAGTCAAAAAAGGCTAAGCTGGCACACTAGCGCAGCACAAAGATGCCGCGTTGAACGCCACTTGGGGTTCAACGCGGCTTTTCTGTTGTTTACAGGCAAAAGAGACACATGGCCAAACGCGACTATTACGAAGTTCTGGGCGTCAGCAAGACCGCTACGGAAGAAGAGATCAAAAAGGCCTATCGCAAATTGGCGATGAAGCACCACCCTGACCGCAATCAGGGTGATGCCGCCAAAGCAGCGGAAGAAAAGTTCAAAGAAGGCAAAGAAGCCTACGAGATGCTTTCCGATGCCCAGAAGCGTGCGGCCTATGACCAGTACGGTCACGCTGGCGTGGACCCCAACCGGGGTGGCGGCGGTGGCGAGGGCTATGGAGGCTTTGCCGAAGCTTTCGGCGATATCTTTGGCGACATGTTCGGCCAGCAGCGCGGCGGTGCTCGCGGCGGACGCCAGGTCTACCGTGGCAGCGATTTGAGCTACGCCATGGAAGTCACCCTGGAAGAAGCGGCACGCGGCAAAGACGCGCAGATCCGCATCCCCAGCTGGGACAACTGCGACACCTGCAAAGGCAGCGGCGCCAAACCAGGTACCCAAGTCAAAACCTGCGGCACCTGTAATGGCGCGGGTACGGTGCAGATGCGCCAAGGCTTTTTCAGCGTCCAGCAGACCTGCCCCACCTGCCGCGGCAATGGCAAGGTCATCCCAGACCCCTGCAATGCCTGTAGCGGCCAAGGCAAGATCAAGCGCCAGAAAACCTTGGAAGTCAAAATCCCGGCGGGTATCGACGGCGGCATGCGCATCCGCAGCGCCGGCAACGGCGAGCCCGGCACCAATGGCGGCCCACCCGGCGACCTGTACATCGAAATTCGGCTCAAGAAGCACGACATCTTTGAGCGCGATGGCGATGACATCCATTGCTCGGTACCCATCAGCTTCATCACTGCGGCACTGGGTGGCGAGATCGATGTGCCTACGCTGGCTGGCAAAGCGGCGATCGACATTCCTGAAGGTACCCAGACCGGTAAGCAGTTCCGTCTGCGCGGCAAGGGCATCAAGGGCGTGCGCTCCAGCTACCCCGGTGACTTGTATTGCCACATCACGGTGGAAACACCGGTCAAGCTCACCGAGCACCAGCGCAAGTTGCTCAAGGAGCTGGATGAGTCGTTCAAAAAAGGCGGTAGCAAGCACTCGCCGACAGGCGACAGTTGGACAGATCGCCTGAAGAGCTTCTTTAGCTGATCGGCCATGCCCTCAGGGGCTGCCACCGGCCCGACCAAGCCGCCACGATCGCCCCGCGATCCGGCGGCTTTTTTACGCATGTTGGCGCCATGCCGGCCCAGCCGCAGCCTGCCTAACCGCCGACAACAGCGGCTGGGCAGGCACAATCGGGGGATGTCGAATCCTGTATATCTGACCGCTGCTTTTTACAAGTTTGTTGAACTGCCCGACTACGCCGAGCGTAAGGCCCCTCTGCTGGCATTTTGCGAAAGTCGCCGGGTCAAAGGCATGATCTTGCTGGCCGAAGAAGGCATCAACAGCACGATTGCCGGCTTGCCGGATGATGTGCATGCGGTACTGGCCTATTTGCGTGCGGACCCTTTGCTGGCGGACTTGCAGCACAAAGAATCTTTCTCGGAAAAAGCCCCCTTCTATCGCATGAAGGTGCGCCTGAAAAAAGAGATCGTGACCATGCAAGTGCCGGGCATCAGCCCCACCAAAATGGCGGGAACCTACGTCAAACCGCAAGACTGGAACGCCCTGATTTCCGACCCTGATGTGGTGGTTGTCGATACCCGCAACGACTACGAAGTGGAAATCGGCACCTTCGCCGGTGCCATCGACCCGCGCATCAAAAGTTTTGCCGAGTTGCCCGCGTGGGTCGCGCAAGCCCCGGTGTTGGCAGGATCGGGGAAAAAGCCCAAAGTCGCCATGTTCTGTACCGGTGGCATCCGGTGCGAAAAGTCGACGGCTTATATGCTTGAGCAAGGCTTTGATGAGGTCTACCACCTCGAAGGCGGCATTCTCAAATACCTCGAAACGGTCCCCCCCGAACAAAGCCTGTGGCAAGGCGAATGCTTTGTCTTTGATGAACGGGTATCGGTAGGCCATGGCCTGAAACCGGGGAATCACGGGCTGTGCCGTGCCTGCCGCCACCCCTTGGAGGCAGGTGCCACCGAGTCGCCGCTCTTTGAAGCGGGCGTGAGCTGCCCCCGCTGCCATGCGCACACCAGCGATACCCAAAAAGCCAGCGCTCGCGAGCGCCAGCGGCAATGGGAGCTGGCCAAACAGCGCCAACAGGTGCACATAGGCGCGACCCTGCCCAAGCCCGAATCGCCCTGAAAGACCCTGCTTTTTGCGCCATGAGCCTCCCTATCCTGTACTCCTTCCGCCGGTGCCCCTATGCCATGCGCGCCCGCATGGCGATTGGGGCCAGTGGGACGCGGGTGCAATTGCGGGAAGTCGTGTTGCGCAGCAAACCGGTAGCCCTTTTAGAGGCGTCACCCAAAGGGACCGTTCCGGTTTTGGTGCTGCCGGATGGCCGTGTCATAGAACAAAGCTTGGACATCATGCAATGGGCGCTGCAACAGCACGACCCCATGGGCTGGCTGCCCACGTCAGGCAACGCGGAATCAGAAGCCCGGGCGCTGGTTCACCAGTGTGATGGGGAATTCAAACCGCATCTCGATCGCTACAAATACCCCAACCGGTACGACCTGCCTGACGGGCAAGCCAACCGCGCAGAGGGAGCCGCCTTTCTGAGAGCGCTTGACCACCGCTTGCAAGCGCAACCTTTCTTGCAGGGGCCGGCCTGGGGTTGGACTGATGCGGCGATTGCCCCGTTTGTCCGGCAGTTTGCCCACACCGACCCCACCTGGTTCGCGGCACAAGACTGGCAGGCCCTGGTGCACTGGCTGACCTCGTTTGAGGGGTCGGATTTCTTCAAGGTTTGCATGGCCGTTTTTCCGCCCTGGCAGCCAGGGGACCCTGCGGTTTTGTACCCCGCCGCCTGAGTGTTTTCCGCCTGATGGCACGGGGTTACAACTCCTTACCAGAAACCCGCTGATCCCACGCACTCAGAGGGCCAAAGTGCCCATTACCCCCTGCAACAAGTCGCACGTCCGTGCGATCATTCCGCCTTGGTTACAACCTTATAAAAGTGCATGCGGGCAAACTGCCAGCCCCGTGCCAACGTTGGCTCATGAGCGCTTTTCAGTCATTAACTGCCGGCAACAGCACGCCTGAATCACGGGCCAGGGCTCAGCGCCTGGTGCGTGCCATGGTGGGTAGAACCTTGGGTTTTTTCGAAGAGCGCGATACCGCCAACCTGAAGCACCTGCGCGGCCATCTGCTGGACCTCGCAGATGGAAAGCTACCGGTGATACAAGGGCAGAACTTGCGAGCCGCCTCGGTCTTGCTGGACCGGCAGCCAGAGCGGTTCTTGAAGTCTTACCGACACCAACTCCAGTTGGCATTGCAGGAAGAAGTGGCGGCAGTGTGGCCCGCCATGACCCAGCTGTCCGCCCCACCAAAGCCCGCCGCAGACCCCCTTGAAGGCATGTCGTTTAGCCTGATCGACCTGGACGAGGTGCACCGCATTCTCTTGCTGGACCGGGTGGCTCAGCGCTTCAATCTGCATTTCGAGCCTTTGCTGACCACCTTGTCGACCAAACTGGCCGCCTTGATGGGGGAAGAATCCGCGTCGTTATCGCAGAACCCCTTCCGCCCGCTCGTGTTGCTCAAAGGCTTCATGCTGGGTTGGGAAAAAGGCGAACTTGACCCTCAGGTCACGGAGCACCTGGTGGATGCGCTGGAGCCTGCGCACTTTGTGGATCTGGGCCCGCTGTACACCGAGCTGATTGCCACGCTATCGCAGGCGGGAGTGCATGCCACCACGGTGCATCGCATCCGGAAATCCCTCAATGGATCGTCGCAGTTTGCGCCGCTGACCGGCGCAGCCGACCTGGGTCCACGCAGCGCCGGCGTACCACTTGCCGCAACCACCGAAAGCAGCAGCCTCACTCACCGGGACACGCCACCGGCGGCACCCGAGGCGGCCCCTTCTGTGTGGTCCCAGTGGGGGCCTGCGCGCCAGGAGTGGGTGCAACAGGCCCGTCACTTCTTGCGTCGCTTGGGTGTTGGACGCACCTCCGTCGAGCAGGCTGGTGGCTTTGAACTCTCGGATGCCGACTCAGGCGGTACTCCGGGAGCGCACAACAGCCTGTCCATTCCCGCGGACCCCGCCTTGTTGCAGTACCTGAGTGCGATGCAAGCCGGCACCGGACGCGGCTCCCGCTACCAGTTCCTGGAGTCTGACGAAGCCATGGAAACTGCCGGGTCCCCGCACAATGTGTTGCGCAGATTGGGCGATCAGCCGGCATTCCAACAGGCCCAAGATCTGGACCGCGGCACGGTCAACGCACTGGCCGAGGTGTTCGACTACGTGTTCACCGATGGCGCGATCCCGGCCGAGCTGAAGGTGGTCATCGGGCGATTGCAAATCCCTGTTTTACGCGCAGCCATGGTGGACCGCGATTTCTTCTTGAGTGCGGAGCATCCTGCCCGCAAACTGGTGGACACCCTGGCATCCGCCTCGGTCGCTTGGACGCCAGACAAAGGCGAACAAGACCCCCTGTACCAACGGATCGAATCCACCGTACAGCGGGTGTTGCACGAGTTCAATGACGACCTCACGCTGTTTGCGGCGCTCCTGGCCGACTTCACCGAATTCTTGTTTGAGTCCGAGCGGCAGGCTGACCAACACATCGAGCCATTTGCCTCACGAGAAAACGACGAGGAGCAGTTGGCGGCCGCGCTGGCACAGGCCGACGAGGCTGTGCACGCGCGCATCAGCGCGTTGCCCGAGCACCTGCCGCTGGCGCCATTTCTCAAACCTTTCCTCACCACCCAATGGCGGCAGGTGATTGCGGTGGCATGGATGACCGAAGACACCCATGCAGGGCATTGGAACCGCACACTGGCCACGATGGACCAGCTCATCTGGAGCACACAGCCCAAGACAAAGCCAGAAGAGCGCCAAGAGTTGGTCGGCGTGCTGCCCGAGCTGGTTCGCACACTCAATGCCGAGCTGGACAGCATTGGCTGGGACGGCGAAGACAGGGCGAACTTCACCCGCAGGCTGATTGCCACCCACATGCTGGCGATCCGGATGAAGGCCGCGCCCCCGCTCGACACCCAAGGTGCTGCCCTCGAGGCACATGCCGCCGATGAGGCGATGCAGGCACTGGACGAGCGTAGAGCCGGCAAACTGGCCGAGCAAGATGCCGAGCAGATGGATGACTTTGATGCCAGTGCGCAGTTGCTGACCCGCGGTGTCTGGTTTGAAAAGGTGTCACCGGAGACACCGCCCTTCCGCTGCCGCCTGAGCTGGGTCAGCCCGATGCGCACACGCTTTTTGTTCACCAACCGCGAGGGCTTCGACGCCTTCGTGCTGTCCGAGCGGGAAGTTGCCGCCATGCTGCGCCGCCACGAGCTGCAAATGCTGGATCAAGCACCTATCGTGGAACGCGCCTTGAACCGCCTGATGGCTGACAACTCACCCGAGCTGCGCCTGCAGGCCTGAGCTGTACGGGGTATTGGTAATGCCCCGCCTCCCCTACTATCAAAAAAATAGCGCCTCGCGCAGAGAGCGCGGGCGCTAAAGGGCTAAATGCTTAAAAAATCAGGCGTAATTGCGCGCCAGTAGGTCGGCCCTGGCAGCGGCGTACTCCCGCTTGAGCTGGGCCACAAACTCGCCCGCGGGCTGAATCTTGTCGACAGCACCAATGCCCTGCCCGCAGCCCCAGATGTCTTTCCAGGCTTTGGCCGATGCGCCGCCAAAGTTCATCTTGCTCGGGTCGCTCTCCGGCAGGTTGGCAGGGTCCAGGCCGGCCGCGCGAATGCTGGGCGCCAGGTAGTTGCCGTGCACACCGGTAAAGAGGTTGCTGTAAACAATCTCGTCCGAGTTGTTGTCCACGATGGCCTGTTTGTATTCCTGCGCGGCGCGGGCTTCTTCGGTCGCAATAAAGGCCGAGCCGATGTAGGCAAAATCTGCCCCCATGGCTTGCGCCGCCAGCACCGAGGCACCCGTTGCAATGGAGCCGGACAAGGCCAATGGGCCATCGAACCACTGGCGAATTTCCTGCACCAGGGCGAACGGGCTCTTCACACCCGCATGGCCACCGGCACCAGCAGCCACAGCGATCAGGCCGTCTGCACCTTTTTCAATGGCTTTGTGCGCGTGCTTGTTGTTGATGATGTCATGCAACACCACACCGCCGTAGGAGTGGGCTGCCGCATTGATGTCTTCGCGCGCGCCCAGCGAGGTGATGATGATCGGCACCTTGTACTTGACGCACAGGGCCATGTCGTGCTCCAGGCGGTCGTTGCTCTTGTGCACGATCTGGTTAATCGCAAAAGGCGCGGCGGGCCTGTCGGGGTGCGCCGCGTTGTGAGCCGCCAAGGCTTCAGTGATTTCCTTCAGCCAGTCCTCCAGCAACTCGGCCGGGCGGGCATTGAGCGCCGGCATGGAGCCCACCACACCCGCAATGCACTGGGCAATCACCAGCTTCGGGTTGCTGATGATGAACAGCGGCGAGCCGATCACCGGAAATGGCAGCCTATCCAGCGGCGCAGGCAGTTTGGACATGGGGTCTCCTCGGGTACTTTTTATGGAAGAAATCGACCGGTAGCGCCCGCTGCGTATGCGCAAGCAGCTACCGAATCTATAGCGTCAACGTCACCGGCATCGCCGGCTAGCCCATCAGAATGCGTCGAGCGGCAAGGCGGTGACGCTGTCGGCACCTTCCACAATGCTGTCGCGCAGGCCACCGGCCTTGCTCAACAAGTGGTCGGCATAGAAGCGTGCGGTGGTTATCTTGGCCTGCATGAAGGCCACATCGTCTCCGGCGGCAATCGCCTTTTCAGCCACCAGCAGTGAACGGGCCAATTGCCAGCCGGCCATCAAGTTGCCTGCGAGCATGAGGTACGGCACGCTGCCAGCGAACACGGCATTGGGGCTGGCTTTGGTGTTGCCGGCTACAAACTCCACCACGTCGATGAACGCCAAACGCGCTGCCTTCAGGCGCTTGGCAACCGCCAACGCATGGGCGGAGCCACTGGCAAGCAAATCCGCCTCGGTCGCTTCCACTTGGCCGGCGATACCCTTGGCAATCTGGCCACCGTCACGGGCGGTTTTGCGCCCCACGAGGTCATTGGCCTGAATGGCAGTGGTGCCTTCGTAAATGGTGAGAATCTTGGCATCGCGGTAGTACTGGGCTGCGCCGGTTTCTTCGATGAAACCCATGCCGCCG
>DGQR01000195.1 GCA_002390825.1 Rhodoferax sp. UBA4409
GACGCTCTTCCGATCTGATTTGCCCGGCTTGATTGAAGGCGCTGCGGAAGGTGCAGGTCTCGGGCATCAGTTTTTGCGGCATTTGCAGCGCACCCGCTTGCTGTTACACGTGATCGATATGGCGCCTTTTGATGAAGGTGTCGATACCGTTGCGCAAGCGAAAGCCATCGTCAATGAGCTTAAGAAATACGACGAAGAGTTGTACAAAAAGCCCCGCTGGCTGGTGCTGAACAAGTTGGACATGGTCCCCACGGATGACCGGGTTGCGTTGATCAAAGACTTTGTCAAACGCTACAAGTTCAAAGGACCGGTGTTCGAGATTTCTGCGCTGACCCGTGAGGGTTGCGAGCCTCTGATCAAAGAGATTTACAAGCACATCAAGGCGCAGCAGATCGCCGAGATGCCGCACGTCGAGGTCGATCCGCGATTTGCTCCGGGATCGACAGATTCAGACGCGCCGACGGAGTGAGTCTGATCTTCGGATCCTTTGGTTATTGCTTCGATATTTATAGCTGCTCACGCATATTCGATTAGGGCTACAGGCATCAATGAATCAAAAATTCAGCTCATCTGTTCTGCGTGATGCACGTCGTGTCGTGGTCAAGGTCGGCTCCAGTCTGGTCACCAATGATGGCCGCGGTTTGGATGAGCAGGCGATTGGTGAGTGGTGCCGCCAATTGGCACATTTGATTCGTGATGGCCGTGAGGTCATCATGGTGTCGAGCGGTGCAATTGCCGAAGGCATGAAGCGTTTGGGCTGGGCAACCCGGCCGAAAGCGGTGCAGGAGCTGCAAGCGGCTGCGGCCGTGGGCCAGATGGGCCTGGCTCAGATGTACGAGACCAAGCTGCGTGCCAACGACTTGGGCAGTGCCCAGGTGTTGTTGACCCATGCCGACCTTGCCGACCGTGAGCGCTACTTGAATGCCCGATCGACCTTGCTGACATTGTTGAAGCTGGGCGTTGTGCCGGTGATCAACGAGAACGACACGGTGGTCAACGATGAGATCAAGTTCGGCGATAACGACACCTTGGGTGCACTGGTGGCTAATTTGGTGGAGGCGGATGCCTTGGTCATCCTCACCGACCAAAAAGGCCTGTTTACCGCAGATCCTCGTAAAGACCCTGCCGCCACTTTTGTGAGCGAAGCGAAGGCTGGGGACCCAGCCTTGGAATTGATGGCCGGCGGCGCCGGTAGCAGCATTGGCCGTGGTGGAATGCTGACCAAGATTTTGGCGGCCAAGCGGGCTGCTGGCTCTGGAGCGTCGACCGTGATCGCCTGGGGGCGTGAGCCAGATGCCTTGATCCGCCTGACGCAGGGCGATGCGATTGGCACCTTGCTGATTGCCCAGACCCAAAAGAATCAGGCCCGTAAGCAGTGGATGGCTGACCATCTGCAGATGCGCGGCGCCGTGGTGGTAGATGCCGGTGCAGCTGCCAAAGTGCGGGATGAAGGCAAGAGCCTGCTCCCTATTGGCATGCTGCAGGTCGAAGGCGAGTTCTCGCGAGGCGATGTGATTGCGGTGCGCGACGAAACCGGCCTCGAAATCGCTCGTGGACTGGCCAACTACGCGAGTGCCGAAGCCCGCCTGCTGTGCCGCAAGCCCTCTGCAGAGTTTGAGCGCCTGCTCGGTTATGCAGCAGAGCCCGAAATGCTCCACCGCGATAACCTGGTACTCACCCGCTAAGGGTCAAGTCTGCCCCGGCTGGCTGGCGCTGTAGCTATTGCTCGCTGGGCGCCCGGTAGTTCGGCGAGTTCTTTCCGAATTTCAGTGCATTGAGAATTTCGGCTTTGCTGCCTGCGACCCGCGATTCGCACGCAGCTTGGCGGGCAAATACGCGGGCGTGGGGGGAAGGCAGATTGCCCATCACATCCCGCCAGACAGGTGTACTCACTACGGACCAATTTCCGGATGAGCCTGCTCGGGCGTAGGTTTTAACCTCACCGGTGAGGCAGCGAATACCTTCGTACATCGCATTGCTCGTTCCGCTGGCGTTGGTCATCACCGCTACGTAACGCACCACGCCGTCGCCCCCGACCATGATGGTGGACGGATCAATACCTACTTTGACGGTTACAAAGTTGGGCATATCCAGGGGCAGCACCTTGGACGTGGAAAATGCAGGAGCCGGGGGCTCCTTTTCTTCGGTCCAATCGGGGTTGTCCAGTGTGTTCTGGGCGCCAGCAAAGCCCACGCACCCCCAGAAAATCAAGAGGGCCAGGGCGGATCGCAAGTTAATCATGGTGTGTGGGTGCATTGGTCCCCGGATCCGGCTCGAAAGACGCCCCAGGTGGCAATTCCATATGGTTGGGCTGCAGGCGGTCGAAACCGCTATCCGCATCACGCGTGCGGTTACCGCCATGCCGCAGATAGCGGTTACGACTTTCGTTACGCGGCAAGTAGCGAGATAACTCGGTCAGTGCCATTTCATAGACGCCCCGTTTGAATTCCACCACGGCGTCCAGCGGAACCCAATAGTCGTTCCACCGCCAGGCATCGAATTCCGGGTGGTCGGTGGCACGCAGGTTCAAATCCCAGTCGTGGCCCACCAGCTGGAGAAGAAACCAGATCTGCTTTTGCCCTTTGTAATGTCCGCGAGCATCTCTGCGGACAAATCGGTCCGGCACCTCGTAGCGCAACCAGTCGCGGGTACGGGCAACAATGCTCACATGCTCCGGTTGGAGGCCCACCTCTTCATGCAACTCCCGGAACATGGCCTGCTCGGGAGTTTCCCCCCTGTCAATGCCACCCTGCGGGAACTGCCA
>DGQR01000050.1 GCA_002390825.1 Rhodoferax sp. UBA4409
GGAGCGCGCCAAAGAGCTGATTGCCGGTGGCGATTTCATGCAGGTGCAGGTGGGGCAGCGCATCAAGAAGCGCTACACCGCGTCGCCGCTGAGCCTGTACCGTGCCCTGCGCACGCTGAACCCCAGCCCGTACATGTATTTCTACAACTTCGGGGACTTTCAAGTGGTGGGCGCTTCGCCGGAGATTTTGGTCCGCCAAGAACAAATCACCGTGGGCGACAAGCCCGGTACCAAAGTCACCATCCGCCCTCTGGCCGGCACCCGCCCGCGTGGTGCGACCCCTGAGCTGGACAAGGCGGCCGAGGTGGAGTTGATCAACGACCCCAAGGAGCGCGCCGAGCATGTGATGCTGATCGACCTGGCCCGCAACGACATCGGCCGCATTGCCGAAATCGGCTCTGTGAAGGTGACCGATGCTTTCATCGTCGAGCGCTACAGCCATGTGATGCACATCGTGAGTAACGTCGAGGGCACCCTGAACGCCGGCATGACCAGCATGGACGTGCTCAAGGCCACTTTCCCGGCCGGCACACTCACCGGCGCACCCAAGGTGCATGCCATGGAGTTGATCGACCAGTTGGAGCCGATCAAGCGCGGCATTTATGGCGGCGCCTGCGGTTATCTGAGCTACGCGGGCGACATGGATGTGGCGATTGCCATCCGCACCGGCATCATCAAAGACCAGATGCTGTATGTGCAGGCCGCAGCCGGCGTGGTGGCCGACAGCGTGCCCGAGCTGGAGTGGAAAGAAACCGAGGCGAAGGCCCGTGCATTGCTGCGCGCCGCCGAACTGGTGGAGGAGGGTCTGCAATGAGCCTGCTACACAAAGACCTGCCCCAGGCCCGGCACTGCGAGACCATGACCGAGGTGCGCAGCCATATCGACGCCCTCGATGAACGGATCACCGCCTTGCTGGTCGAGCGGACGCACTACATGAGCCAAGCGGCCCGTATCAAACAGGATGTGACCAAAGTGCATGACCAGGAGCGGATTGAATTCATTGCCGCCCGGGTGCGCCGCATGGCTACCGAGCTGGGTGGGCAGCCTGATGTGCTGGAAGCCGCCTACCGCGCCCTGATGGACGCTTCGATTGCATTTGAGCATCGGGAGTTTGCCCGTTTGCGCCAAGGAGAAACCGTATGAAACTCGTGATGATCGACAACTACGACTCGTTCACTTTCAACATCGTGCAGTACTTCGGTGAACTCGGTGCCGAGGTCGAGGTGTTCCGCAACGACGAGATCACCCTCGAAGGCATTGCCGCACGCGGAGCCGACCGGCTGGTGATCTCGCCCGGCCCCTGCTCACCCAACGAGGCAGGGATTTCGGTGCCCGCGATCCGCCATTTCATGGGCAAGCTGCCGATTCTGGGTGTGTGCCTCGGGCACCAGAGCATTGGCGCAGCCCTGGGGGGCAAGATCATCCGCGCACAGGAGTTGATGCACGGCAAAACCAGTGTGATCACCACCACGCAAGAAGGTGTTTTCGCCGGCCTGCCGGAGAAATTCACCGTCAACCGTTACCACTCTCTGGCGATTGAGCGCGCGAGCTGCCCGCAAGAGCTGGCGGTCACCGCGTGGACGGATGATGGCGAGATCATGGGGGTGCGCCACAAGAACCTGCCGCACGCAGTGCGCATGGAGGGGGTGCAGTTCCACCCCGAGAGCATCCTCACCGAGCATGGCCATGCCATGCTGAAGAACTTTCTGCAATAAACCGGTAGGCGGGTAGCTATTGTTTTAATAGCTACTCGCGCAATTTCCATAAGCGCCAGAGGCTCAAATGACTCCTATTGTTGACTTGCGTAGCGACACCGTGACCCGCCCGACCGCCGCCATGCGCGATGCCATGTGGGCCGCGCCGGTGGGCGACGATGTGTTTGGTGATGACCCCAGTGTCAATGCGCTGCAGGACAAGCTGGCTGCCTTGCTCGGTTTCGAGGCGGCGTTGTTTATGCCCACCGGCACCCAGAGCAATTTGTGCGGTCTGATGGCGCACTGCGGCCGGGGGGACGAATACATCGTCGGTCAAATGGCCCACACCTACCGCTACGAGGGCGGCGGCGCTGCGGTGCTCGGCAGCATTCAACCCCAGCCGCTCGCGCAAGATGCGGGCGGGCAAATGGCGCTGGCCGACATTGCGGCCGCGATCAAACCCGATGACTGCCACTTCGCCCGCACCCGCCTGCTGTGCCTGGAAAACACCTGGAACGGCAACCCCATGCCCGCAAGCTACCTGGAGCAGGCAACCGCACTGGCGCGGGAGCGCGGTCTCGCGGTGCACCTGGATGGCGCGCGCCTGTTCAATGCGGCGGTAGCAACCCGCCAAGCGGGTGAAACCGCCCTGGCGTCTGCCCGCCGGATAGCGGGTTACTTTGACAGCGTGTCGGTGTGCTTCAGCAAGGGCTTGGGCGCGCCTGTGGGCTCAGCCTTGTGTGGCAGCCGCGAGCTGATCACCCGTGCCCACCGCATCCGCAAGATGGCGGGTGGCGGCATGCGCCAAGCGGGTTTTCTGGCGGCGGCAGCCAGCTTTGCGCTGGACCACCATGTGGAGCGTTTGGCAGACGATCATGCGCTGGCACAGCGCCTGGCCGCGGGCCTGCACGGGATCGACGGCTTGCAGGTGCGCTCGGCCAACACCAACATCGTGTTTGTGGATGTGGAGCAGGGCCGTGGCCCGGCTCTGCTGGCCCACCTGAAGGAGCGCGGCGTGTTGGCCACCGGGCTGATTGGTCTGCGCTTCGTGACCCACCTGGACGTGGACGCTGCGGGTATCGACCGCGCCATCGAAGCGGTGCGCAGTTTCTTTGCCCAGGCCGTGTCGTCCGCACCGGCTGCTGCGCTGCCCGGCGCCGCGGTCTACTAAGCGGAGGCGCGCGGGATGCTCGCAGAGCTGGGAATCGAGCACCTTGGTTGGTTTGTGCTGTCGGGCTGGTTGCTGAACCTGACCCCGGGCCCCGATGTGCTCTACATCGTGAGTAGCGCCCTGCGCAGCGGGGTGCGGGCGGGCATCGTGGCGGCTTTGGGGATCACGGCCGGTTGCTTTGTGCACATTGTGGCGGCCGGCTTGGGGGTGAGCGCGCTGATGGCGACCTCGGCCATGGCGTTCAGTGTGCTCAAGTGGGTGGGGGCGGCCTACTTGCTGTACGTGGGTGTACGGCTGCTCCTGTCCAAGGCACCGGATGCTATCAAAATAGAAGCGGGCAGCGCAGATTCGGTGAAGGCTGGAGGCCTAAAATCTTTGTTTTTCAGAGGCTTTTGGACGAACGCACTCAACCCCAAAGTGGCGCTGTTCTTCTTGGCCTTTGTGCCGCAGTTCATTACGCCGGGCGCTGCGCATCCCACGGTGGCTTTTCTGCTGCTAGGGGTGCTGTTCAATCTCAACGCCATCCCGGTCAATATCGGTTACGCCGTCCTGGCGGCTTGGGCCGCGCGGCGAACCGCTGCGATCCAGAGGGGCATGCATTGGCTGGACCGGCTGGCCGGCGCCTTGTTTGTCGGTTTCGGAATCAAATTGGCGCTGAGTGCAGCGCCCAAAGTCTAAGGAGTCAGCTATGCCGCACACCGTCAAAATCACCCCCCAAGAGGCCTTGCAGCGCACCATCGAACACCGTGAAATCTTTCACGACGAGATGCTGCACCTGATGCGCCAGATCATGTCCGGCGAGATGTCTCCCGTCATGATGGCAGCCATCATTACTGGCCTGCGCGTCAAAAAGGAAACCATCGGCGAAATTACCGCCGCCGCGCAGGTGATGCGCGAGTTTTCTACCAAGGTGGAGGTCGCGGACAAAACCAATCTGGTGGACATCGTGGGCACCGGCGGCGACGGCAGCCACACTTTCAACATCTCCACCTGCAGCATGTTTGTGGCCGCGGCGGCAGGTGCCAAGGTCAGCAAGCATGGCGGGCGCAGCGTGAGCAGCAAAAGCGGCAGCGCCGATGTGTTGGAGGCGTTGGGCCTGAACATCAACCTCAAGCCCGAGCAGATCGCCCAGTGCGTGGCGGAGCAGGGCATCGGCTTCATGTTCGCGCCCAACCACCACCCTGCCATGAAAAATGTGGCTCCGGTGCGCAAGGAAATGGGTGTGCGCACCATCTTTAACATCCTGGGCCCGCTGACCAACCCGGCCGGTGCCCCCAACATCCTCATGGGCGTGTTCCACGCCGATTTGGTGGGGATTCAGGTGCGCGCTTTGCAGCGCTTGGGCGCGGAACACGCTATCGTGGTCTACGGCCGTGATGGCATGGACGAGGTGAGCCTGGGCGCCGGCACGCTGGTGGGTGAGCTCAAGAACGGCGAAATCCGCGAATACGAAATCCACCCCGAAGACTTTGGCATGGTCATGGCCAGTAACCGGGCCTTGAAAGTGGAAACCGCAGAGGACTCCAAAGCCATGTTGATGGGTGTGCTGAACAACCAAAGCGGGCCGGCCAAAGACATTGTGGTCTTGAACGCCGGTGTCGCACTTTATGCCGCCAATGTGGCGGCTTCTATGGAAGCCGGCATCAAGCTTGCGCAAGCTGCTATTGAATCAGGAGCGGCGGAGGCCAAGCTGGATGCGCTGGTAGCCCTGAGTGCCCGGCTCGCGAACTAAACAACAGGAAACATCATGAGCGACATTCTCGACAAAATCGTAGCCGTCAAACACCAGGAAGTGGCGGCCGCTATCCGCCGTAAATCATTGGACATTGTGCGAGCCGACGCGGAATCGCGGGTGCTGACACGCGACTTCGTGGGCGCGCTACGCAGCAAGATTTCGGCAGGAAAACCGGCGGTGATTGCCGAGGTGAAAAAGGCCAGTCCTTCCAAGGGCGTGATCCGGGAAGACTTCATTCCTGCGGATATTGCGCAGAGCTATGCAGAGCATGGCGCGGCGTGTTTGTCGGTGCTGACCGATGTGCAGTTTTTTCAGGGCGAGGTGGACTACCTCAAGCAAGCGCGCGCCAGCTGCCAGTTGCCGGTATTGCGCAAAGATTTCATGGTCGATCCCTATCAAATTTATGAATCGCGCGCCATGGGCGCTGACGCCATCCTGCTAATTGCTGCGTGCCTGGACGATGCGCAAATGAAAGACCTGGAAGCAATTGCTCTCAGCCTCGATATGGCGGTGCTGGTGGAGGTCCATGACCAAGCCGAGTTGGAGCGTGCCTTAAAGCTCAAAACGCCGTTGCTGGGCATCAACAACCGCAATTTGAAAACGTTCGAAGTGACGCTGGACACCACGCTCGCCTTGCGGGCCATGGTGCCGGCGGACAAGCTCTTGGTAACCGAGAGCGGCATTCACACCCGGGACGATGTTTTGCGCATGGGCGCTGCCGGTGTGAACGCATTTCTGGTGGGCGAGGCGTTCATGCGGGCGCCAGAGCCCGGTGAGGCGCTGGAAGCGCTGTTCGGCTGACCCGCATGCAGTTTTCGCTGCTGCCGGATGACGGGGGCGCGCCAGCCTTTGCGAGCTCGCAATTGCAGTCTGCTGATCCCGGGCGGTGGCCGGTTCATCAGAGTTGGCAGGCCGTCACCTATCCATTTTTCTCGGGCGCTGTGGGCCAAGGGCTCCTCGCATTCCTGGAGCAGCGCTTGGCGGCGGGCGCGGTTATTTTTCCTCCGCAGCCAATGCGTGCCTTGGAGCTCACGCCGTTGAACTCCGTCAGAGTGATCATCCTCGGGCAAGACCCCTACCATGGCCGCGGCCAAGCGGAGGGCCTTGCTTTTTCGGTGGCGCCCGGAGTCGCTGTGCCGCCCTCTTTGCGCAATATTTTCAAGGAGTTGGCACGCGAGCCTCTCGCTCTCGATGGCTGCTTTACGATCACGCAGGGCAGCCTGTTGTCGTGGGCAAGTCGGGGTGTCTTGCTGCTCAACACCTGCTTAACGGTGGAGGAGGGAAAGCCCGCTAGCCATGCACGCCGCGGTTGGGAGACCCTCACGGATGCGGTCATCAGCGCGGTATCGGGCGCCCCGGGTCCTGTGATTTTCATGCTCTGGGGGGCGTATGCCCAAAGCAAGCGCGCGCTGATAGACGAGGCTCGCCATACCGTGTTGTGCGCGAATCATCCCTCTCCGCTTTCTGCCTCGCGTCCACCTGTTCCCTTCATCGGGTGTGGCCATTTTTCTGAGGCAAACCGGATCTTGTCCGCAGAGTGATTCGTCCCGGATGCTGGGCGCCCAAGAATTATTTCAGTGCAATTTGCAAAAAAAACAGCGCGAAGGTGACGCAGTGGAATAAAGCTGGCATAATCCGGGGTTCACCGAAGGAGAGGTGGCCGAGTGGTTAATGGCAGCAGACTGTAAATCTGCCCTCTTACGAGTACGCTGGTTCGAATCCAGCCCTCTCCACCAGTGACTTGAAAGACTGTTAGATTGGCGGGCCTGTGCGGGGTTCGTATAGTGGTAATACCTTAGCCTTCCAAGCTAAAGCGAGGAGTTCGATTCTCCTACCCCGCTCCAAAGTCGCAAGTTGCTGTGTTTGTGGTGTTGAGATATCAAGGTTTGCGCAAGCAAATCTTTGCCCTTTTGGCTCAGTGGTAGAGCACTCCCTTGGTAAGGGAGAGGTCGCGGGTCCGATTCCCGCAAAGGGCACCAATTT
>DGQR01000001.1 GCA_002390825.1 Rhodoferax sp. UBA4409
CTCGGCGTCCATGAACAGGCTCACGCGCAGGTTCAGGGCATGGGCCTCGTCGATCAAGGGTTGCAGGCGGGAGGCATCGGCAGGAAAGCTCCAGCCGTGGTCACTGGTGAATTGACCTTCCGAGTCGGGCACAAAGGTCACCTGGTGCACCGGCAAACCGCGCTGGCGCAGGTCGCGCACGCAATCCATCAGGTTGTGAAACGGGTTGCCCTCCACGTTGAATTCGCGGTCCGGCCAAGCCTTGAGCAGGGCTGCCAAGTCCAACACATCCTGCGCGCGGATGTGGCGCGCATCAGGGCGCGGATGCACCGTGATACCTGCGGCGCCCGCCTCCAGGCACAACGTCGCTGCGCGGGTGACACTGGGAATGCCAAGGTGGCGGGTGTTGCGCACCAGCGCTACTTTGTTCAGGTTGACGGAGAGATGGGTTTTCATAGGTTTTGAATATCAATCATCATCTGCCGCGTGCGCAGCGTCTTGACGCCGCAATGGTAGTGCAGCAGTGCCCGCAGCTGGGGTTTGAGTTCCGACATCACCTCGGCGCAAGCCCGTAGGGTGGTGGTGAAGGGGGCGTCGTCTGCGATCGCATCTTGCAGTGCCACCCACTGGGCTCCGAGCAGGCCGACACGGTCGTCAGGGCCTGCTTGCCGCAGTCCGCCCTCAGGCACCAGCACATAACGCACATCGGCATACAAAGGCGCCAGCGTCATGGTTTGTGCATCGAGCTGGGGCAGAAAACCCACCTCACGCAGCAACAGCAACTCGAAGGTCCGCAGGGCCGCCTGCAGCACTTCGTCGTGCTCGCTGGCAATGACGCGGACGACCTGGGCATAAATGTCAAACAGCGCGGCATGCGGGTCGTCCCGCGCCAACAAGGTAATGAGCAACTCGTTGAGGTAGTAGCCAGACAGAAGAGCATCCCCGGTCGGCATCACATGCCCACCCTGCCACTCTGCGCTGCGCAAAGTGCGGATCTCGGCATCGCCTCCAAAGGCCACGTGCAAAGGCTGCAGCGGCAGCAGAATGGGGCGAAAACTCGAAGTGGGCTTCTTCGCCCCTTTGGCGACCAGTGCCACCCGACCGTAGTGGCGGGTGAATACCTCCAAAATCAGGCTGCTCTCGCTCCAGTCGTAGCGATGCAATACAAACGCCGGCTCATCGGCAATACGTTTGGTCGCCATGAATCGTAGGAGTGAGAGGGCCTAAACCCAGCGAACGCCGCGGAGCTGGCTCTGCCAGACCGCAGGCGTTGCCCCCTGCAAGGGGGGTGGCGAAGCGACACGCAGTGCGCGAAGCCTGGGGGTGAATTTACTCATACCCGAAGCTGCGCACGCGCGCTTCGTCATCGGCCCAGCCAGAGCGCACTTTGACCCACAGCTCCAAAAACACCTTGGCGTCTGCCAGCTTTTCTAGTTCCACACGGGTTTCCATGCCAATACGCTTGATGCGCTCGCCCTTATCGCCGATCACCATCGCCTTGTGACCATCGCGCTCCACCACGATGGTGGCGGCAATGCGCAACAAGCGCTTCTGGCCCTTTTTCTGGGGTGGCTCTTCTTCGAACTTATCGATCACCACCGTGGAGGTGTAGGGCAGCTCGTCACCGGTCAGGCGGAACAGCTTTTCGCGTACCAACTCGCTGGCCAGGAATTTCTCGCTGCGGTCGGTCAACTCGTCTTCGGAGTACCACCAAGCTTGCTCAGGCAAGAACTTCTCGCAAATACCCAGCAAGCGCTCAATATCCTTGGCGTTCTTGGCCGACAGCGGAATCATTTCGGTAAATTTGGCGCGGGCCTGCATCGCTTGCAACCAGGGGGCCAGGCTTGCGCGCTCCTTCACGTTGTCGAGTTTGTTGGCGACCAACACGACCGGAATGCCGGTTCCCAGCAGCTTCAACACTTTTTCGTCCGCCGACGTAAAGCTGCCAGCCTCCACCACAAACAGCACCAGGTCCACATCGGACACTGCGCCCTGCACCGCTTTGTTCAAAGACTTGTTCAGTGCGTTGCCGTGAATGGTCTGGAAGCCGGGGGTGTCCACAAACACAAACTGGGTCTGCCCTTCGGTGCGCATGCCGGTGATCCGGTGGCGTGTGGTTTGCGCCTTGCGCGAGGTAATGCTGATCTTTTGCCCCACCAGGGCGTTGAGCAAGGTGGACTTGCCCACGTTGGGCTTGCCTACGATCGCGACCAAGCCGCATCGCTGACCCGCACCATCGGTACCGGGGGTGGCCAACTTGGGCGTGCTCTTGAGCAGGCCTTCCAGCATTGCGTCCAGGTCTGATTGCACCTCGACGGCCTCCACTGGAGTTTGAGAGTCTTTTTGCCCCTTAGCGCCCGTGGATTCTGCGCGAGCAGCTACTTTTTTAGGAGCATTCATGATTTGACCTTTGCTTTAATGGTTTGCAGCATGGCCGCAGCCGCTGCTTGTTCTCCGGCGCGGCGGGATCCGCCAATACCGCGTTCCGACAGGCGCAGCTCAGGGACTTCGCACTCCACGTCAAAACTTTGTTTGTGTGCGGCACCGGTGGTGCCCACCACGGTGTAGACCGGCACCTTCATTTTGCGACCCTGGAGCCACTCCTGCAACTCGGTCTTGGCATCCTTGCCGATAGCCTGCATGTGCGGATTGATTTCTACCGCCTCAAACAAGCGGTGGACCAGTGCCTGCGCGGTGTTAAACCCGGCATCCAGATACACCGCGCCAATGATGGCTTCGAGCGCATCCGCCAAGATAGACGCCCGCTTGGGGCCGCCGGAGCGCATCTCGCCCTCACCGAGCTTGAGCACGTCAGGGAGCCCGAGTTTCAGGGCCAGCTCATGCAGAGTTTCCTGGCGGACGAGATTGGCACGTACCCGCGACAGATCGCCCTCAGGCAAACTGCCCAAGCGGGTGTAGAGCAAATCGGAGATCGCTAACCCCAATACCGAGTCGCCCAGAAACTCCAAGCGCTCGTAGTGGTCAGCAGAGAAGCTGCGATGGGTCAGAGCCCTCGACAGCAATGAAATATTCGAGAACTGGTGCTGCAGTCGCTGCTGCAGCGCGGTCAAACCATCTGTCACTTATTTGGATCGTCCTGCGTATTTAAGGGTGAGGTAGGCCGGGCCGGCCAAGTGGATTTCGCGCTCGTAAGCGAAGCCAACGACCACTTTGTCGCCTACCTTGGTGACTTCGAGGTCCTTGCCGGTAATGGACTTGATGGTGTCCACTTCGGCCTGCTTGTCGAACAGCGCACGTACTTCCACGACCGACTGCCCTGTGGAGGCGCGCTGCACTGCCTTTTCAACCGCGAAATACTCGATCACGGTTGGGAAGGCTTGCGCGGCGACTACGCCCGTCATCGCGAGCACAGCGCCCACAAACAAGAGGCCAATAAAAGAAATTCCGCGCTGTTGAGCTTTGCTGGGCATAGTGAATTTTCCGGACGCTGGTTGGTGAAACACTCAGTGGAATGCGCCAATCCGCTTCAGATTGGTAAAGTTCATCCACACAAAAAACGCTTTGCCGACGATATTTTTATCCGGCACGAAACCCCAGTAACGGGAGTCCAGCGAGTTATCGCGATTGTCACCCATCATGAAGTACTGACCTTCGGGGACCTTGCAGGTGACGCCTTCGACGGTGTAGCTGCAATTCTCCATGCCATCAAACTTCTCGATACCCGCAATAAAGGCCGGGCGGCGGGCGTCGTTCAACAAACGATGCGGCTTCTCGCCCAAGGTCTCTTCAAATTGCTTGAAGTATTGGCTTGCGTCTTCATCCAGGAAATCCGGCAATGCGTTGGTCTCCACCGGCTTGCCATTGATCGTGAGGCGCTTGTTCAAGTAGGCCACGGTATCCCCGGGCACACCCACGACACGCTTGATGTAATCGAGGCTCGGCTTGGGCGGGTAGCGAAACACCATCACGTCACCGCGCTGGGGTTTGTTGCCTTCCGTGATCTTGAGGTTGATGACCGGCAACCGTACCCCGTAGGTGAATTTATTCACCAAAATCAAGTCACCGACCAACAGCGTCGGAATCATGGAACCGGAAGGTATTTTGAAAGGCTCAAACAAAAATGAGCGCAACAAAAACACCACGATGATGACGGGAAACAAACCCGCGGTCCAATCCAGCCACCAAGGTTGCATCAGCAACTTGACTTTGGCCTCCTGGATATCGCCGTCGACCTGGGTGATCCCCATTTGGGCCAAGCCCTCGCGGCGCTTGGCGTCTTGTGCTTCCAGTGCTGCTACCGCACGCTGGCGCTGGGGCAGAAAGTAAAAGCGCTCAGCGAGCCAATACACACCGGTTACTACGCTGGCCAGGAACAGCAGCAGCGAAAAGTTGCCATCGACCAAACCGAAATACCAAGAGGCTCCATAGGCAACAAACGCGCCCAATACCGCTGCTGTGAATGCTTGCATTAATCTTCCACTTGGAGAATGGCGAGGAAGGCTTCTTGCGGCACCTCCACTGAGCCGATTTGTTTCATACGCTTTTTACCGGCTTTTTGCTTTTCCAGCAGCTTGCGCTTACGGGAAATGTCGCCGCCGTAGCACTTGGCCAACACGTTTTTGCGCAGCGCTTTGATTGTCTCACGCGCAATAATGTTGGCGCCGATGGCCGCTTGGATCGCCACGTCGTACATTTGGCGGGAAATAATTTCGCGCATTTTGGCAACCACTGCGCGGCCCCTGTACTGGCTTTGGGCACGGTGCAGCATGATGGATAACGCATCCACCTTCTCAGAGTTCAACAAAATGTCTACCTTGACGACATCAGCTGCACGGTATTCCTTGAACTCGTAGTCCATGGACGCATAACCCCGGCTCACGCTCTTGAGCTTGTCAAAGAAGTCGAGCACGATTTCGGCCAGTGGCATCTCATAGGTCAGCACAACTTGGCGACCCTTGTAAGCCATATTCATCTGCACGCCGCGCTTTTGGTTGGCCAAGGTCATCACCACACCCACATATTCCTGCGGCATGTAGAGATGCATGGTGACGATGGGCTCACGAATTTCAGCGGTCTTGCCAATCTCAGGCATTTTGGACGGGTTTTCCACCATCACCACTTCGCCGTCGTTTTTGACCACTTGGTAGATCACACTTGGCGCGGTGGTAATCAAGTCCTGATCGAACTCGCGCTCCAAGCGCTCCTGAACAATTTCCATGTGCAGCAGACCCAAAAATCCGCAGCGGAAACCAAAGCCAAGGGCCTGGGAAACTTCCGGCTCATAGTGCAAGGATGCGTCGTTAAGCTTCAGTTTCTCGAGCGCGTCGCGCAGGGAGTCGTACTCACTGGCCTCGGTGGGGTACAAGCCCGCAAAGACTTGGGGCTGAATTTCCTTAAAGCCAGGCAGAGCCTCAGTCGCGGTGGCGGACGCGCCACCTGTGCCGGGCTTGATCAGCGTCACCGTGTCGCCCACTTTGGCGGCCTGCAATTCTTTGATACCAGCAATGATGTAACCCACCTCACCCGCCTCAAGCGACTGGCGCGGCTGATTCGCTGGAGTAAACACACCCAGGTTATCCGCGTTGTAGGTGGCACCCGATGCCATCATCTTGATACGCTCGCCCTTGGCCAGACGTCCATCCACCACGCGCACCAGCATGACGACACCCACGTAGGGGTCAAACCAGCTATCGATGATCATGGCGCGCAATGGGCCATCGGGATTGCCGCGTGGCGAGGGGATCTTGGCGACGATGGATTCCAGGATGTCGTCGATGCCCAATCCCGTCTTGGCCGAGCAGACAATCGCGTCGGTCGCGTCGATACCAATCACGTCTTCGATTTCGCTGCGCGCGTTGTCAGGGTCGGCATTGGGCAGGTCAATCTTGTTGAGTACCGGCAACACTTCCACATTGAGGTCCAGCGCGGTGTAGCAATTGGCCACCGTCTGAGCCTCGACGCCTTGGGAGGCATCGACCACCAGCAATGCGCCTTCGCATGCCGACAGCGAGCGGGACACTTCATAAGAGAAGTCCACGTGACCGGGTGTGTCAATCAAATTGAGGTTGTAGACCTGACCGTCTTTGGCCTTGTACTGCAGCGCTGCGGTCTGCGCCTTGATGGTTATCCCACGCTCTTTCTCGATGTCCATCGAGTCCAGAACCTGTGCCTCCATCTCGCGCGCTTCCAGTCCGCCGCAACGCTGAATCAAGCGATCGGCCAGCGTGGATTTGCCGTGGTCAATGTGGGCAATGATGGAAAAATTTCGGATGTGATTCATCAACGACGCGCTTCAAGTAATTGAATTAAAAGGATCAGCCATGAAAAAAGGGCGCGTCATGGTGAGACGCGCCCCGAACCAACAATCTTTTGGCAACTGCGATAGTTGGACGTTCATTGTAGGCAAAAAGTCCAAAAAGCACAGCCCAAAAATCCGGATCGGGGGTCGTTGCTACACGGCAACAGCACAAATATTCACAAGTTATCCACAGATTGTGTTTGACGCCGCTGAACAACTTGTGGGAGAGCTGTGGAAGGCCTGTGGGGCAATCTATCGATTCCCACATGATGGATTATCGCAAGTTCCATATACCTGCTTTGATCCATCGACCGCCCGTATTCTAACCACCGCTTTAAAAAAGCCCATGGATTTAGACCCTCGCCCCCATCAAAGCTAGGCGCCAAAAGCCATGAGTCATGGCTTTTTTATGCTCCAAACAACCCCATAGCCTGCTGTGCTTTAGGGTTGCTTGGCCTATCGACCGGCCCGGATCACGGCGAACTGCGTCCAATCACCGCGCCGGAACAACACATTCAAAGCCTTGGTTTTGTCGTGTTTGCCCAGCACTGCCTCGAATTCCTTCACGGTTAACACTTCGACGTTGGCTACTTGCAAAATCACATCCCCCTCACGCAAGCCGGCGCGAGCCGCCGCTTCCGTGGCCGCCTCTATGCGCACGCCTCCACGGACACCCGCTTCTTTTTTCTGGGCGTCTGTGAGTGCGGTCACTGCCAAGCCATACACCTGGGTGGCAATCGATGCCGCCGAACGTTCCTCTTTCGCGGGGGCTTTTGCAACGGGTTTGTCCGCTTCAATTTCAGCGATCACCACTTGCAATTCTTTGCTGCCACCGCGGCGGAAAACGGTCAGAGTGCTTTTGGTTCCGGGCTTGGTGCCACCCACAATGCGCGGCAAGTCACTGGATTTTTCGATGACCTTTCCGTCAAAGCGGGTGATGATGTCGCCCGCCTCCACGCCAGCCTTTTCAGCCGGGGATCCAGACTCTACGCCGCGAACCAACGCACCGGTGGGTTTGCCCAAGCCGATAGATTCAGCGACCTCTTTGCTCACTTGGTCGATCTGCACACCGATGCGCCCGCGAGATACTCGGCCCGATGCACGCAATTGGTCACTCACCCGGACCGCTTCGTCCATCGGAATGGAAAAAGAGATTCCCATAAAACCGCCGGAGCGTGAATAGATCTGGCTATTGATCCCAACCACCTCGCCTCGCATATTGATCAAAGGACCACCAGAGTTTCCTGGGTTGATGGCCACGTCGGTTTGTATGAAGGGCAAGAAATCACCGGTGTCACGCTGTTTGGCGCTCACGATACCGGCGGTTACGGTGTTTTCCAGTCCGAAAGGAGATCCGATTGCCATGACCCATTCGCCCACCCGAAGGCGGTTCACATCACCCACCTTCACTGCTGGTAAACCGGTCGCGTCAATTTTGACCACCGCCACATCGGAGCGTTTGTCCGCCCCCAGAATCTTGGCTTTGAATTCCCGCTTGTCGGTGAGCGTCACAATGACTTCGTCTGCCCCGTCCACCACGTGCGCATTGGTCATGATCACGCCATCGCTGGTCAAGATGAAGCCTGAACCGACACCACGTGGCTGTTCTTCTTCCTGCTGCTGTGGACGGTTTTGGCGAGGGTTCTGTTTCGGCATGTTGGGAATCGGCAAGCCGAAACGACGGAAGAACTCCAACATTTCCTCTTCATTCGGTCCGCCCTGTTGTGCGCGAGCGCTGACTTTTTCCAAGGTACGGATATTCACGACCGAAGGGCCCACCTGATCCACGAGGTCGGTGAAGTCCGGCAATCCGCGGACTTGCGCGTGGGCTGCCGACAAAGGCAAAAAAGATGCCGCACATGCACCCAACATGACCGCGAGGCCCCAACGCCGGATTGAAAAGATGTGATGTGTCATGTGGAACGTTTCCTGAAAAAACCGATGAGACAGAGATAGGGTCTTATTTTTTGCGTTCAAGCGCTTGAGTGAACACGGCCAAGGTCCCAGCGGGCACCTCGCCTACCGCGGTGATCCACCAATTGCCGAGCTTGCGTGTTTGCGTCCGGGTAGCGCCGTCCAAATCTGCTGCGCCAACTTGTACATGGCGGCTGGGATCAAATCGCTCAACAAACAGAGACACCGTCGCCAAACCGTCGGAAAACATCCATTGCATCGAGGTATCTGTTTTGCCAGACGCGCCAGCCAATAAGGCCACCGGGCGTATGTAACAACCGCCGGGCTTAAATCCGGGCACTCCCCCATTCATGGCCCAGCCCTGGACGGCTGCACTCGTTTTCTCCGTGGTGCGCCGCTCGATGCGATAACCCTCGGTTTGGCCCATCATTTGATTGAGCTTGGCAGAGCTCACTTGAGCATCCATGTTGAGCTCGGAGAATGCGGACTGCTCCAGCGTTTTTCCGTCGACATCCAGTGTTTGCAGCTGAATCACCAGACCCGTCTTTTTCTCACTCCACACCCGGTATCCGTAACGGAGGCCATCTTTGGGCTGAATATGAACCACGTCTGCATCCACTCCGGCCAAGCGCTCCGATGCCATCGCCTTGAGAGAGTAGAACTCATCAAGATCTGCCCCCTTGGATTTCAACAACCCCGGGAACAAGCTGGTCGCCTCGCGCGTCTCGGCAATACCGACTTTTGCCGTCGGGAAGAGCGTTAACACCTCGGAGTTACGCCGGAAAGTGGTACGGGGCGTACCACTCAATGGCTCAATGCGCTCTAACTGCTGCTCGCCTTCACACACATGCCAGATTTTGGCACTTGCCATTTGCGTACCGGCAGACACCACAAAAGTGCCGGTATAGGTGCGATGTTTGGAGGCCTCGTGAAGACGCGTCAGCCAGGCACTCACAGAATTCTCTTGGGCTATCGCAGGCACCCAAGCCTGCACGCCCAACACACAGGCCAGCACGAGCCCACGCGACAACAGCCGGCAGCTACGCACCCAGTTCACCGGGAAGGCCTTTCGTAGGTCGCATTGCGCAGAAAGCCCGAAGGCCCCTGCCAGGCAGAATGTCCGCCCATCTGCTGGTGGGCTTCCATCAAGGCGTCAAGCTGGGGATCGCGCAACATGACACCCGCGTCGGTAGTCGCTGCGGCCAGTGCCGGCCCTGCGGGCGCCGCACTCATATCGGAGGGGCCTGTACCGGCACTAGGCCAAAGCAAAGAGGCGACACCGCCCACAGCCAACACCAAGGCGATCGACGCAAAGCGACGTGCCTTCCAAAAAGTGGCGTTAGCAGCTGGCGCGCTGCGCATCGCTGCGCCCTGTACGCCAACAGGCGGCATCGGCTGAACTTGCAAGATTGATTCGGAGGCGATTTTTCCCTGGATAGATTGCCAGAACGCCAGATCGCCAGAGGCTCCGGATACCGGTTCACCGCGCGTAGCTGCTGCGCCAGCGTGCAGGCCTGTCCATGCGGCATAGTGCGCCGGATCCCGCTCCAAGGCATCCAGCAAAGCCCCCAACTCCGTGGAGTCGAGTTCACCGTCTGCTAGCGCAGACAGTTGCGCCTGAACAAACATTTGATTTTGGGAGAAGCGATCCATAGTACTTACCAACGCTTGCCGGTTTGTTTATCCAAAAGAGGTTTCAACTTTGCAGAAATCGCCTCACGAGCACGGAAGATCCGGGATCGGACGGTACCGATCGGGCATGCCATAGAGAGTGAAATTTCTTCATAACTCAAACCTTCGATTTCCCGGAGTACGACAGCCTGCCGGAGCTCATCCGGCAAAGCCTCCATCGCAGCGTTCACCACACCGGCAATTTCCTTGGCAGCCAGCACGGTTTCGGGTGTTTCTTCGCTACTTGGTTCGTTTTGGCGGAAAGAAGTTTCATCTTCTTCATCACGGGCAAAGAAAGACTCTGAAATAGTGCGATCTCTCTTCAGCTCCAACAACGACTTTTTGGCCGTGTTGACCGCAATTCTGTACAGCCAGGTGTAGAACTGCGCATCGCCGCGGAATTGATGAAGCGCCCGGTAGGCACGGATAAAAGTTTCCTGGGTGATGTCTTCCACCAAATCCACATCCCGGACCATGCGCCCAACCAGCCGTTGGATACGCCGCTGGTATTTCAGGACCAGCAAGCCATACGCACGTTGATCACCAGCGATCGTGCGTTCGACCAAGGGCCAATCAGCATCGGGCGCGGGTTCCAACACATCGGTCATGGGTGCATCCCCGCGGCGGGCGCAACTGACACCTCTGCGCCCCAAGCTGTTTCCTCACACCAGACCAAGGCACGCCGGACGGAGCGCCAACGCTCGGGTTGCAGAGCATCGGCCTCCAACCACACACCGAATTGCTGACCTTGCTCCGGTTGCAGCAGCACCCACAAGGTGCGCTGAAAGTCGTACTGAATGCGGACAGCCTTGATGGATTGGGAGAGATTTCCCCAATACCAAGCCTCACCATCCCAACGCAACCGGCCTTCAGGCATACGACGCCACGAGAGCACTAAATTTGCACTCAGGACGCCCCAAGCGGCCCACACAGCCAGCGTTCGATCCCATGCTTGGCCACTCCAAACGCTGTAGAGCGGCGCGCACAAGAACAAAAAAATCAGGCCGGCAAAAAGCCAGCCCAACCTTTTTGACCGCGAGACCTGCAGACTTGTCGCCGGTGGACGTTGCATGGAGGGTCAGTGTGACTGGCCGTATGTGTTAGATGCGTTTGAACACCAGCGTGCCGTTAGTACCGCCAAACCCGAAGTTGTTTTTGACAGCGACATCGATCTTCATATCACGGGCCGTGTTGGCGCAGTAATCAAGATCGCATTCCGGATCTTGATTGAAGATATTGATGGTTGGCGGGCTCTTTTGGTGGTGCAAAGCCAATACGGTGAACACCGACTCCAAACCACCTGCTCCACCTAAAAGGTGCCCGGTCATAGACTTGGTGGAGTTCACCACCACGCGTTTGGCGTGATCACCCAAAGCGGCCTTGATGGCGTTGGATTCATTCACATCGCCCAGCGGCGTGGAAGTGCCGTGGGCATTGAGGTAATCCACTTGGTCGGCATTGACACCGGCATTGCGCATGGCGCTCAACATGGCCCGACGGGGGCCATCCATATTGGGGGCTGTCATATGCCCAGCATCTGCACTCATACCAAAACCGGCCAATTCAGCGTAGATCTTGGCGCCGCGTGCCTTAGCGTGTTCGTACTCTTCGAGCACCATCACGCCGCCGCCTTCACCCAACACAAAGCCATCACGGTCTTTGTCCCAAGGGCGGGAGGCGGTTGTCGGGTCGTCGTTACGGGTACTCAGGGCGCGCATGGCAGCGAAGCCACCAATACCCAAGGGGGATACGGTCGCTTCAGAACCACCAGCAACCATCACGTCCGCATCACCGTACTCAATCATGCGGCCCGCTTCACCGATGCAATGCAAACCGGTCGTGCACGCTGTGACGATGGCAATGTTCGGGCCCTTGAAGCCGTAGCGCATGGATACATGGCCAGCAGTCATGTTGATGATGGAGGCCGGCACAAAAAATGGAGAAATCCGGCGCGGGCCGCGGTTGGTGTACTCCGCGTGTGTGTTTTCGATCATTGGCAGGCCGCCAATGCCAGAGCCGATCACGCAACCAATGCGCGTGGACTCTTCGTCACTCAGGGCATCGCCGGTCTTGAGACCGGAGTCGACCACTGCCTGCATGGCAGCCGCGATACCGTAGTGGATAAAGGTATCCATGGTGCGGGCTTCTTTGGAGTTGATGTAAGCCTCCAACTCGAAGTTACGCACTTCCCCGGCGATCTTGCAGGCAAAAGCAGATGCGTCAAACTTGGAAATGACATCAATACCGGACTTACCTGCCAGCAAATTGGACCAAGCCTCTGTCACCGTATTACCTACGGGACTGACACAGCCTAAACCAGTGACAACAACGCGACGACGGGACATAGAAACCTGGATTCAATAGTTCGTCAAAGAAATACCGCCATAGCGGCGATACAGAGAATGGGGGAGGAACCGGCCGGACACCTGCAGGCGATGATCCTGCGGTTGCCGGCCGGGTTGGCAATGCGCACTAACGCATTGCCCAAGGCTATCAGGCCTTTTTGTGGGTGTTCGCGTAATCGATCGCGTTTTGCACGGTAGTGATCTTTTCTGCGTCTTCGTCCGGGATTTCAATTCCGAACTCGTCTTCCAAAGCCATCACCAGTTCCACTGTGTCCAAGGAGTCAGCACCCAGGTCTGCCACAAAGGACTTTTCGCTGGTAACTTGAGACTCTTCCACGCCGAGTTGTTCAGCAATGATTTTTTTGACACGGACTTCGATATCGCTCATGGGTTCCCTCTAAGGGTTGTAAAAGAATCCGAGATTTTACCCGCCCTAGAGACAAGTCTCTAACCGGGTCGCCGTTCGGACACATCGGCGGTTTTTTTCTTACATGTACATGCCGCCATTCACGTGCATTTCCTGCCCCGTGACATAGCCCGCCTGAGGGGACGCAAGGTAGCACACTGCGTGCGCAATATCCGAGGGTTTGCCCAAATGCCCGAGGGGAATCTGGCCCAGCAAGGCTTTTTGTTGCTCTTCCGGCAGGCCGGCCGTCATGTCGGTTTCAATAAACCCGGGCGCCACGCAGTTGACGGTGATGTTGCGCGAGCCTAGCTCCCGGGCCAGCGCACGGGTCATGCCCGCCACGCCCGCTTTGGCGGCTGCGTAGTTGGCCTGACCAGGATTGCCGGACGCCCCAACCACCGAGGTAATGCTGATGATGCGGCCATACCGTTGCTTCATCATGGTGCGCAACACTGAGCGGCTCATGCGAAACACACCCTTGAGATTGGTGTCAACCACTGCATCCCAGTCGTCATCTTTCATGCGCATGGCCAGTGTGTCGCGGGTAATTCCGGCGTTGTTAACCAGAACATGCAAGCCACCGAACTCTTTGGCGATCGCATCCACCAACGCCTCCGCCGCAGCGCCATCATTCACATCCAAAGTGCGACCATCACAGCCTGCAAAGCCTGACAAGGCCTCACGGATTTTTGCTGCACCAGCGTCCGAGGTCGCAGTACCAATAACCTTGACGCCTTTGCGCGCCAATTCCAAGGCGATGGATGCGCCGATGCCTCGCGAGGCTCCCGTCACCAGTGCCACTTGGCCCTCAAACTTGATTTCGCTCATGCCAACAATCCTTTCACTTCTTCCAGTGTCGCAGGATCAAACAGGGCAGCCCCTGTCATTTCTGCATCAATTCGCTTGACCATACCGGCCAGCACCTTGCCGGGGCCACACTCGACCACCGTGGTCAAGCCACGCGCCTTGATGGCCTGGACACATTCCACCCATCGCACCGGCCCGAAAGCCTGACGGTAAAGCGCATCGCGAATGCGATCTGCATCCATTTCAATAGCGACGTCAATGTTGTTCACCAGCGCAATCTGCGGTGTGGCAATCTCTATCTCTTCCAGGCGCGCCTTGAGCTTTTCTGCCGCTGGCTTCATCAAGCTGGAGTGGAAAGGTGCAGACACCGGCAAGAGCAAAGCGCGCTTGGCACCTGCTGCTTTCAAAATTTCACACGCCTTATCCACCGCCGCCTTGCTACCCGCGATAACGGTTTGACCTGCGTCGTTGAAGTTCACAGCTTCAACGACTTCAGAGTCAGAACCGGCCATAGCCACCGTAGCTTCTGCGCAACCCGCTATCACTTTCGTAGCATCCATACCCAAAATAGCTGCCATCGCGCCTACACCCACCGGTACCGCCTCTTGCATCGCCTGGGCACGCAAGCGCACCAATGGCGCTGCCTGCGCCAAGGTCAAGGCGCCCGCAGCAACCAATGCCGAGTACTCACCCAGCGAATGACCTGCTACCACTTGGGGCGCTACGCCGGTTTCAGACATCCAAACCCGATACGCCGCCACTGCAGCCACCAACATCACCGGCTGGGTGTTGGTCGTGAGGGCCAATGCCTCTTTGGGTCCTTCGTGAATCAGCTTGGCAACATCTTCGCCCAAGGCGTCAGACGCCTCCTTCAACGTTTCCAACACGATGGGGTTTGCGCCCCATGCATCCATCATGCCCACCGATTGGGAGCCTTGACCGGGAAATACAAAAGCAAATGGTTTCATAGAAAATTCTTCGTCAAATTGAGCACTAGCCGTGATTCTGCTTGCACGACGCGCTACAAAGTCAGGAGCACTGCACCCCAGGTGAAGCCACCACCTACGCCTTCCAGCATCAGGTTTTGGCCCGGCTTGACCCGACCGGCACGTACCGCAGAGTCCAATGCCAGCGGAATAGAGGCTGCCGAGGTGTTTCCATGTTGATCCACCGTCACCACTACTTTGTCCATGGGCAGCTTCAGTTTCTTGGCGGTGCTTTGCATGATGCGGATATTGGCTTGGTGAGGAATCAACCAATC
>DGQR01000130.1:0-10663 GCA_002390825.1 Rhodoferax sp. UBA4409
TGCCTTTGACCATGTTGCGGGCGAACTGGAAGTACGCATCGCCTTGCGGATGCTTGCACTTCAGGTCGCGCACGAGTGGCAGGGGGCGCACATCTGCTACTGAGCGCGCAAAGGCCAAGGCTTCTTCAGCCAGGCTTTCGGCGGAAGCCGACAGTTTGTCGAACAGCTTCTGGCCGGGCAGCATGGCCAGCATTTCGCTCTTGATGGGCTCGCCGCTCACGATCATGTTGAGTGCTGGCTCCACACCGAGCACGCGGGGCAGGCGCTGGGTGCCGCCGGCACCGGGCACCAGACCCAGCTTGACTTCCGGCAGCGCAATGCTGGTGCCGGGTGCTGCAATGCGGTAGTGGCAACCCAAGGCCAGTTCCAAACCGCCGCCCATGGCCACGGTGTGGATCGCCGCGACCACTGGCTTTTCAGAGGTTTCCAGCACCTTGATGACGCTGATCAGGTTGGGTTCTTGCAGCGCCTTGGGGCTACCGAATTCGGTGATGTCCGCACCGCCGGAGAACGCCTTGCCGGCGCCGGTGATCACAATGGCTTTGACCGCGGCATCGGCATTGGCCTGGGCCATGCCGTCTGCAATCCCCTGGCGGGTGGAAAGGCCCAAACCGTTGACCGGCGGGTTGTTCAGGGTGATGACGGCGATATCGCCATGGACTTGGTACTGGGCGGTCATGCAGGCTCCGTGGGTGAGGTTAATCTCAAAATAGAACGATCGTTCTTTTTTCGATTGTAGGAGCTTTACCCCCCTCACCAAGCCCCTTTGTCACGGCTGGGACAAAGGGTTTTCCCGAGTCTCAACGCCGGCTCACCCAGCCTTTGAACGCCCCCTTATGCGCCGGGGAGCTTGTAGTCTTTGAGCAGCTCTCGCAATTTGGTCTTCTGCATCTTGCCGGTGCCGCCCAAGGGAATCGCCTCGACAAACACCACATCGTCCGGCACCTGCCATTTCGCGGTCTTGCCGTCGTAAAAGGCGATCAGCTCATCGCGGGTGACCTCACTGCCCGGCTTTTTGACCACCGCAATGATCGGCCGCTCGTCCCATTTGGGGTGCTTCATACCGATGCAAGCCGCCATCGCCACTGCAGGGTGGGCCATGGCAATGTTTTCGACATCGATGGAGCTGATCCATTCGCCGCCGGACTTGATCACGTCTTTGCTGCGGTCGGTGATTTGCATGAAGCCGTCGGAGTCGATAGTGGCCACATCGCCGGTAGGGAACCAGCCATCGACCAAGGGTGAACCGCCCTCGCCCTTGAAGTATTCGCTGATGACCCAGGGGCCTTTGACCAGCAAGTCGCCATAAGCTTTGCCATCCCAGGGCAACTCGGCGCCCTCGCCGTCCACGATCTTCATGTCCACGCCATAAATGCCGCGACCTTGCTTGAGGCGGACCTTCATTTTGTCGGCGGAGTCCATGGCAAGGTGCTTGTTCTTCAGGGTACACACCGTACCCAAAGGCGACATCTCCGTCATGCCCCAGGCATGGAGCACTTCCACGCCATACACATCATAAAAGGCGGTGATCATGGCTGGCGGACACGCCGAGCCACCGATCACGGTGCGCTTCAGGGTCGAGAAGCGCAGGCCGCCTGCTTGCATATGACCCAGCATCATTTGCCACACGGTGGGTACGCCGGCCGCGAAGCTCACCTTCTCGGCTTCAATCAATTCAAAAATGGATTTTCCATCCATCGCCGGGCCGGGGAACACCAACTTGGCGCCGGTCATGGCAGCCGAGTACGGCAAGCCCCAGGCGTTGACGTGGAACATGGGCACCACCGGCAGCACCGCATCACGGGCGCTCATGTTGAGCGCATCGGGCAAAGCGCCGGAGAACGCGTGCAAGATGGTGGAGCGGTGGCTGTAGAGCGCCGCTTTGGGGTTGCCAGTAGTGCCGCTGGTGTAGCACATGCTGGAGGCCGAGTTTTCGTCAAACTCGGGCCAGGTGTAGGTGGCGGGCTGCTGGCCGATCCAGGCCTCGTAGCTTTGCAGGCCGGGAATGCCGGAGTCGGCGGGCAGCTTGTCCGCATCGCAGAGCGCGATGAAATGCTTGATGGTGGTGCAGCGGCTGTGCACGGCTTGCACGATGGGCAAAAAGCTCATGTCGAAACACAACACCTGGTCTTCGGCGTGGTTTGCGATCCAGACAATCTGGTCAGGGTGCAAACGCGGGTTCAGGGTGTGCAGCACGCGACCCGAACCACTCACCCCGAAATACAGCTCCAAGTGGCGGTAGCCGTTCCAAGCCAGTGTGGCTACGCGGTCGCTAAACGCGAGGTTCAGGCCATCGAGGGCATTGGCCACTTTGCGGGAACGGGCGGCCACCTCTTTGTAATTGGTGCGGTGGATATCGCCCTCCACCCGACGGGAAATCACTTCGCCTTCGCCATGGTGGCGCTCAGCAAAGTCAATCAAGGTGGAGATCAGCAACTGCTGGCTTTGCATCAGACCTAACATCAAGTCACCTCTGTCTAAATTTTTGTAACAAACACACCAACACCGGATACAAGCTGTTGCAACTTCGGCGACTCACATGGTACTGCGAGCAAGTCCCCTCGGAGACGCTGAATTAGTCATATGCGGGACAATTCACTTATGCCCCATTTGCCCCCTGCGCCCGACGCTCTGGACCGCCCCTTCCGCTGGAATAACCGCTTTGCCACACTGGGAGACGCGTTCTTTGCGCCCCTGTCCCCCACCCCGCTTCCGGCACCGTATTGGGTGGGCACCAGCGCAGCTGCCGCGCGCAGCGCCGGTTGGAATGAGGCTTTGTTGCGCGACCCTGATGTGTTGCAGGCACTGACCGGCAACCGCCCGCTGACCGGCAGCATGCCCTTGGCTAGCGTGTACAGCGGCCACCAGTTCGGCCAATGGGCCGGCCAGTTGGGCGACGGCCGCGCGATCCTGTTGGGCGAAGTCGATGGCTTGGAAGTGCAGCTCAAGGGCGCGGGCTTGACCCCCTTTTCCCGCATGGGTGATGGCCGTGCTGTGTTGCGCAGCAGCATCCGCGAGTTTTTGGCGAGCGAGGCGATGCATGGCCTGGGTGTGCCAACCTCACGCGCGCTCTGTGTCACCGGGTCCGATGCACCGGTGCGGCGCGAGATGATAGAAACAGCCGCGGTGGTGACGCGCATGGCCCCGAGCTTTATCCGCTTCGGGCACTTTGAGCATTTCTGCCACCACGGCATGCCCGGCGAGCTGAAAACCTTGGCCGATTTCGTGATCGACCACTACTACCCCGAGTGCCGCACCGAGGGGCACTGGAAAGGCAACCCCTATGTGGCGCTGCTGGCCGCGGTGACGGCGCGCACCGCTGAGATGGTGGCGCACTGGCAGGCAGTGGGCTTTTGCCACGGGGTGATGAACACCGACAACATGAGTATTCTGGGCCTGACGATCGATTACGGGCCCTTCCAGTTCATGGACGCCTACGACCCCGGTCACATCTGCAACCACTCAGACACGGGAGGCCGCTACGCCTTTTACAAGCAGCCGAATGTGGCGTACTGGAACCTGTTTTGCTTGGGCCAAGCCATGATGCCGCTGATCAATGAGCAGGAGCACGCCATTGCGGCCCTCGAAACTTTTAAGGACCTGTATCCGCAGGCGTTTGCCCGCCGGATGGCGGCCAAGCTCGGTTTTACTGAAGTGCAAGAAGCCCAGAAGCCAGTCATCGAGGGCATTTTGAAGTTGCTGGCTGCTGACAAAGTTGATTTCACTATCTTCTGGCGGCGCCTCAGCCACTGGGTGGCTGACCCGGCGGCAGCTGCTGATTCGGTGCGCGACCTGTTCCTGGACAGAGAGGGCTTTGACGCATGGTTGCTATCTTATTCGGAGCTGCTTGCGCACGTATCACGTGCGCTAGCGGCCGATTTGATGCTCAAAACCAACCCTAAATATGTGCTGCGCAACCATTTGGGCGAGCAAGCCATCCAAGCCGCCCGGCTAAAGGATTTCAGCGTGGTCGCTGATTTGCTGAAAGTTTTGGAGACACCTTACGACGAACATCCTGCATTCGATGCCTGGGCCGGCTTTCCGCCCGACTGGGCCGCGCAGATTTCCATCAGCTGCAGCTCCTGAACTTTCAGCGCTGCCTTGCATCCACCTACCCCAGGAGTTCACATGACCTTCCCTATCCAAAAAACCGACGCTGAATGGAAAGCCCTGCTCGCCGAAAAAGGCGCGGAGCCGGTTGCGTTTCAGGTGACCCGCCACGCCGCCACCGAGCGGCCTTTTACCGGCAAGTTTGAGGGCCACTGGGCGGACGGCAGCTACCACTGCATGTGCTGCAGCGCCAAGCTGTTTGACTCCGGCACCAAGTTTGATGCGCATTGCGGCTGGCCCAGCTTTTCGCTCGCGATTCCTGGCGCAATCACCGAAATCACCGACCGCAGCCACGGCATGGTGCGGGTTGAGACTGTGTGCAGTCAGTGCGGCGCGCACTTGGGGCATGTGTTCCCTGATGGCCCTACCGACACCGGTTTGCGCTACTGCATGAACTCGGCCTCGCTACACTTCACGCCCAAATGAAAACACTTCTCGACTTCATCCCCATCCTCTTGTTCTTTGCGGCCTACAAGCTGCATGACACCTTCGGCATCAGCAAAGACGAAGCGATCTATTTCGCCACGCCGGTGCTGATGGCTGCCACCGTAGCGCAAATGGCGATCATTTATTGGATCGACAAAAAGCTCACCACCATGCACAAGATCACCTTGGGCATGATTCTGGTGTTCGGCGGCATCACACTGCTCTTGCACGACAAGCGCTTCATCATGTGGAAGCCCACCGTGCTGTACGCAGGCATGGCGATTGCGCTGGCCGTGGCGGTGTGGGGCATGAAAATCAACTTCCTCAAGTCCATGTTGGGCAGCCAGCTGGAGCTCCCTGACCCGGTGTGGCACAAGCTCAATATCGCCTGGATCGGGTACACCCTGTTTATGGCGATCAGCAACGGTTATGTCGCTGCGTATTTCAGCGAAGACGCCTGGGCCAACTTCAAACTCTGGGGTTATGTGTTCCCGCTGGCCTTTTTGATCGGCCAAGGCCTCTACATTTCGCCTTACCTCAAGGGCGATAGCGCACCCGAGGAGCCCCCCAAGCCATGAGCGCCCTGGCTCCTACTGCCCAGAACCTCGAGCAGCGCCTGCAGGCCCAACTGCAGCCGCTGCGCCTCGAAGTGATAGATGAAAGCTACCAGCACGCCGGCCATGTGGGTGCCAATGACAGCGGTGTTGGCACCCATTTCCGGGTGCGGATTGCTTCACCTTTATTTACCGGTTTGAGCCGCGTAGCACGGCATCGCCTTGTGTATGATTCGTTGCAAGATTTCATTGATCAAGGCCTTCATGCCTTGGCCATTGAGGCCGAAGCCTCGCCCTCTGGCAACACTAAGATTTAAGCATTCCTGAAGGAAACGGTATGAAGAAGCACATTTTGTCCTCCTTGGCTGTAGCCAGCCTGATGGCGGTCTCCCAAGGCGCTGTGGCGCAGAACATTGCCATCGTGAACGGCAAGGCAGTTCCCACTGCGCGCATGGAAGCACTGGCCCAACAGGTCGCCCGCTCCGGCCGCCCTGTGACGCCTGAAATGCAAGGCCAGATGCGCGAGGAAATCATCGCTCGCGAAATTTTTGTGCAAGAAGCGCAAGCACGCGGCCTGGATGCGACGGATGACTACAAAAATCAGCTCGACCTGACCCGCCAGTCCATCCTGATCCGCGAGTTGTTTGCCGATTTCCAGAAAAAGAACCCGGTCACCGACGAAGAAACCAAGGCTGAATACGACAAGTTTGCCTCGGCCAACGCCGGCAAAGAGTACCGTGCCCGCCATATCCTGGTGGAAAAAGAAGACCAGGCCAAGGCCCTGATTGCGCAGCTGAAAAAAGGCGCCAAGTTTGAAGATCTGGCCAAAAAGAACTCCAAAGACCCAGGCTCCGGTGCCAATGGTGGTGACCTCGATTGGGCCAACGCCAGCAGCTACGTGAAAGAGTTCTCGGATGCGCTGGTGGCCTTGTCCAAGGGCAAGATGACCGACACTCCGGTCAAGACCCAGTTCGGTTTCCACATCATCCGTTTGGATGACCTGCGCGAAGCCCAGTTGCCCAAGTACGAAGATGTGAAGCCGCAAATCGCCCAGCAACTGCAGCAACAAAAGATTGCCAAGTTCCAGGAAGACCTGCGCGCCAAAGCCAAGGTCGAATAAGCCTCTACAGGCTGATTCCCATCAAGCGGCTTCGGCCGCTTTTTTGTTGCCTGTCACTGGCTTGCGCCCCAAGGCCGCTGCACCCGGCAAAGGGGTGCAGCGGCAGAGCTAGCGGCCGATTCCGGCCAACCAAAGCAGGCCCAACAAGACCGGCTGGTGCAGCAGGTAGTAACTCAAACTCCACTGCCCCAGTGCTGCCAGCCGCTGCGTCAGGGCTGCTGGCAGTGGCAGCCGCCCTGTGCGGGGTTGGCGGTGCCACCCGTGCATGAACGCGAAACCCAGCAACATGACGCCCAGCCAGGGAAACAGGGGCACATAGTCCTCGGTGCGTGGCAGGCGGGTGACCCACCCGATCCAGTTCAAGGCGCGGCCATTCATATCCACGCTAAACTGAGCGCTAGCCCAGGTAGATATTGCGCTACCTGCTATGAAATGCGTAGCAATGATCGCAAGACCCAGCAAACCGCACCCAAGCCCCAGTGGTGCCACCAGGCGGGTGATGAGCAGCATCACCGCCATGGCGTGCAACACCCCGAAATAGATATAGCTGCCGGGAAACATGAACCATGACCCCAAAGACACCAACGCAGCGGCGGCAGCAATCTGCAGCCAACGCCGTGCGAACTGCCACCCGCTCTGGCCGCGGGCATGGGCCAGCGCCTGGCCAGCGCCCGCACAGCACAAAAACAGGCTGAGGATGGCAGTGCGCTGCCACGTCCAGACGGGGTCTTGCAAGAAGTTTTGTTGGATAACGCCGGCGTTGTTCAGGTCGAAGCAAAAGTGAAACACCGTCATCCACACCATGGCCAAGCCACGCACCGCATCCAGAGTGTCCAAGCGCCGGGTGTTCATGGCCGTTTCAAGGGCTTTGTGGCTTACCGGCGGCAGACCGTTGCCTGATGCTGCCCCACTGTGTGAGCACAGCGCCGGTAGACGCCAACAAAAGTACCGGTATTGCAAGCCCCCAGGCGCTGTGCATGGCGGTGGACCATGCAAAAAGGGGTGGCCCCAAGGTGGCGCCCAAATTGCCCATCTGGGCAACCGCGCCGTTGGCCCGGGCCTGTTGGGCGCTGTCGGGGTTGAGGTGGGGAATCAGGGCAAAGGCGCTGCCCCCAGCCAGGCCGGAAATCAGCATCAAGGCGATGGCCGCCTCGACGTAGCCCCAGCCGGTCATGGCGCTCCAGGCACACAACACGCCCGCCAAGCCAAGGCTGGGATACAGCATCCGCAGCAAGCGCAAGGGGCTGCTCCGCTGGGTGAGCCAACCCGCACCAAAGGTGCCGGCGATGCCCATCAGGGGCAATACCGTGGCGACCCAGCGGTCTGTGTCGGTCAAGCCCCGGGGTAAAAACGTCAACAGCGCCACAGCCATACCGGTGTAACAGAAAAAACACAGGCCCGGCAGTGCGGTGCGCCAGTCGGTATAGGTGCGCACATGGCGCGCGAGCAAGCCGGCTCCGTGGGCGGCGCTAGCCGGCGGCGGCTGGTCCAAGGGCAGTGTGACCCAAGCCAGTACCGCGGCAATAAGCAGTAGCACCGCATGCAGTGCAAACATCGATGGCACACCGGCATACGCCAAAAACTGGTGGCCTCCTGCGGCGGTGAGCGCGAACGCGGTGCCCACAAAGGTGCTCCACAAGCCCATGGCAATCGAGCGGTGACGCGCTGCGGTGGTGCCTGACATGAGCGTGGGCGCAGCCACCACCACGGCCAGGTGTGACGCGCCTTCCAGCACCCGGGTCACCACAAACCAGTGAAATGGCAAGCTCAATGCTTGCACAGCCGCGAGCACCGCGCCCAGCAGCATGCCACCGCACAGCAGGCGCCGGTAACCGATGCGCGGAGCCAATAAACCCATGCTGACACCCAGACTCAAGCCCACAACCCCCACAACCGATAGCGCCCACCCCATCTGGGTGGCGCTCGTTCCAAACTGCTGCTGCAACAAAGCAAACGCGAGGGACACCTTGGCAAACTGCATGGCCGCCAAAATGCCACAGACCCACAGCAACAAAACGCGGGGCCAATGGGTGATGAGTGTGTGAGGCATGGGAGCCGGTGAGTGTAGCGGCAGCCCGCGCGGCAGCGGGGGCGTGCTGCGGGATAATGCGGCCCCATGTCTTTGCAAGATTTTCAACTCGAATTGCTGGCTCCCGCCCGTACCGCCGAGATCGGCATCGAAGCGGTGAACCATGGTGCCGATGCGGTCTATATCGGCGGGCCCGGCTTTGGCGCGCGGTCCAGCGCAGACAACAGCATTGCCGATATTGAGCGCCTGGTCGCCCACGCCCATCGCTTCAACAGCCGCATTTTTGTCACGATGAACACCATCCTCCGCGATGACGAGCTCGAGCCCGCCCGCAAGCAGGCCTGGCAGTTGTACGAAGCCGGTGTGGATGCGCTGATCGTGCAGGACATGGGCTTGCTGGCGATCGACATGCCGCCGCTGCAGCTCCACGCCAGTACCCAGACAGACATCCGCACGCCCGAGAAAGCGCGCTTTTTGCAGGATGTGGGCCTGTCTCAGATCGTGCTGGCGCGCGAACTCACGGCCCGGCAGATTGCAGCCATCCGCGCGGCCACCGACCCTGAAAAATGCACCCTGGAGTTCTTTATCCACGGTGCGCTGTGCGTCGCCTACAGCGGCCAGTGCTACATCAGCGCCGCCCACACCGGCCGCAGTGCCAACCGGGGTGAGTGCAGCCAAGCCTGTCGCCTGCCCTACCAAGTGGTAGACGACAAGGGCCGCTTTGTGGCGCATGACAAGCATGTGCTCTCAATGAAAGACAACAACCAGAGCGAGAACCTGGCCGCTTTGGTGGATGCGGGCATCCGCAGCTTCAAAATCGAGGGCCGCTACAAGGACATGGGTTATGTGAAGAACATCACCGCCCATTACCGCAAGCTGCTCGACCGCTTGATCGAAGATCGCCAGTACTCGGATCAACCCTTGGCCCGAAGCAGCAGTGGTAGCACCACCTTCACCTTCGAGCCCGACCCCAATCAGAACTTCAACCGCGAGTTCACTGACTACTTTGTACAGGGCCGGCAAATCGACATCGGCGCCTTTGACAGCCCCAAAAACCCGGGCCAGCCGATTGGCTATGTGACCAAAGTCAACCCCGACAGTGTGGAGCTGGAGCTGAACGACCACAGCAAGGCGCTGAGCAATGGCGACGGCCTGTGCTACTACGACTTGCAAAAAGAGCTGGTGGGCTTGGCCATCAACCGGGCGGAGGCCATCAACGCGGCCAAGGGTTTGTGGCGGGTATTCCCCAAAGACCCCCTCCCCGGCCTCAAGGACCTGCGCAAGGGGGTGGAGGTCAACCGCAACCGGGATGTCAACTGGACCCGGGTGCTCGATAAAAAGAGCAGCGACCGGCGCATCGGTGTTTGGGCGGTGTTGGCGGAAACCGATGGCGGCATGGCGTTGACCTTGACTGACGAAGACGGATTTACCGCCACCGCCAGCACCAGCCTGCCCTTGGAGCTGGCCAAAGACGCGGCGTCCGCGCTCGATACGTTGCGCGCGAATGTAAGCAAGATGGGGACCACGATTTTTGCCGCACTCGATGTGCAAGTGCAGTTCAGCCAGCCGTGGTTTGTGCCCGCGTCAGTGCTGAACCCTTTGCGGCGCGAAGCTGTCGAGGCGCTGGAGCGTGCCCGCACGCAGGGCTTTGTGCGTTTAGCGCCAGGCCATGTGGTGGAACCGCCGGTGGCATATCCGGAAGACACGCTCAGCTACCTGGCCAACGTGTTTAACCAGGCAGCACACGGTTTCTACGCCAAGCACGGGGTGAAAGTCATTGCGCCCGCCTATGAGGCGATTGAAGAGTTGGGTGAAGTGAGCCTGATGATCACCAAGCACTGCGTGCGCTTTTCGCTCAGCCTGTGCCCCAAGCAAGCCAAGGGCGTGACGGGGGTGCAAGGGCAGGTCAAAGCTGAGCCCTTGCAACTGATCAATGGCAAAGAGAAGCTCACCCTGCGGTTTGACTGCAAACCCTGCGAAATGCATGTCGTGGGCAAGATGAAAACGGGTGTTGCCAACCAAAGCCGCCTGGAGCTGCTGGAGGCCGCACAGGGCGTGCCGATGACTTTCCACAAAACCCGCCCGAAACAAGAGTTCGGGCACTGATCGTTTAGTGGGGGCGCTGGGGCGGGCGCTCTTCAGGCGCCTGCGTCTGCAGCAGCTGGCGCATGAAGTACAGCCCCAGCACCATATTGCCCATGGCAAACACCACCACCGCGGTGGCCGCTACGGGCTGCAGTGTGTGGTGTTGCACGATCCAAACCAGCGCCGTCGACAGTGCGTTCAACATCAGCATCAGCCAGAAGGCAGGCTTGCGGGGTTGCAGCAAACGGCGCAGGTACTTCACTTCAGCTCAGTGACAAAGTTTTCACGGCTGCGGCGCACCTTTTTCAGGTTCACCAACCAGTCGCCTTCGTCGGCGCG
>DGQR01000130.1:10826-17852 GCA_002390825.1 Rhodoferax sp. UBA4409
GGCATGATCACCACGCTGCGCAAGCCGCGCTTGTCCAAGCCCAGGATTTCGTCCACAGCCTTGGGGTCAAAACCTTCCATGGGGGTGGCGTCGACTTTCTCTTCAGCAGCCGCAATCAGGGCGGTGCCCACGCCAATATAGGCTTGGCGGGCAGCGTGCTGGTAGTTCACTTCGGCCTCGCGGGGCACGTAGGCGCCCAAAATCATCTTGCGGTAGTTTTCCCAACCTTCGTTCACGAAACCGCGCTCGGTGTTGACCAAGTCGAAAGACGCATTGATGCGCTCCGCGGTGTAGTTGTCCCAGGCGGCAAATACCAACAGGTGCGAGCCATCGGTGATCTGCGCCTGGTTCCAGGCCACGGGCACGATCTTTTCACGCAACTCTTTGTTGCTCACCACGATCAGCTCATAAGGCTGCAAACCGCTGGAGGTGGCCGTCAGGCGCACGGCTTCCAGGATGCGGTCCAGCTTGTCTTGGGGGACTGCTTTGGTGGGGTTGAATTTCTTGGCGGCGTAGCGCCACTGTAGTGTGCTGATGAGGTCGGACATCAAATGCTTTCTAAAGTTGGGAGGCCGCAACCAGGTTGGCTACCGCCGGAAGTCGACAACTGGGGACTGTAGTGGCAAAAACAAGGGGCCTGTAGGCCCCTTGTGTCAAACCGGCGTCTCTGACGGGGAATTAACCCACCCACTTGCGCGCATTGCGCCACAGCTGCATCCAGGGGCTGAATTCGCTCTTGTCCAAGCTGGTCCAGCTCATCTGCACGTTACGGAACACACGCTCGGGGTGCGGCATCATGGCGGTAAAGCGGCCGTCTGCGGTGGTGACTGCGGTCAAGCCACCGGCGCTGCCGTTCGGGTTGAATGGATACGCTTCGGTCGCGGCGCCGGTGTTGTCCACATAGCGCATGGCGGCGATGGCCTTGTCCGCGTTGCCTCGGTACTTGAAGTTGGCGTAGCCCTCGCCGTGTGCCACCGCAATCGGCAGGCGCATGCCGGCCAAGTCGGTGAAGAACAAAGACGGTGATTCCAGTACTTCCACCAGCGAGAGGCGCGCTTCAAAACGCTCGCTCTGGTTGGTGGTGAACCGTGGCCAGTCTTGCGCGCCGGGGATGATGTCGGCCAGCTCGGCAAACATTTGGCAGCCGTTGCACACGCCCAAGCCGAAGGTGTCCTGGCGGGCAAAGAAGGCCTTGAACTGCTCAGATAGTACGTCGTTGAACGTAATGCTGCGCGCCCAGCCAATGCCAGCACCCAAGGTGTCGCCGTAGCTGAAACCACCGCAAGCGACCACACCCTTGAAGTCCTGCAGTTTGGCGCGGCCGGTCTGCAGATCGGTCATGTGCACGTCATAGGCCTCAAAGCCGGCCTCGGTGAAGGCGTAGGCCATTTCCACATGGGAGTTCACGCCCTGCTCGCGCAGCACCGCTACCTTGGGGCGGCTGGTCAGGATGGCAGGCGCTCCTGATTTGATAGCTGCTTGCGCAGATTCCACGAGCGCCAGGGCCTTGTTTGGCATGTAAACATGCATGCCGGGGTCTTGCTCGGCGCCGGCAGCGGCGTGTTCGGCGTCGGCACACACGGGGTTGTCGCGCTGCTGGGCAATCTTCCAGCTCACGGCATCCCACACCTGGTGCAGGTCGGCCAGCTTGGCGCTGAAGATGCTCTTGGCATCGCGCCAGATTTGCAGCTCGCCCTTGCCAGCGGTGGACACGGAAGCCCCTCCGGTAGCGGCATCAGCAGCCGGCCGTGTTTTACCCACGAAGTGGCTGAACTTGGACAGGCCGTGCTCACGCAAGGTGGCCATCACCTCCGAACGCTCAGAGGTGCGCACCTGCAACACCACGCCCAGCTCTTCGCTGAACAGGGCCTTGAGTGTGGCTTCTTCACGGCGGGCACCCACCTGCCCTGCCCAGTTTTTTCTGTCGCCCACATCCATGCGGCTGTCGGAGATGCCGTCGCCTTCGGTGACCAGCATGTCCACATTCAGGGCTACACCCACACGACCGGCAAAGGCCATTTCTGCCACGGTCGCCAACAGCCCACCATCGCCACGGTCGTGATAGGCCAACACTTGACCCTTGGCGCGCAGTGCATTCACCGCGTTGACCAGGTTCACCAGGTCTTTGGCGTCGTCCAGATCGGGCACCTTGTCGCCGACTTGGTCCAGGGTCTGCGCCAGGATGCTGGCGGCCATGCGGTGCTGACCCTTGCCCAAGTCGACCAACACCAATGTGGTGTCCTCGGTCGCGTTCAGCTGGGGCGTCAGCGTGCCGCGCACGTCTTGCAAGGTGGCAAAACCGCTCACGATCAGGGACACGGGAGAGGTCACCTTCTTGTCGGTGCCAGCGTCCTTCCACTGGGTGCGCATGGACAACGAATCCTTGCCCACAGGAATGGAGATACCCAAAGCCGGGCACAGCTCCATGCCCACGGCCTTCACGGTGGCGTACAGCGCGGCGTCTTCACCGGGTTCGCCGCAGGCGGCCATCCAGTTGGCGGACAGTTTCACGCGCGGCAAGTCGATGGGGGCAGCCAGCAAGTTGGTAATGGCTTCTGCCACCGCCATGCGGCCTGAGGCGGGCGCATCCAAAGCTGCCAGCGGCGTGCGCTCGCCCATGGACATGGCTTCTCCGGCAAAGCCCTTGAAGTCGGCGAGTGTCACGGCGCAATCTGCCACCGGCACTTGCCAGGGGCCGACCATCTGGTCGCGGTGGGTCAGGCCACCCACGGTGCGGTCACCGATGGTGATCAGGAAGCGCTTGGACGCCACAGTGGGGTGCGCCAGCACGTCGATCACGGCTTTTTGCAAGTCCACGCCAGTCAGATCCAGCGGTTTGAACTGGCGAGCCACGGTTTTTACATCGCGGTGCATCTTGGGCGGCTTGCCCAATAGCACGTTCATCGGCATGTCGACCGGGGACTCAGCACCCTCGTCTACCAGCTGCAACTGGCGCTCTTCAGTGGCCACGCCAATCACCGCAAACGGGCAACGCTCGCGCTCGCACAAGGCTTCAAACTGCGCCAGCGACTCGGGAGCGATAGCCAGGACGTAACGCTCCTGGCTTTCGTTGCACCAGATCTCCTTGGGTGCCATACCGGACTCTTCGAGCTTGACGGCACGCAAATCAAAGCGTGCACCACGGCCTGCGTCGTTGGTCAACTCAGGGAAAGCGTTGGACAAACCGCCCGCACCCACGTCGTGGATGGCAAGGATGGGGTTGTGGTCACCCTGCATCCAGCACTGGTTGATCACCTCTTGCGCACGGCGCTCGATTTCGGGGTTACCGCGCTGCACCGAGTCAAAGTCGAGCTCAGCTGCGTTGGCGCCGGTCGCCATGGAGCTGGCCGCGCTGCCGCCCATGCCGATGCGCATGCCGGGGCCGCCCAACTGGATCAGCAGGCTGCCTGCGGGGAATTCGATCTTGTGGGTCTGGTCGGCATCGATGATGCCGAGACCACCCGCGATCATGATGGGCTTGTGGTAGCCGCGCGCCACGGTGTCCACATCACTAGCGACCGTCTGCTCGTACTCACGGAAGTAGCCCAGCAGGTTAGGTCGGCCGAACTCGTTGTTGAACGCCGCACCGCCCAAAGGGCCTTCGACCATGATTTGCAGCGGGCTGGCAATGTGCTCGGGCTTGCCCAGGGTGCTGCCCCAAAGCTTGGACACGGTAAAGCCGGTCAAGCCTGCCTTGGGCTTTGAGCCACGGCCAGTCGCACCTTCGTCACGGATTTCGCCGCCCGCACCGGTAGAGGCACCGGGGAATGGGGAAATTGCAGTCGGGTGGTTGTGGGTTTCCACCTTCATCAGAATGTGGTTGGTTTTGCTATGTTTTTCATAGCTAGCAGCACTGACATCACCTGCGCCAGTGGCCGATTTGGCTGTAAAGCGCTCGACCTGCACACCTTCCATCACCGAGGCGTTGTCCGAGTAAGCCACCAGCATGTACTGGGGGTTCAACTGGTGCGTGTTGCGGATCATGCCGAACATGCTCTTGTCCTGCGCCACGCCGTCGATGGTGAACTGGGCGTTAAAAATCTTGTGGCGGCAGTGCTCGCTGTTGGCCTGCGCGAACATCATCAGTTCCACGTCGGTCGGGTTGCGCCCCAGCGTGGTGAAGGCGTTCACCAAATAGTCAATTTCATCAGCAGCCAGTGCCAGGCCGAACTGCGTGTTGGCCTTTACCAGCGCATCTTTGCCGCCACCCAACACGTCCACATGGTCCATGGGCGCGGGTTGCAGGGCATTGAACAGCTCTTGCGCCTGGGCACGGTCCAGCATGGCGCTCTCGGTCATGCGGTCGTGCAGCAGAGCGGCCACGGCCTGCAGCTGCTCGGGCGTCAACACGGTTTTGCTGAGTAAGCCGTTTTTCAGGGTCAGGCGGTACTCCACCAGCCGCTCGACCCGCTTTACGGCCAGGCCGCAGTTGTGGGCGATGTCGGTAGCCTTGGAGGCCCAGGGGCTCACGGTGCCGAAACGCGGGCTCACCACAATGGCGGGGCCCTCTAACGGGCCGGTGTACGGGTCGCCATAGGTCAACAGCGCGGCCAGTTTGTCGGCCAAGGGCTTGTCCAGCGCGGCTTCGGTGGCAGCGAGGTGCACAAAACGGGCTGCAATGCCGGTAATCTTGTCGCTCACGCCGTGCAGGGCGGGCAGAAGTTGTTGGACGCGGAAATTGCTCAGGGCGTTGCCGCCCTCGAAAGAGGTGATGTGCAGGGTCACTGTGGTGGCCTTGTAATGGGCTGGAGCGTTGGGGAGTGGTGATCCACACGCGGCCGCTGACTGGGGACGCATATGGAAGCTCCGGATTTTACCCGCCAGAGCGACCCGCTTTTCCCCACCGGCATTGCGGTGGCTGGCGGATGGGATAATCCTGCCCCATGACTATCACTTACAAAGACGCCCAAGGCATTGCCGGCATGCGCATCGCGGGCAGACTCGCCTCTGAAGTTCTGGATTACCTCACGCCCTTCGTGCAGCCCGGCGTGACGACCAACGAGCTCGACAAGCTGGCCCACGACTACATCACCCAGGTGCAAGGCGCCATTCCTGCGCCCTTGAACTACACCGGTGGCGGCAACACGCCCTACCCCAAGTCCATCTGCACCTCGGTCAACCAGCAGGTGTGCCACGGCATCCCCAATGACAAGCAGCTGAAAAAAGGCGATATCGTCAACATCGACGTCACCGTTATCAAAGACGGTTGGCACGGCGACACCAGCCGCATGTTCCCGGTGGGCGACTGCTCGATCGCGGCCAAGCGCCTGTGCTCCGTCACCTATGAAGCCATGTGGGTCGGCATCCAGATGGTCAAGCCTGGCATCCACCTTGGTGACATCGGCCACGCCATCCAGCGTTTTGCCGAAGGCAAGGGCTTCAGCGTGGTTCGCGAGTTTTGCGGCCACGGTATCGGCCAAGTGTTCCATGAAGAGCCCCAAGTACTGCACTACGGCAAGCCCGGCACCCTGGAAAAGCTCAAGGAAGGCATGACCTTCACCATCGAGCCGATGATCAACGCGGGCGGCAAAGACATCAAAGACGGCCCCGAGAAAGACGGTTGGAGCATCGTGACCAAAGACCGCTCCTTGTCTGCGCAATGGGAGCACACCGTGCTCGTGACCCCCACCGGCTATGAGGTGTTGACCTTGTCCGCCGGCAGCCCTGCCACCCCTGACTTTGTGACCGCCTGACCGCCCCACGATGACCGAGCTGCAAGCACTGCGCACTGATTACCGGGCCCGCAAGGGCCAGTTACTGGATCAAGTGGCCTCGCCTCAGGCGACCGGCCGCCAAGTGCGCAGGGTGTTGCAGCACATGGCCGACCTGACCGACGAGGTGCTGCGCAAACTGTGGCTGGCCGCGGGTCTGGGCGAGCCATTTGCCTTGCTAGCCGTGGGCGGCTACGGCCGCGCAGAGCTGTTCCCGCACTCCGATGTGGATGTGCTGGTGCTCTTGCCCGATGGCCAATCGGCAGACACCGACAGCGAACTCAAAAAGCGCATAGAAGCCTTCATCGGCACCTGCTGGGATGTGGGTCTGGAAATCGGATCCAGCGTGCGCACGCTTTCCGACTGTTTGTCGGAGGCTGAAAAAGACGTCACCGTGCAAACCGCCCTGCTGGAGTGCCGCCTGATCACCGGCAGCGCGGAGCTGGTGGCGACCTTCCAAGAGGCCTACCGGCAGGCCATGGACCCCAAGGCGTTCTTTGTCGCCAAGACCTTGGAGCTGCGCCAGCGCCACACCAAATTTGAAGACACGCCCTACTCGCTCGAGCCCAATTGCAAAGAATCCCCTGGCGGTTTGCGCGACCTGCAGGTGATTTTGTGGGTGGCCAAGGCCGCCGGCTACGGCGAGCACTGGAGCGATCTGGCCCGGGGCGGCCTGGCCACTGCGTTTGAGGTCAAGCAGATTGAACGCAACGAAACCCTGCTGCTGCTGATTCGCGCCAAGCTGCATTTCATCGCCAAACGCCGCGAAGACCGCTTGATTTTTGACCTGCAAAACGCAGTTGCCGAGTCGTTCGGGTTTGTGCCGGTACAAGCTGACAAAGACCGCAAGCAAATGGTACGCGCCAGCGAAGCGCTGATGAAGCGCTACTACTGGGCCGCCAAGGCGGTGACCCAGCTGAACCAGATTTTGTTGATGAACATCGAAGAGCGGCTCAACCCATCCACCCATGCGCCACGCCGGATCAACGAGCACTTCAATGACAAGGCGGGCATGATCGATGTGGCCTGCGACGACCTGTACCGCAACAATCCGCATGCGATTCTGGAGACCTTTCTCGTCTACCAGACCACGGTCGGGGTGAAGGGCCTGTCTGCCCGGACCTTGCGCGCGCTCTACAACGCCCGTGACCTGATGGACGCCCGCTTCCGCAAAGACCCGGTCAACCGCGCGACCTTCCTGAAGATCATGCAAGCGCCTGAAGGCATTACCCATGCCATGCGCCTGATGAACCAGACCTCGGTGTTGGGGCGCTACCTGTGGGTGTTTCGCAAAATCGTGGGCCAGATGCAGCAC
>DGQR01000163.1 GCA_002390825.1 Rhodoferax sp. UBA4409
CAACAGCGACCGCATCACCAAGGCCTACACCCCCACCATTAGCGGCACAGCCGAAGCCGGCAGCAGAGTCGAGCTGTACGACGGCAGCATCGTAGTAGCTGAGGTCCAAGCCGGTGGCGATGGCAAATGGAGCATCACCCCGGGCAGCGCCTTGGTCAATGGCCTGCACACCCTCACGGTCAAAGCCACCGATGCGGCGGGCAATGTATCGCTCAAGTCCAGCGACCTAGTGGTCACGGTGGACACGCAAGCGGCAGCGGCAGCGCCAAGCGTGGTGCTAGCCACAGACAGCGGGGCCAGCGCAACAGACAAGATCACCAAGGTGAGCACGCTGACCGTGAGCGGCATCGAGAGCGGCGCGAGCTGGGAGTACAGCCTGGATGCCGGCACCAACTGGAACACCGGCGCCGGCAGCACCATCACCGGCATCACCGGAGATGGCGCCAAGAGCGTCACGCTCAGGCAAACCGATGCAGCGGGCAACACCAGTGCGGCCAGCAGCGCCTACGCCTTTACGCTGGACACGCAAGTGCCCACTTTGAGCAGCAACACGCCACTAGATAACGCCACAAACGTAAACAAAAGCGCCGATCTAACGCTGACTTTCAGTGAAAACATTGCGCTGGGCAGCGGCAACATCACGCTCAAGGCGCTGGACGGCGCGACCGATGTAGTCATTAATGTCGCCAGCCACAGCAACCAACTGAGCATCAGCGGCAATACGCTGACCATCAACCCGAGCAGCGATTTGGTGGGGGACAAACAATACGCCGTACAGATAGACAGCGCAGCCATTACAGATTCCGCGGGCAATGCCTATGCGGGCATCAGCAACACGGCTGCGCTGAACTTTACGGTATACAACTCACCAGCCGGCCAAGCCTCAATTAGCCTGGGTTCACTTGGTAAGCTTATTGCTCCAATTCAAGTGGAAGGTAATTGGTATTACTTCTATGACAGAAGTGGCGATGGCTTTGCGAATGATTACATTACATTTAACGCATTAGCCACCAATTTAGGAACTACTGCCAGCGCGATCACCGAGAGCAACCGGACGTTCACCCTTAACGGCGTTACGGTGAAATTGCCTACTTATGGCGGCCCGGTGGGGGCCGACGGTAAGCTAGCGAGTAATGGTTATAAAAACGGCACCACTTACAGCGCGCTCGGCAATGACGCCACGCCCAACAGCAATACCACCTACGACGACTTGCTGGCGATCTGGGATGCGAAAAATGGAACTGGAACTGGAACGGGTGCTTTTGGCGTGCCGGCCGGTTGGGGCGACTTCTACTACTGGTCTGCGACGCCCTCGGCCTCTGGCCACGCCTCTGTCGGCCTGGGCAATGGCTACGTCCGCGACGGCACTGCCCTCAACGACGGTTACGTTGCCTTTCAGGTGTTGTGAGGCGGTTTTCGCGGAGCCTGTTTTGGATTTGAGCTTTGAGCTTTGATATTTGGTTTTTGGTACGGCCTTGGGGCCGTACCCTTCCCGCTGCGTAAGCAGCGGGCGGTTTTTTGGAGCGCACGGCGATGGGGCCCTGGGCTGTGCTGGAACATCCGGCAGTGGCTTGGGTGCTTTGAACGTGGGTGGTTTCAGGAAGGAGCATTCCGCTGACCGCAGTGTGTCACTGCGATCAGCGCCTTATGGGGCCTGTGGTCAGGGCTGCAGGCAAAAAGGGCTATAAAGGAATGTTGCTGGCGCTTTCCACGGTGCGTTGGAGGCCACTTTTAAGTGGCCGAGCACCGTATTCACAAAGCCTGCGGGGTGCCGGGAGTCAACAACCCGATACGCCAAAGGCAGGGCGAAATATTGAACTTCGCAAACAGTGAAAGCGCAAGGCGTGCCGGCCGGTTGGAACAACAACAACTACTGGTCTGCGACGCCCTCGGCCTCTGGCCACGCCAATGTCAACCTGAACAATGGCAACGTCAACGACAACAATGACAACAACAACAATTACGTTGCCTTTCAGGTGTTGTGAGGCGGTTTTCGCGGAGCGACGTTCTCAAACCTTGTTTGAGCCACCTGCGGCCGTGCGCTCCTCTTGTTCAAGGCAGCCATGCCTTGCGGATTCTGAGGTGGCGGTAGTTGGGGCCGTCCGGCAGGAAGAAGGTTTTGAGGGGGCCGAGCTCGTGCTCGTAGATGTGCTTTCGCAAGCGCCAGGTGTTGGCGTGCCCATAGATGCCGTAGTAGCTGTTGAGGGTGGCCAGCATGCGCTGCAGCAGCGCTGCAGTGGGGTGCCCGTGGGCGTGGATGGCCTGATGGTTGGCCAGCCAGCGTTGCCAACTGCCACTGGGCTGCTGCATGGGGTGGTGCGTATCGTGCGGGAACACCAAGGCCCTGAACCAATGCAGCCGCCGGTTCAAAGCACGTACTGCGCGTTGACGGGTCAGGCGGTGGTGGGGGTGGACGATGGTGCCCAGAAAATCGGCGCCCTGGCTGCAGCGTTGCAGAACAGTTTTTGTGGGATGCAGCTGCAGGCGCAGCCTCTCTTGCAGGAATTGTTCAATGCGGGCTTTGTGCACCAGCAGGGTCTGGGGGGCATCAGCCAGCAGGACAAAGTCGTCAACGTAGCGTATGTAGCCACGCACCTTGAGGGTGTGTTTGACGAACTGGTCGAGCTCGTTGAGGTAGACGTTGGCAAAAAACTGGCTGGTGAGGCTGCCTATGGGCATGCCCAATCCAGGCGGCGCGCCAAAAAGAGACTTGTGCGGCGGCACGCGCGCCAGCAGGGCGATGTCGCCGCTGCACCGGGGCGGTGGTTCGGTGGGTGATTGCTGGATGATGGCGGTTGCCACTTGGTCCAGCTGTTGGCGTGTGGACGCAGGCCAAGGCAGTTTGGGCAAGGCGGTTTGCCACAGCTGCAGCAGGATGCGGCGGTCGATGCTGGGAAAGAAGGCCCGGATGTCGAGTTGGCAGTACCACCGGTGCCCGGGTTGGCGCATGAAGTGCTGCAGGCGCCCGATGGCGGCTTGCGTGCCCTTGCCTTGCCGGTTGGCGTAGCTGTCGTCAATAAACCGCTTGTTCCACCAGGGTTCAATGTGTTGTACCAGCCATTGCTGGACCAGGCGGTCGGCGAAGGCCGGCGCAAAGATTTCGCGCAGCTTGGGGTCGGTGACGGCAAAGACCGTGAAGCCGCTGGGCCTGTAGTGGCCGCTGGCAATGTCATGCGCCAATGCAAGCACCATGTTGGGCAGCTGCAGCAGATGCGCGCGCTTGTGTTCGCTGTTGCTGGCTTTGGCGGCGCAGGCAAACAACTGCCGGGCAATGTCGGTTTGAGTCATGGAGAAGTATGGAACGCACGTTCAAACACCCTCAGATTTTTGCAGACTTGCTGAGCCTGTGCCAGCTTTATTACCCGATGCATAACAACTTGCCCAAACCTTTTCGCTATGCGGTGGGCGATCGCATTCTGTCGGAGCTGGCTGAGTGTTTGCGGCTGGTCGTGCTTGCCAACGCGGTAGACAAGCAGAGCCATTTTGGCCGGGGCGAGGGCGCGGCGTACGTGCGCCAGGTTCGCGCCGGTATCGAGGTGATACGCGGCTTTTTGCTGTTGGGCTGGAAGCTCAAGCTGGTTTCGCATGGCGCGCTGACAGAGTTCGGCATACTGCTCGAGGCCATCAGCCGGCAGGCGGCGCGCTGGCAGCAGTGGTTTGAGACGGTCTAGGGATGGTCTGCACAACAGCCTCAGG
>DGQR01000159.1 GCA_002390825.1 Rhodoferax sp. UBA4409
CATCTTGTTCACAAAGGCCAAACGTGGAACCTTGTACTTGTTAGCCTGACGCCACACGGTTTCAGACTGGGGCTGCACGCCACCCACAGCGCAATACACCATGCAGGCGCCGTCCAAAACGCGCATGGAACGCTCCACTTCAATCGTGAAGTCCACGTGTCCAGGCGTGTCAATGATGTTAATGCGGTGCTCAGGGAACGATGTGTCCATCCCCTTCCAGAAGCAAGTCGTAGCAGCGGAAGTAATAGTAATACCGCGCTCTTGCTCTTGCTCCATCCAGTCCATCGTGGCCGCGCCATCGTGCACTTCGCCGATTTTGTGGTTCACGCCGGTATAGAAAAGAATACGCTCGGTCGTGGTGGTTTTGCCGGCGTCAATGTGCGCTGAAATACCGATATTGCGGTAGCGCTCAATGGGGGTAGTGCGAGCCATGATGGATCCTTGGTTGATCAAATTCTTGAGAGGGTCCGCTGCACCATGCAGCAAGACAAACGACTTTCAGAGTATGGCCAGCCCACATGACAGCGCGATTGCGCTGCCCGGACCTACCAAGCTCTGAAAGCCGCGATTTCCGTTGCTTAGAAACGGAAGTGAGAGAAGGCCTTGTTGGCTTCAGCCATACGGTGCACTTCGTCACGCTTCTTCATGGCGCCGCCACGGCCTTCAGTGGCTTCCAACATTTCGTTGGCAAGGCGCTGAGCCATAGACTTTTCACCACGCTTGCGAGCAGCTTCTTTGATCCAGCGCATGGACAAAGCCAAACGACGGACAGGACGCACTTCCACAGGCACTTGGTAGTTAGCACCACCCACGCGGCGGGATTTCACTTCCACCATGGGCTTGACGTTGTTGATCGCAACGGTGAACGCTTCCAGAGCATCCTTATCGGGGTGCTTTTTAGCAATCAGTTCCAGTGCGCCGTAAATGATGCGCTCTGCAACCGCTTTTTTGCCGCCTTCCATGATCACGTTCATGAATTTGGACAGCTCTACGTTGCCGAACTTGGGATCCGGCAGGATTTCACGTTTAGGGACTTCGCGACGACGTGGCATATTTCACCTCATATTGCTTCAGTTGGTATCTTTTCAGACACCGCGAGAGTTAATCAAAACCCCCACTTACTCGACCCACTCGGACAATTCCGGGTTTCGGGTCACTTCGCCGTATCTCCGCGCCACGCGGGGAAACAGCACCGAAAATTCGAACCTACAGGGCTTATTTAGCCTTTGGCTTCTTAGCACCGTACTTGGAACGGGATTGCTTGCGGTCTTTCACGCCTTGCAAGTCCAAAGAACCGCGAACAATGTGGTAACGCACACCTGGCAAGTCCTTGACACGACCGCCGCGAACCAGCACAACGCTGTGTTCTTGCAAGTTGTGGCCTTCACCGCCGATGTAAGAGATCACCTCAAAACCGTTGGTCAAGCGCACTTTGGCAACTTTACGCAGAGCGGAGTTAGGCTTTTTAGGAGTCGTTGTGTACACACGTGTGCATACACCGCGACGCTGCGGAGAGTTCTGCATAGCAGGACTCTTCGACTTGATGGTCTCGACCTCACGGCCTTGACGCACGAGTTGGTTAATGGTTGGCATTGAAAAACGTCCCTAAACGTTTGAATATTACGAAAACGTGAATCCCTTCGGAAATTCCGAAAAGCCTTCTAATGTAGCAGAACAAGGGTTTACACGCAAACTGTGGCCTGATCTTCAGCGAATCCAGAGGCGCAAAGCATCCCACGTGCGGCCAATGACGCCCGCTTGCTCGACGACATCCAGTGCGACCAAAGGCACTTCGGCAACAATTTGCTCACCGGAGCGGACCTTCAAAGTGCCCAGCACTTGCCCTTTGGCGACCGGCGCCACAATCGGCTCGTTGCGCACTACTTCGGTTTTTAGCTGCGCGCCGCTTCCGGCAGGCACCGCCACGATCACACCTTGCGGACGACCGACTTTGACTGCCGACTCGGCACCCTTCCAGACTTTGGGCGTCACCACCGCAGCACCCGTGTCGTACAACTTGACCGCCTCATAGGCGGTGTAACCCCAATTGAGCAGCTTTTGTGACTCATTGGCACGCGCGCTTTCGCTATCAGTACCCAGAACAATCGACAGCAAGCGGCGGCTCCCCGCAGCGGCAGGCGAACCAGCGGGCGCACCGGCAGTCACTAAGGCCGGGAAATCACGTTTGGCAGTGGCCACAAGGCAATAACCCGCAGCTGCAGTATGGCCCGTCTTGAGCCCGTCGACCGTCGGATCACGGAACAACAACAGGTTGCGGTTGCTGTCATTGGCGGCTGGTGTGCCGGGGTAGCGGTACTTTTTGATCGCGTAGAAGTGCACGAAATCGGGGAAGTCACTCATCAAACGCATCGCGAGAATGCTCAAGTCACGGGCGGTCGTGATGTGCCCTGCTTCGGTAAGGCCTTCGGGGTTTTTGTAGCCCGTATTCTTCATGCCAAGGACCTTGGCCTGCTCATTCATCATTTGGACAAAGCGCTCCAAGGAGCCGCCAACACCCTCTGCCAGCGCCATCGTGGCATCGTTTCCGCTCTGCACGATCATGCCTTTGATCAAATCTTCCACGGGCACTTGCATCTTGGGGTCGATGAACATCCGGGAGCCGGGCATCTTCCAGGCACGCTCACTCACGGGAAAGGTCTGCTTGAGATCAATCTTCTTGGATCGCAATGCGTCGAACACCAGATACGCTGTCATCAACTTGGTGAGCGAGGCTGGCTCCACCGGCATGTCCAGATCTTTGGATGCCAGGATTTGATTCGCAGTGACGTCCATCAACAAATAGGCGCGTGCAGCCACTTCCGGCGGGCGCGGGGCTTCAGCGGCCACCGCAAAGCTCAAAGCCGCCAAAACGGAGGCAATCAATAGTTTCATAGTTCAGTCAGGTTGGAGAAAAAATGTCGAGAAAGCGCTGGGAGTAACCCGAGAGAGCTGGCGCAGCGTCAGCCACGCAGATGACGCGCCACAATGTTGCGCAGTAATGGCAATTGTCCATGAAAGAAGTGTCCGCCCCCGGGCACGACCGTCACAGGCAAGCTCTGCGGCCGGGCCCAATTCATCACATCCGCTAGCGGCACGGTGTCGTCTTGCTCGCCGTGCAGCACCAACGTGCGGTCATGAAAGTCGGGGGCAACGGGGGCCACGGCAAAGCGGCTCGCCGCCGTACCGACTAGCACCACCTGCTCAGGCTCACGCGCGGCCAATGCCAACAGCGCATGGCTGGTCACAAACGCGCCAAATGAAAAACCGGCCAGCGAAAGCCTTCCTTCAGGGGCCATGTGCTGCACTACCGCCAGGAAATCTTGCAACTCTCCGTTGCCGTGGTCGTAGACGCCTTCGCTGGCACCGACACCCCGAAAATTGAAACGGACCGCACGCCATCCGGCCTGAACAAAAGCCCGGGCCAGCGTCTGGACCACTTTGTTGTCCATGGTGCCGCCAAACAAGGGATGGGGGTGAGCGATCACCACCGTTCCGCGCGCGGCATCAAAGGGGGGATTCGAGGGCTCGTCAACCAGCCCCTCCAGCGAACCGGCCGGACCCACCATCTGGAACTTTTGGGTAGAAGAATTCATTTTGCTATTGTTTTTATAGCGGCACCCGCAAGAGATGAGGGCGCCAACTATCGAATACGCGGTAATCAGCGACCCAGGTGTGCGGGTGTCAGCAGTCGCTCAACGACTTTGCCGTTCTTGAGGTGCGACTCCACAATCTCTTCAATATCCTGCCCGTCCACAAACGAGTACCAAACCGCTTCGGGATACACCACCGCCACCGGGCCGCCGGCACAGCGGTCCAAGCAGCCCGCTTTGTTGACACGGACTTTGCCGGGGCCCGCCAGCCCGGCCTCTTTGACAAGTTGCTTGCACTTGTCAAAACCCTCTTGGGCGTTGTGGTGCGCACAGCAGTCTTCGCCGTTCTTTCGCTCGTTCAGGCAAAAGAAAATATGGCGTTGGTAATAGGAGGGGGCGGGAGTGGTGGAATCAGTCATGCGCTGATTTTAGGTTTTAGTATCTCTGCGCGCGATTTGCCCCAGAAGATACAAGGACGCCACATAAGGCCAGAGCCACCCCACCCATTGCGCCAGACCATTGAACCGTATAAACCGCCCCTGCTCCCACAACTGCAAGGTCTGTGCGAAGTACGGACTTTCAGGCGCTTGATTCAATAGGCTTAAATAGACTCCCAGCGCCAACAGTGCCACGGCCGCACTGACGCGCCATGACACCAGTACCAGCAACAGCGCCAAGCCGGCTCCTGCCAGCATGCCGATTTGCGTCGGCAAATCCAGCCAAGCCCAGGCATGGCCGGGCCCCCAACTCAAAGCAGCCGACAAAGCGGTGACCAACACCGCCGAAGTAGTCGTCACCACCACGACCACCACTCTTCGCCACCGGGCCCGCACAATACAAAAACCCAGCAGACAAGGGATCAGCAAACCCAACGCTACGCATAGCAACTCTGTGCTCGGAGCCAAGGCAGGCCATTCCGTAGGCCCTTCGGGCAACCAGCGTTCAAACTCAGAGTCAAGCAGCGCACTGCGTAGCATCTCCTCTACTCGGGTCACCACCTGACCCAAGCCCAAAGGCACCGAAGACGGGAACAACAAACCCAAGGGCCAAGTGGAGAGCAACACAATTCCGCCGCGGGAATGCGACACAAACCAGCGGCTACGCACCTGGTTCCACCTGTCGATAGCACCGGCCCTTTGCAACACAAAAGCGATGGCCGCACCGCAGGCAGCACCCAGTGAATTCAACAGAAAGTCTTCCCGAGACGGCACCCGCAAAGGCAAGTAGCTCTGCAGGGCTTCCATCAGCAGCGACAGCAGCATGACCCCCAGCGGCGCCAGCCACACGGAGACACGTGGCCACCCCGAGCGCAAAGCGCCAAGAACAACCAGCCCCCCTAAGGGCACATAGCCTGCAATGTTGATGGCAACATCAAAACCAGTCCAATACCGGGGCAGTGGTGCCAGCAAAAATTCCCAGCTGGCAATCCCCTGGTCGCGCCACTCTACAAAGGGAAACAAGCTCGCATACGCGACCAGTGCCGCGTATAGAGCGGCAAGTGGCCATGCGGTGGATTTGTGCACGGTTCGATACCGTCAGAACGGCTTGACCACCACCAAAACAACGATTGCGGTCAGCAACAACACCGGGATCTCGTTGAACCACCGGAAAAACACATGGCTGCGCTGGCTCAGGCCGGCTTCCAACTTGCGCAACATCACCGCACATCCGTGGTGGTAGCCGATGGCCAGCAGTACCAAGGCCAGCTTGGCGTGCATCCAACCATTGCCCGGCCCACGCCCGATGCCATAACCCAACCAAAGATACAGGCCAAGCCCCAAGGCTGGCACAGCCAACAGGGTAGTGAACCGCAACAATTTGCGTGCCATCAGCAACAGACGGGCTCGCTCGGCATCCGAGCCGGCGGGCACCATGGCCAAGTTCACAAAGATGCGGGGAAGATAAAACAGGCCGGCAAACCAGCTGGCGATGAAAACAATGTGAAAGGCTTTGATCCAGAGCATGACCAAAGTGTAGCGGGACGGTTGCGTTTGCTATGGGCAAAAAAAACCCCAGCACACGGCTGGGGTGGTAAGCCTTTTTTGCTGTCACACATCAAGGCCCCGCTCAGGGAGGAAAAGCGGGGGATAGCAAGCTACCCGGGGTTGAATTTAGCAATGTTGCGGTGGTGTGACAAGCAATTTCGGGCAATACCCCTCCAATTCGCTGAGGTATTCAGCAAATTGACTGCTTGGTCAACCCCGTGGGCCGGCCGCTTTCGGGCACAATTTTGGGCATGACCCCCTATGCCCCCTTCCCCGCCGGACGCCCGCGCCGCTTGCGCCGCGACAGTTTCACCCGCAATCTGGTGCGCGAAAACGCCTTAACCGCCCATGACCTGATATACCCGGTCTTTGTGGTGGATGGACAAGCACAGCGCGTGCCAATTGCATCCATGCCCGGCGTGGAACGACTCAGCCTCGATTTGTTGCTGCCGGTGGCTGAGCAATGTGTGGCCTTGGGCATTCCCGTCATGGCCTTGTTCCCGGTCGTCGATGCATCGCTCAAAACCTATGATGGTGCAGAAGCCCTGAATCCGGATGGTTTAGTCCCTCGCGTGGTGCGGGCCTTGAAAAAGGAGTTCCCCGACCTCGGCGTCATGACCGACGTGGCTCTGGACCCATTCACCACCCACGGGCAAGACGGCATTCCCGACACCCGGCCCGAAGAAAACGGCTACATCCTGAACGAAGAGACCACCACCCAACTGGTGCAACAGGCGCTGACCCAAGCGCGCGCGGGTGTTGATATCGTGGCGCCGAGCGACATGATGGACGGCCGCATCGGCGCCATCCGCACCGCCCTGGAAGCCGAAAAGCTGACCCACACCCGCATCATGGCCTACAGCGCCAAATACGCCAGCGCGTTTTACGGCCCCTTCCGCGATGCGGTGGGCTCGGCGGGCAACCTCGGCAAAGGCAATAAAAAAGCCTACCAAATGGACCCTGCCAATAGCGACGAGGCCCTGCGCGAAGTGGCCATGGATATTGCCGAAGGGGCGGACATGGTGATGGTCAAACCCGGCATGCCCTACCTGGACGTCGTGCGCCGCGTCAAGGACGAGTTCAGGATTCCTACCTTCGCCTACCAGGTGAGCGGGGAATACGCGATGCTCAAAGCCGCCGCCCTCAATGGCTGGCTGGACCACGATGCGGTCATGCTCGAGAGCCTGCTGGCGTTCAAACGCGCGGGCGCCGACGGCATCCTGACCTATTTCGCCATCGATGCAGCGCGGGCACTGCGCGCCTGAAGCCATGCGCATCTTCCACATTGAGCCCGGCCATGTCCGTGAAAGCGCAGATCTAGAGCAGCTCTCTGCCGCTGACCTGAAAGGCTCGGGCTATGTGTGGATTGCCTGCAGTCGCCCCGAATTTGAAGCGGAACAAGCGCGTGTCCAAGCCGCTCTGCAGCAGCTGTGCGGCGAGCAACTGGTCGATCTGCACATCTCCGACTTGATCAACAAGCAGCTGCCGTCGCACTACGACTACACCTCCCAATACGACCTGCTGGTGTTCAGGCGCCTGGTCGCCGGCAGCACCGGCACCCTGCCCCTGAATGCGCCCAAGGCAGAGGGCACTCCGCCGCGCTTGAGCGGCCCGCCCATCTTGCGGCGCATCGACACCAGCCCGGTCGGGTTTGCGGTGTTTGACAACGTGCTGCTCTCTGTGCACCCCGACGACTGCACCGTGCGCGATGCCTATGCCGACAAACTGCTGCAGGCAACACCTGCCGCCGAGCCGCGCGCCGCAGGCGCCCGCCAGCCCACCAGCCCCGCCGACTTGATGCTGCGCATCGTGAACTCGATGGTGGATGGCTACCTCGCACTACGCCGCGAACTCACACAACAGCTCGACCACTGGCAAAACGAGCTCTTGAGCCCCCGCACCCGCTTCACCAACTGGACCTCCCTGCTGGAGGCCCGCATGGCTTTGCACCAGCTCGATGATGTGTGCGAAGAGCAGCGCTCCAGCATTCAGGATTGGATAGAAGCCATCAAGACCTGGCCGGAGACGACGGGCCCCGCCGATGCCCGCGAACGCGAGCTGCTGGAGGTGCGCAGCCGCGATGTACTGGAGCACATTGAGCGGGTAGTCCACCACGTGCGTCGCCTGGAGCAAAGCGTGGAGACCGCCGTGCAAATGCACTTCAGTGTGCAAGGCAGCCGCACCAACGACATCATGCGCACGCTCACGGTGCTGACCGCTATCTTTTTGCCGCTGAATCTGATGGCTGGTATTTTCGGGATGAACTTCGACTTCATTCCCCTGCTCCACCAGCAAGGCGGCTTCTGGTGGATTTTGGGAGCGATGGGCCTGACGGCGGCTGCATTAGCCCTCGTCTTCTGGCGCAAACGCTACCTCGCGCGCACCAACCGGTAGCCTGGTTTAGGGTATCGGCGCCCCACTCGTCAACCGACGTGGGTGCGCAAAAAAACCAGCGTGCGCTGCCGCGCCAAGGCAGCGGCCTCGGCCTGGTAGGCGCCGCGCTGGTCGCAGTTGAAGCCATGCTGGGCCGGATAGAGATGCACCTCCACCCCCGGCTGCGCCAGAGCGAACGCCTGCACCGTGGCCAAGGGAATGGCGTGGTCCTGCTCGCCGAAATGCGCCAGCACCGGGCACGCGGGCGTGCGCGCGGCCTCGACCGGTGTTGTCATGCCGCCGCCGTAATAGGGCACGGCCCCGGCCAAGCCCGGCACTTGCTCGGCTGCACGCCAAGCCAGCCAGCCGCCCCAGCAGTAACCCATCACCGCCACCTTGCCGGCACTGCGCGCAGCGTCCACCGCGGCCTGCACCTCTTGCAGGGGGCCGGGGGGCGGCAACGCCTCGGTGCGCGCCTTGAGCGCAACACCGGCGGCCACATCATCCGGGCTGTAGCCCAGCTCGACGCCGGCTTGCACACGGTGAAACATAGCAGGCGCCACCACCAGGTAGCCATCGGCGGCGTAGCTGTCTGCCACTGCCCGGATGTGGGTGTTCACGCCGAAGATTTCTTGCAACAAGACCAAGCCCCCACGCGGGGTAGCGGCAGGCGTGGCCACATAGGCGGGAATGGAAGTGCCGTCGGCACAGGTGAGACTGATGGTGGTGCCCATAGGATGTCCTGACATGGCTGCGCTGTTTACTGCGCCTGAAAGCCGCTGGCTTTGATCAGCTTCGCCCAGACCTGGGTGTACGCCTGCTCACGCTTGGCGAGTTGCTGCGAGTTCATGAAGCCCACCGTCAGGCCCATGGCGGTGAGGTGGTCTTTCACGTCGGGCTGCGCTAGCACTTTGGCCAGCGCATCCGAGACCTTGTCGATGGCCGCTTTGGGTGTGCCGGCCGGAGCAAACAGCCCGTAGTACGGCATGTCTTCCAAACCGCCTAACCCGAGCTCACTGAATGTGGGCACATCCGGCAGGATCGCCTGGCGGCTGCCACCGAGCACCGCCACGATGCGGATTTTGCCGGCCTTGTGGTTTTCAATAAAGTCCGGAACCGAGCCCACGCCAGCGGCGATTTGGTTGCCCAGCATATCGGCCATCATCGGTGCGCTGCCGCGGTACGGGGCGGCCACCAGGTCCAGCTTGTATTTCTCGCCCAGCACCTTCACCAAGAATTCCGGTGTCGAAGCCGGTGCGGGCACCCCCAGCGTGCCCTTGCCGCCCTGGGTGCGCACCCAGGCCACGTACTCCGCCGTCGATTTGGCGGGGGTGCCACCAGACACTGCCAAAGCATTCACAAAGGTGGCGAAACCAGCGACCGGAACAAAGTCTTTGGCCGGGTCAAAACCGGGGTTCTTGACCACCTGCGGCAAGATGGAAATCGTGTGATCGTGGGTTAAAAACAGCGTGTTGCCATCGGGCGCTGCCGCTTTGAGGCTTTGGGCCGCAATCTGACCGCCGGCACCGGCCTTGTTCTCCACCACCACTGGCACACCGAGCTGGTCTTTGAGTTTGTCCGCAAGGGTGCGGGCGATCGCGTCAGTTCCCCCGCCAGCAGGAAAGCCGACCAGAATCCGCACTGGCCCGGTCTGGGCCTGTGCTGCCGTGACCATGAAAGCCGATGCCACGGCCATACGCACACCCCATGCCGCTGCGCGGCGCATTCCTACGATCCAATTTGCCATAAAGTCCTCCGGATTGACCATTGAATGCCGTCGTTGCGGCAGTAAGCCACAAGCGTAAGCCAAAAAACGGCGTGCGCTTTACCATGGGCACCATGCAATCTATTGTTCTCATCACCGGTGGCTCCCGCGGTATCGGTGCCGCTACGGCTTTGGCGGCAGCGAATGCCGGCTATGCCGTCGCCGTCAACTACACACACAACTCACTGGCCGCCGACGAGGTGGTGCGCCAGATCCGCCAGCAGGGCGGGACCGCGATCACGGTACAGGCCGACGTGGCCGAAGAGGCCCAGGTGCTTGCCATGTTCGACAAAGTCGATGCCAAACTCGGCCGCATCACCGGGCTGGTCAACAACGCCGGGGTGGTGGACCATGCCTGCCGCGTGGCCGACATGAGCGCAGAGCGCATGCGCCGCATGCTCAACACCAACGTGTTGGGCAGCATGCTGTGCGCCCGCGAAGCCGTGCGCCGCATGAGCACCCGCTGTGGCGGTGAGGGCGGCAGCATCGTCAACCTCTCCAGCGTGGCCGCTACCCTGGGCTCGCCCGGGCAGTATGTGGACTATGCGGCCAGCAAGGGCGCGATCGACAGCTTCACCGTGGGCCTGGCGCGCGAAGTGGCGACTGAAGGCATCCGGGTGAATGCGGTGCGCCCCGGCATCATTGACACCGAGATCCACGCCTCAGGCGGACAACCGGACCGGGCCCAGCGCCTAGCGCCCCAGGTGCCCATGCAGCGCCCCGGTCGCGCTGAGGAGGTGGCCGCCAGCATCGTGTGGCTCTTGAGCGCACAGTCCAGCTACACCACCGGCGCGCTGCTGGATGTAGCCGGCGGGCGCTGACGGCGCCCTCGCCTCACGGCCGTACTGCGGGCTCAGGCGGCAAGTCGAAGAGCGCCGCCGCATTGCCCCATGCAATTTTGCGGGTCACAGCAGGCGGCAAGCCGCCCAGCCAGGCACGGTACTCGGACATCAGCGCTTCGTAATACTGCCAGCGCTGGTTGACCCAGGTGTCGGAGCCGATCACAAACCGGTCCGGAAACTCCAGCAACAAAGCCCGCCACTCGGGGCATAGCACAGGGGTCGCGCCTGTAGTGCAGGTCAGCCCTGGGCGGTAAGACAACTCCCCCATCAAACCCGGGTACTTGCGCAGCAAGGCGCGCACCCTCTCTACCGGTACACCACCTATGCCGGTGTGCGCCCAAATGAGCCGGCTGCGCGCACCGCCGGAGGGGGTGGCACCCAACAGGCCATCGATGGCGATGTCGTCCACATGCGCCAGCACCACCAGCCCTTCGCGCTCCGCCCGCGCCATCAACTGCACCGCCACCGGGCCGCTGGCATTGGCGCTGTCATAAAGGTGGAACTCGCCCAGCCCCCGGTAAGGGCCCGCCGCCGTGCCCCGCGCCAACTCCATGTCCACCATAGTGGCAATCGTCGGGTCGCGAAACCAGTTGTCGTAGTCAGCCCGGTCCCGGTAGAGGCGAACCAGCGGGACCACCGTGACGCCAGCCGCCTGCGTCAAAGCACCGGCTGACGCCAAGGTGCGGGTGCCGTCATTGGGGCGGGAGTTGGCCAGCACCGCCCGCACCCCACTGCGCTGCAACCGGGCTAGCACGTCGTCCAAGGGATGGGCTTGCTGTGCCTCCACGTTGTAGTGCAAATGGGCATCAAAAATAGGGCCGGCATAGTCGGCGGCTTGCGCGCCGGCCGCCCATGCCATTCCGGTGACCAGCCAGGTCAAAAACGTGTGTTGCATCGTGCGCGCTCCGCCAAAGAAGTGTTCGCAGGTGTAGCAGGTTTTACCGATGCGCGCACTGCCCGGGTGCATTACTATCCGTGCCTCTGCCGCTCCCGGCAGCACCAACCGGACCGAGCTATGGACCTTAAACCTCTGGTGACCCTGCTGGCCATCGTGAACCCGCTGGCCATCGTGCCATTTTTCATCCACTACACCCAAGGATTCTCCGGGGCCCAACGGCGCAACACCATCTGGGTGTCCTCGTTCAGCGCCTTTGTGGTGATTGCGGTCAGCGCATTGCTGGGCTTGCAGATTCTGGAGTTTTTCGGTATCTCGCTGGCCAGCTTCCAGGTGGGCGGCGGCATGTTGCTGCTGACCAGTGCCCTGAACATGCTGAACGCGCAACCCGCCGAAGCCAAACCCAGCAGCCACGAACTGCAGGATGGCGCAGAAAAGGCCGCCATGGGTGCCAGCATTGCGGTCGTGCCACTCACTATTCCGCTGCTGACCGGCCCGGCCACCATGTCCACCGTGGTGATTTATGCCGACAAGGCCAAAACGTTTTTCCAACTCAGCACCCTGGTCGGGTACGGCGTGGTGATCGCGCTGGCTACGGCCCTGTGCTTTTCGCTGGCACAACCGATTGCGCGTTTTCTGGGCAAAACCGGCATCAATGTGATGACCCGGCTGATGGGGCTGATTCTGGCGGCCCTGGCTGTCGAGGTGATGAGCGACGGGCTGACCAAGCTCTTCCCGGTGCTCGGCGGCCAATAAGCGGCCTGCGCAGGCTCAGGTGTCTGCTATCCCGTGGCGGTTTAAAAAATCGCCCACCAGCTCCAGGCGGAGCAAAGGGTTGTCGAGCTGCATCAGCCCTTGGCGCAGCTCCGGCGGGAGTTGCAACAACTCGCACCACCGGTTGGCGACCCAGGCACAGTCGTCAAACTGATAAGGCGGCTGCACCGGCAGCTCCGCCGCTCCGTTACGCAGGCTCAGGTTCTCCAAAAGCGACTCCAGCGCCTTGGACACTACTTTCAGATCGTCCGGCACCGGCATGGTGCGATCAGGCGGCAGGCCTTGCACATCCGCCACCCACAAACCATGCTTGAGACGCTCGCGCCGGGTAATGCGAAAGCGCTCGCCCGCCGTGCAGCGCACCAGCATCAAGCCCGCTTGGGGTGCCGAAAACTCGGTCACGGTCGCCAGGGTGCCGATGTCCACAAACGCTTCGTTGGCAAACCCGTCGCCGGAAGCTTCGGGGCGTCGCACCTCTTGCCCTTGGGTCAGCGAGACCACGCCGAAAGGGGCTCCGGTTTTATGGCACCGGCCGATGAGGTCCAGGTAGCGCACCTCGAAAATCTGCAGCTGCAAACTGCCACCAGGGTAAAGCACCGTGTTGAGCGGAAACAGCGGCAGGGATTGCAAGGTCAGAAGTTCAGCCATGGCATCGCCCGTGGGTTCAGGGTCTAGTGGGCAAGGCGGCCTGGGTTTGCTGCACCCAGTCGTCGAGCTGTGTGATCGCGGACTGGGCCGCCACGGTCAAGGCGCGCACACCACCGGCAGCATCGGGCGTGGGCGCGGGGCTGCTGGCCACTACAGTGCGCTGCGCCACCAGGCTTTCGCCCCCCGGACCTGCACGGAGCAAAGTGGCCCGCATCCGCAGCACGCCGCGGCTGGCCTGCGGGCTGTCAAACAGCTGGCTGAACTCTTCGAGCTCCATGCGCAACACCAGTGCTCCGGCAGGGCTAGGGCCACCTTCGTTCGCATTAAGGATCGGGCGCTGTGCACTCAATGTGGCCCGCAGTTGCTGGCGCAGTAGCTGCGCAGGCGGCATGCTCCAGCGGGCTTGGGCATAGGGGCGCAACAGCTGTCCATCGGTGTAGTTGAGGCGGTAGAGCACTGCCGAGCCCTCCAGCGCAAGCGGGGCCTGTACATCGGCCATCACCAACAAGGGCAAGGGCGCCATGCGGTTCTGGGGCTGCGGCTCCACCACGCCCGGGCCGAAGTCATACACCGCCGTGGTCACCCCACGCGGCGCAGAGCAGGCGCCCAGCGCCACGACAAAAATAAAGCCAAATGCAGCTCTAGCCCAAGCAATACCTGCGCGAGCAGCTATTTTTTTCATAGCAAAATCACTCTCATGGTTCAAAAGCCTCATGGTGCTGTAGCCGGCGCAGGCGCCACAAAGCCGGACTCGCCGGGGCCGGGCAGACCGGTAGTGCGCCCGAACAGCACACTCTGGGGGTTGTCATTCAGGCTCTCCACCGCGCGGCCCACCTGGCGGGCTGTGCGGCCGGTGTCCTCGACCGTACGCTGAAGGCGCGGCAGCAACTGGATCTGGATCTGGCGGCTGGTCGTGGCCAGCGCATCGGTGCTCTGGCCGATTTTGTCGAGGGTGCCCCCCGGGTCGCTCATGCGCTTGGAGGTCCGCTGAAACTCGGTGGCCGAGTTGCGCACCGCATCGGCGCTGGCGCCCAAGCGCTCGGTGGTGATTTGGATACTCTTCAGGGTGGCGTCTGCCTGGGCCACCATGTGGGGCAGGTTCATCGCCACCGGGTTGCCGTCCGCACCCAGCACCTGGTCTGCCCGTTTGGTCAGGGCGCTGATGTTGGCGGCGGCATCGCTCAGGTTGCTGATCGCGCCCATCAATTGCTTCTGGTTGTCGTTGGCCAGCAGGCTGTTCATCCGGATGCTGGCTTGCTCAAGTTGGGTGAGCAGGTTGCCACCCTGCTCGGTCAATCGCGACACCATGCCGGCCCGCATCGGAATGCGGGGGGCCGCGTCGCCCTCAGCCACCAGCGCGGGACTGCCTTCGTCTTTGTCGTCGAGCTGCACAAAAGCCAAGCCGGTCACGCCCTGAAATCCTAGCGAGGCATAGGTGGTGCGGGTGATCGGGGCGGCCTCATTGACCGCAATCCGCAGCAGCACATTGCCCCGCTGCAGGGGGTCGAGTGCAATGTCGGTCACCCGGCCGACCAGCACCCCTTTGTAGCGGACTGCTGCCTGGGGCTGCAGTCCGGTCACGCCTTCGGCGCTCGATATCTCGAACATGCGCTGCTCGGTGGTGTCCCGGGTCAGCCACACCGCCAGTGCGGTCAGCAATGCCAACAGTGCCACCACAAAGGCCCCGGCAGCCAGGGCGTGAGATTTGTTTTCCATACCTTGTCGATCTAACCCGCATTGGAGGGCGAATGCAAGAGCGCTTGCGCACGGCGCCCTCGTCCACCCCTGAAAAAGTCTTGCACAAACGGATGCTCAAAAGCCACCACCGCCTCGGGTGCCGCATCCAGCACCACCCGCTTGTCCGCGACGACCGCAATCCGGGTGCTGAGTTCGAAAATGGTATCGAGGTCGTGGGTCACCATCACCACTGTCAAGTCCAGCTCTCGGTGCAGACTTTGCAAGAGCGCACAAAAGGCATCGGCGCTATCGGGGTCCAGGCCTGCGGTAGGCTCGTCCAGCAGCAGCAAGGGCGGGTCCATGGCGAGTGCGCGCGCCAGCGCCACCCGCTTGATCATGCCGCCGGACAAGTCCGACGGCATTTTGTGAGCGTGCTTGGGGTCAAGCCCCACCATCTGCAACTTGACCATGGCCACATCGCGCACCAAGGCGGGCGGCAGGGTACCGCGCTCGCGCAGCGGAAATGCAATGTTCTCCAGCACCGTGAATGCAGAAAACAAAGCCCCGTGCTGAAACAGCATGCCTACCCGGCTGGACGCTCCGGCGCGCCCCAGCTCTGCAGCAGGCCGCCCTTGCACGGTCACGGTGCCGCGGGTCGGTGTTTCCAGCCCGAGCATCTGGCGCAGCAAGACGGTTTTGCCGCTGCCGGAGCCGCCCACAATCGAGAGCAGTTCCCCGTGCGCGACCGTGAGGTCGAGGTCTTGGTGGATCACGGTGGCAGTGCCAGCGGTCTTGAACACGGACCACAGCTTGTCGATCTGCACCATGGCCTTGGCAGCGTCGCTCATAGGCCCACCGATTTAAAGACGACCGCAAAAAGCGCATCCACCAGAATCACCATGGTGATGGAGCTGACCACCGACGCGGTGGTGCCTTGGCCCAGACTCTGGGTGTCCGGCTTGACCCGAAGGCCGTGGTGGCAGGCGATCAGCGCAATCAGGACGCCAAACACACAAGACTTGCCCAGGGCCAGCCACAGGTTGGCAATCTCAACGGTTTTGGGCAAGGCAGACACAAAGTAAGCCGGCGTGAGGCCCATGCTCAGGTCTGCGGCCAGCATGCCACCCAGCAAGGCCGCCAGCGTGGTCCACACTGCGACCAAGGGCATGGCCACCGCCATGGCCAAGGTGCGAGGCATGACGAGCCGGAATCCCTTGGGAATGCCCATAACGCGCATCGCATCGAGCTCTTCCGTCACCCGCATGACGCCGATTTGCGCCGTGATCGCCGAGCCTGAACGCCCGGCCACCAAAATCGCTGCCAGCACAGGCCCGAGCTCGCGTATCAGTGACATGCCGAGAATATTGACGATGAAACTGTCCGCGCCATATTGGCGCAGCTGCTTGGACATCAGGTACGCCAACACCACGCCGATCAAAAAGCCCACCAGCGCGGTAATCGGCAGCGCAGTGGCCCCAATGCGATAAAGGTGCCCCGACACATCCCGCCAAGGGCCCTGCAGGGGGTGGCGGGCGAGTTGCACGCAGTCCAACAGCAACTGCCCCGTCATGCGCAGCAACCCGACCAGGTGCGACTGCACACCGGCGAGTTTGCGGCCCAAAGCCGTCAACAACACATGCCAGTCCATAGGGTCGGCAGGAGGCGGTGGCACCGAAAAGCGCGCCACCCGTTCCAGCAGGGCTTTGTGGATCGGCTGGGCCAGCAGTTGCTCCGGCCAGTCGCGACTCCAGAAGTTCCAGAGCGCCTGGGCACCGGTATGGTCCATACGCTGCACCGGCTGCGCGTCCCATACCACCGCCGGAGCGGCCTTGACCGCCGCCGCAACGGTGCGCCATTGGGCCTCGATACCAAGCCAGACGGCAGGCGCGGAGAGCGCATCAGCCGTCCATGTCCCGCGCAGAGTGACCCGCAGACCTTCGGGGTCCTGGGTGATGCTGAGTGCGGGCTGGGTGTCCTCCACGGGTCTGGTAGTGTGAGTGGCTAAGGTGCGCATGGTAACTGCTCACAAATGCAAGCAAAATATCGACAGGAGACAAACCGACCATGCAAGAAAACGTAGGCCCGACCGAAGAACTGGGAATCGAACAACGCGGCGCTGTGCTGTGGCTCACCATCCAGCGCGAAGAGCGCCGCAACGCCATGAGCCACGGCGTAATTGCAGGCATGGCCGATGCGATTCGCGCGGCTCAGCACCAACCGGACATCCGCGCGATCGTGATCACCGGCGCAGGCCCCAAGGCGTTTTGCTCAGGCGCTGACTTGCAGGCCTCCAAAGTGTTTACCGGCGACTATTCGCAACCCCACGCCCACCTGGCCCAGCTCTTGCGCGCGGCCCGCGCCAGCCATATTCCGCTGATTGCACGGGTCAACGGCTTTTGCCTGGCCGGTGGCATGGGCCTGCTGTCCATGTGCGACATGGCCGTGGCGGCGAGCCACGCCACCTTTGGCCTGCCGGAAGTCAAAGTCGGCGTGTTTCCGGCGCAGGTACTCACGGTGTTGCAACACCTGGTGCCGCGCCGGGTGCTTGCCGAGATGTGCATCACCGGCGAACCGATCACGAGCGCACAGGCACTGGCCTATGGGTTGGTCAACCATGTGGACGACGATGTGGATGCCAAATTGCAATGGCTGCTGGATCGGATACTGGACAAGTCCCCTGCAGCCATTCGCCGCGGGCTTTACACCATGAAATCGGTGGAGACCATGGCGTTCGAAGAGTCCATGGCGTTCACCGAAAGCCAGATCGCACTCTTCACCCTCACCGATGACGCCCGCGAGGGCCAAAAAGCCTTTCAGGAAAAGCGCAAACCGCTCTGGACAGGAACATGAGTGGCTCACTAGATACGGTAAGCCTGCTGAATATGGTGGGCGCCGTACTGTTCGGCATTGCACTCCTCCACACTTTTTGCGCCAAGTACCTAGAGTCGCTGGCCCACCGCCACCCGGCCCATGCCGGTTTGTTTCATCTGCTGGGCGAGGTGGAGGTGGTGTTCGGCTTTTGGGCTTTTGTGCTGGTTGCTGCGATCGCACTGATCGCCGGTGGCAGCGAGGCCATCGCCTACGCCGAATCTCGCCACTACACCGAGCCGCTGTTTGTGTGCGTAGTGATGGTGGTGGCCGCTTCGCGCCCGGTGCTGGAGGCTGTGCGCGCGGCCCTGAGTGGCATCAGCCGGATCGTGCCGCTGCCCTCTTCCTTGGTGTTGGCCTGGCTGGGTTTGGCTGCAGTGCCGCTTCTGGGCTCCCTGATTACAGAGCCTGCCGCCATGACACTGGCGGCCCTGATGCTCGCGCCGCAGATCTTCCGCGCCGAGATGCCCGAGCGGCTGAAATATGCGGCGCTGGGCGTGCTGTTTGTCAATATTTCCATCGGCGGCACGCTCACGTCGTATGCCGCACCGCCGGTGCTGATGGTGGCCGCCACCTGGAACTGGGACACGGCCTTCATGGCCACTCAATTCGGCTGGAAAGCCACCATCGCCGTGCTGGTGAACGCGAGTGCCCTGACCTGGGTCTTGCGGCGGCATTTGCCGGCTACGCCCGCCCACACCGACAGACCAGGGGAGGTGCCCGTGCCCGCCTTGGTGAGCCTGGTGCACCTCGGGTTTCTGGCGGGCGTGGTGGTTCTTGCGCACCACCCGGTGCTGTTTCTGGGCTTGTTTTGGTTCTTTCTGGGCTACACACAAGCCTATGCGCGATTCCAGTCGCCCTTGATCCTCAAGGAGGGTTTGCTGGTCGGATTCTTTCTGGCGGGCCTGGTGGTTTTGGGGGGCATGCAGCAGTGGTGGCTCCAACCGATCGTGTCCGGCCTCGAGCCCACTGCGCTGTTTTTCGGGGCCTTGGTGCTGACGGCTTTTACCGACAATGCGGCGCTGACCTACTTGGGCTCGTTGATTCAGGGTATTTCACCCGCCTCGCAGTACATGCTGGTGGCCGGTGCCGTTGCGGGCGGAGGGCTGACGGTGATCGCCAATGCCCCCAACCCGGCGGGCGTTGCGCTGCTGCGCCACGGTTTTGAAGACCAATCCATCGGTGCCGGCGGCTTGCTGTTCGGCGCCCTTCTCCCGACTGCCGTTGCGGCAGCGTGCTTTTTGCTGCTATGAACAACGACACTACTTTTGACTACATCATCATCGGCGCAGGCACTGCCGGCTGCCTGCTCGCTAACCGGCTGAGTGCCAATGCCTCCAAGCGGGTGCTGCTGATCGAGGCGGGTCGCAAGGACGATTACCACTGGATCCACATTCCCGTGGGCTACCTGTACTGCATTGGCAACCCGCGCACTGACTGGCTGTTTCACACCGCCCCCGAGGCCGGGCTGAACGGGCGCAGCCTGCGCTACCCGCGAGGCAAGACCCTGGGTGGCTGCAGCAGCATCAACGGCATGATTTATATGCGGGGCCAAGCCCGCGATTACGACCAATGGGCCCAACTCACGGCCGACGCCCATTGGAACTGGGACAACAGCCTGCCCTATTTCAAGCTGCATGAAGACCACCACCTCGGTGCGACCCCTCTGCATGGCGCCAAGGGCACGGCGTCGCCGATCATCAAGAACAACGCCACGGTGTACGGCGAGGTACTGCGGCACCACCGCGCGGGCGGGGAGTGGCGCGTAGAGAAGCAACGCCTGCGGTGGGATGTGCTGGATGCGTTTGCACAAGCGGCACAGCAGGCAGGGGTCCCCGCCACCGAGGACTTCAACCGCGGCAATAACGAAGGCGTGGGCTATTTCGAGGTCAATCAGAAAGACGGCTGGCGCTGGAACACGGCCAAGGCGTTTTTGCGGCCCATGTGCTACGGGCGCCCGAATTTCGAGCTCTGGAACTCGGCCCAAGTAGCCCGCCTGTTGATCGAACCGGCGGCAGAGGACGCCTCAGAAGCCACCCCTCTGCGCTGCACAGGGGTGGAGGTCTGGACCGGTAGCGAAATGGTGACAGCGACTGCGCGTGCGGAAGTTTTGCTATGCGCGGGTGCCGTGGGATCGCCGCAAATACTCCAGCACTCCGGCCTTGGCCCTGCAGGGCTTTTGCAACAGTACGGCGTCAAGGTGCTGCAAGACACTCCCGGCGTGGGTGCCAACTTGCAAGACCACCTGCAGATCCGCGCGGTCTACAAGGTGCGGGGCGCGAAGGATCGGCGGGGACTCACGCTCAACACCCTGGCCGACAACGCCTGGGGCAAGTTGAAGATCGGCCTGGAGTACGCCTTGCGCCGCAGCGGGCCGATGAGCATGGCCCCCAGCCAACTCGGCGCCTTCACGCGCAGCCGCCCCGACCTGCCGCGCCCCAACCTCGAGTACCACGTGCAACCGCTGTCGCTGGACGCCTTCGGCGAGCCGCTGCACGGCTTCAACGCCTTCACGGCCAGCGTCTGCAATCTGCAGCCCACCAGCCGGGGCACGGTGCGCATCCGCAGCCCGCGCTTCGAGGACGC
>DGQR01000241.1 GCA_002390825.1 Rhodoferax sp. UBA4409
ATGATGGCCAGCACGATGTCTTTGCCGGTGATGCCGGGGGCGACTGTGCCCTCGACCTTGACCAGCATGTTCTTGGCTTTTTTGGCCAGCAAGGTTTGCGTGGCCATGACGTGCTCGACCTCGCTTGTACCGATGCCGTGGGCCAGCGCACCAAATGCGCCGTGGGTGGAGGTGTGGCTGTCACCACAGACCACCGTCATACCGGGCAGGGTGGCACCGTTCTCAGGCCCCATCACGTGCACGATGCCTTGGCGCTTGGACAGAAAGGGGAAGAAGGCCGCAGCACCGAATTCCTTGATGTTGCTGTCTAAGGTGGTAACTTGCTCTTTGCTGGTCGGGTCGGTGATGCCGTCGTAGCCCAGCTCCCAGCCGGTGGTGGGGGTGTTGTGGTCGGCGGTGGCCACGATGGAGCTGATGCGCCATACCTTACGACCTGCTTCACGCAGCCCTTCAAACGCCTGAGGGCTGGTCACTTCGTGGACCAGATGGCGGTCGATGTAGAGGATGGAGGTGCCATCGTCTTCGGTGTGAACGACGTGGTCGTCCCAGAGTTTGTCGTAGAGCGTGCGTGCCATGGGGTTGCTTCCTTTAGAGAATTGATTTTAGGTGGTCGACCAGCAAGCGCGCACTGCGCGGAAGGGTCGAGAAGTCGCGGGCCACCAGCTCAATGTGCCGGTGCGCCCATGGGTCGGTAAGGGGGACTGCGGTCAACGTGCCGGTGCTGTGCATCAGCGCAAAAGCCCGTTGGGGCATGACCCCCACGCCCAAGCCGTTGTGGATCATGCGGCACATGGCGTCCAGGCCGGTGACCTGTATGCGCAGCTTGATGTTTTGACCCAGCGCCGCCGCTGCCTGCCGCATCGCCGTGTAAATGGAGCTGTTGGAATGCAGGCCCACATGGTCTAGCGCCAAAGTGTCGGCGAACGCCACTGACGATTCACGCGCCAGCGCGTGGGTGCTGGGCACGATCAGGACCAATTGGTCCTGGCGGTAGGGCAGCGTCTGCAACTCACCCGCGCCATCCGCCGTGTTGCACACACCGAAATCGGCGGCGCCCTCCTGCACGGCGCGGATGACTTCGCTGCTCAGGTGTTCTTCAAGGTCTATGCGGATGCCTTGGTGTGCGCGGATAAATGCGCCCAGGTCTTCTGGAAGGAACTGCACGGTGGCCGAGATGCTGGCATGCACCCGCACTTGGCCGCGTGCACCATCGGCGTATTCATGCAGCTCCGTGTGCATGCGATCCAAGGTGAACAGCACGCTGCGGGCATGGTGCAGCAAGCTTTGTCCGGCGGGAGTCGGGTGCACGCCGCGGGAGTGGCGTTGCAGTAGCGGACTGCCCAGGGTTGCTTCCAGATCGCTCAAGCGCTTGCTCAGCGCCGAAGCTGCTATGAACTCCCGCTCCGCCGCCTTGCCAATACTTCCGCACTCGCACACGGCCACGAACATCTGTAGCGATGCGAGGTCTATGCGGCGGGAAAAGTGGCGGTCCTGAAGGAGCATGGTGTTGAGACATCGCGTTACTCGATGTCTTTTCATATTTTCCCACTGCTTTGAGTCTTTGTCATCGCAATTGGCGATGTCACAGGTCTTGGGAGGGCAAGTGGACAGGCTGCTGAGCATCTGCCAGTTCGGGGGGGTGAATGGTTGCTATTATTTTTATAGCGTCATGCGCACGCTCTGTGTGGGCTAGCGCCCCAAAAGCCATAAAAAAACCCCGCGGCCCTTTCGGGTGGCGGGGTTGGTGCTTAGCCTAGGGCTTAGCGCTGGTCGAGGGGCTTGACGTCGCGCTTGACGGAACCGGTGAACAGCTGGCGTGGGCGGCCGATCTTGTACTCAGGGTCGCCGATCATTTCGTTCAACTGGGCAATCCAGCCAACGGTACGGGCCAATGCGAAGATACCGGTGAACAGGTTCACAGGGATGCCGATGGCGCGCTGCACGATGCCGGAGTAGAAGTCCACGTTGGGGTAGAGCTTGCGCTGGACGAAGTAGTCGTCTTCCAAAGCGATCTTTTCCAACTGCTTGGCCAACTTGAACAGCGGGTCGTTTTCCAGGCCCAGAGCTTCCAGCACTTCATTGCAAGTCTCTTGCATGAGCTTTGCGCGTGGGTCGTAGTTCTTGTAGACGCGGTGACCGAAGCCCATGAGCTTGACGCCGGAGTTCTTGTCCTTGACCTGTTCCATGAACTGACCAACCTTGGACACGCCACCTTGGCGCTGGATGTCTTCCAGCATGTTCAGGCAGGCTTCGTTCGCACCGCCGTGGGCAGGGCCCCACAAGCAAGCCACACCGGCTGCGATAGCAGCAAACGGGTTGGTGCCGGAAGAACCGCACAGACGAACGGTAGAGGTGGACGCGTTCTGCTCGTGGTCTGCGTGCAGGATGAAGATGCGGTCCATCGCGCGCTCGATCACGGGGTTGACCTTGTACTCTTCGCAAGGAGTGCCGAACATCATGCGCAGGAAGTTACCGGAGTAGCTCAGGTCGTTCTGCGGGTACATGAAAGGCTGGCCTACGCCGTACTTGTAGGCCATGGCTACGAGCGTAGGCATCTTGGCGATCAAACGGATCGCCGCGATTTCGCGGTGCTCAGGGTTATTGATGTCGGTGCTGTCGTGGTAGAACGCAGACAGGGCACCCACCAAGCCGGTCAACACAGCCATAGGGTGTGCGTCACGGCGGAAGCCACGCAAGAAGAACTGCATCTGCTCGTTGACCATGGTGTGGTTGGTCACGAGTTTGTGGAAGTCCACGCGCTCTGTGGCGTTGGGCAGTTCACCCTTCAACAAAAGGTGGCAGGTGTCCAGATAGTCGACGTTGGTGGCCAACTGTTCGATAGGATAGCCGCGGTACAGCAATTCACCCTTGTCGCCGTCGATGTAGGTGATGCCGGACTGGCAAGAAGCGGTTGAGAGAAAACCGGGGTCATATGTGAACATGCCGGTCTGGGCGTAAAGCTTGCGGATGTCGATCACATCCGGTCCGATGTTGCCCTGGTAAACGGGCATTTCCACGCTGGGGCTGCCGTTACTGAACGACAGGGTGGCTTTGTTATCAGCTAGTTTCATCTTTCGCCTTTCAGAGAGGTTCTCTCAACATTTTCAAAACTTCATGGACGTCTGCGCGATCGAGGGCAGCGTCCACCTGCAACAGCGTTTTTCGTGCCAAGTGCACGTCGAGCAAGTCGTTGTCGCTTAGGTCCATGAGCGCAGACAGGGCGTCGGCATGGCGAACCGTCAAGGTGTCGCTGTACCGGCGGAAAAAGCGCTCGATGAACAAGTCGTTTTCTAGCAGACCGCGACGGCAGCGCCATTGCAGTTTGCTCAAGCCTCGTTCATCAATTTTTTCGTCTGTCATGCGCGTGTACCGTAACTTGCGTTAAACCGCACGCAGAACCATCATTTCCTTGATCTTGCCGATAGCCTTGGTGGGGTTCAATCCCTTGGGGCAGACGTCGACGCAGTTCATGATGGTGTGGCAACGGAACAAACGGTAAGGGTCTTCCAGGTTGTCCAAGCGCTCACCGGTAGCTTGGTCGCGGCTGTCCGCAATAAAGCGGTAGGCCTGCAGCAAACCTGCTGGGCCGACGAACTTGTCGGGGTTCCACCAGAAGCTGGGGCAGCTGGTGGAGCAGCTGGCGCACAAGATGCACTCGTACAAGCCGTTGAGCTCTTCGCGCTCTTCAGGCGATTGCAGACGCTCTTTTTCAGGCGGCACGGTGTCGTTGATCAAGTAGGGCTTGATCGAGTTGTACTGCTTGAAGAACTGGGTCATGTCCACGATCAAGTCGCGGATCACGGGCAGGCCGGGCAGGGGTTTCAACACAATCTTGCCAGGCAAGGTCAACATGTTGGTCAGGCAGGCCAGACCGTTCTTGCCGTTGATGTTCATCGCGTCCGATCCGCACACGCCTTCGCGGCAGGAGCGG
>DGQR01000167.1 GCA_002390825.1 Rhodoferax sp. UBA4409
TCGAACCAGGTGGAGAACATGTACTCCATCTCCACATCCAGCGCCTGCAGCCGCTTGTCGGACTTCAATGCGTTCTGCATTTCCGCTCGCAGATTCACCAGAAAGCGGATGCCGGCCGCATCGGCGCTAAAGCGCTGCAGCAAGCGCCGGCGCGGCGACACCGTGGCCCGGCGGTAGTGGACTTCGGCGGCGGCTTCATCGGGAGTGCCGAGCGCCGCAGCAAACTGTGCCTGCGCCGCTTGGGCTTTTACCGGGTCCGCCACAAACATTTCACTCATCAGCAGCCACATATCGAGGCGGCGTGGCGGGGTGGCGCCGGCATACCAGGCCATCAGGGCCGCTGCCCGACGCCCGCCTTCAACCTCGCTCACCCGTCCATCAATCACCGCCTGGAGCTCTTGCAAAATGCGACGCAGCACCCTGGGCGACAGGGCCTCGTTGCTTTGGCGCAGCGTTCCCTGCAAGCGCTCACGGGTGCTGCGCACCTGCGGGCGCCCTTTGAAAACGCTGGATGCCGCCTTCACCACTATCAATTCAGGAGCATCTCGCGCACTAGATACGGGCGTGGACGGCACATTTTGCTTAAAACCCCGCGGCAGTAGCCGCACGACGTTGCGGTTGATCCAGGAATCTTGTGTCATGCCAATAACCTGCTCTTTCCGTAATGGGCCAATTCACGCAAAGCTTCACGCTGGCGCAGCAAGTGGTTGCGCATGGCTGCATCGGCGGCCTCTGCGTCACCCGCGCGGATGGCGGCAAACACAGCAAGGTGCTCACTGAGGCTCTGCTCCAAGCGCCCGGGAGCACGCAACTGCTGCAAGCGCGCGAGCTTGAGAATTTTTCGAAGGTCCGCGATCGACTGGGCCAGCCACCGGTTGTCCGCAAGGGTGATGATGGCCTCGTGGATCGTGTAATTGGTGGCGTAGTAGTCGGGGATCCGCCCTGCCGCAGCATGCGCCTGCAAATTCAGGTGCAGTGCCTCAAGGGCCGCCAAATCTGCCGCCGTGGCCTTGCGCGCCGCCTCGAAGGCGCAGCGGCCTTCCAGCAAAGCAATGACCGGAAAAATATCGTCCAAGTCCCGCTCGGTGACCTCGCTAACAAAACTGCCACGCCGCGGCTCATGCCGGATCAGCCCCTCGGCAGCCAGCACTTTGAGCGCCTCGCGCAAGGGCGTGCGTGAGATGGACCACTCGGTGCAGAGTGCAACCTCATCCACATAAGCGCCCGCCGGCAATGCCCCTTCAAAAATGCGATGCCGCAGCCGGTCGGCTACGTCGTCATGCAAGGAATTGGGAACAGCACGCATCGGCAGACACACTCCTGAGGAAGATTTCCAAGCCGGTAATTTTTCATAATTACCGGTAATTACGGAAAATCATAGAGCGCAAAACAAAAAAGCACCCCCGGTACTTACCCGTGGGGTGCTTTAGTGGAGTGCTCCGGTAAGTAGACCGTGAAATCAGGCTTTGCGGCGATCTGCCCAAAGCCACAAGGCTGCGCCACCCAGAATCATCGGCACACAGAGCCACTGCCCCATGCTCATGCCCAGGCTCAGCAAACCGAGGTGGGCATCCGGCTCGCGGAAGAACTCAGCAATGAAACGGAACACGCCATAGCCTAACAAAAACGCCGCCGCCACCTGCCCTTGCTTGCGCGGCTTGCTGGCATACCACCAGAGCAACACGAAGAGCAGCAGCCCCTCCAGCAGGAACTGATAAATCTGCGATGGATGGCGCGGCAGCGGCCCGCCATCGCGAAACACCATTCCCCATGGCAACGCGGGGTCCGCAACCCGCCCCCACAACTCGCCGTTGATGAAGTTGCCGACCCGCCCCGAGGCCAGCCCGGTGGGCACACAGGGAGCCACCAGATCTGCGACTTGCCAGAACGACTTTTTGCGCGAGTGGGCAAACCACAACATGGAGCCGATCACCCCAAGCATGCCGCCATGGAAACTCATGCCGCCTTGCCAGACGTACAAGACTTCCAGCGGATGACTGGCGTAGTAGCCGGGCTTGTAGAACAGGCAGTAGCCTATGCGCCCACCGAGCACCACGCCCATGACACCGAGGAACAAAATGTCCTCAATGTCCTTGAACGACCAAGCACCCTGCCCTGCCGCAAATGCAGGCTGACGCAACCTGCGCGCGCCGAGAAACAGGAATAGCCCGAAAGCGACGAGGTAGGTCAGGCCGTACCAATGCACAGCGACCGGGCCCAATTGCAGCGCAATCGGGTCAATTTGAGGATGAATCAGCATGAAAACCTAATAAGCACACCGGAGCAGCCTTCTGCCCCGGCGTGCGGGCTGCTTAATCGAGCAACGAGAGGTCGCGCACGGCGCCCTTGTCGGCAGACATGACCAGCTTGGCGTAGGCCTTGAGAGCGGCTGTCACCTTGCGGGGGCGTGGTTGCGCAGGCTTCCAGCCCAGCTTGTCCTGCTCCACGCGGCGGGCTGCCAACTCTTCATCAGAGACAAGCACGTTGATCGAACGGTTGGGGATGTCGATGCGGATACGGTCGCCATTGCGAACCAGGCCGATAGCACCACCCGCAGCCGCTTCAGGCGAGGCGTGGCCGATGGACAGACCCGAGGTACCGCCAGAGAAGCGGCCATCGGTCAACAGCGCGCAGGCCTTGCCCAAGCCCTTGGACTTGATATAGCTGGTGGGGTACAGCATCTCTTGCATACCGGGGCCGCCCTTGGGGCCTTCGTAACGCACGATGACGACGTCACCCGCCACCACTTTGTCGGCCAAAATATTGGCGACCGCTTCGTCTTGCGACTCCACCACGTGGGCAGGGCCTTCAAACACCAGCAAGCTGTCATCCACACCCGCGGTTTTGACGACACAACCGTTGAGCGCAATGTTGCCAACCAGCACGGCCAGACCGCCTTCTTTGCTGAAGGCGTGCTCCACAGAGCGGATGCAGCCTGTAGCGCGGTCGGTGTCGAGGCTGGGCCAACGGGCAGCCTGGCTGAACGCCACCTGGGTAGGGATGCCGCCGGGGCCAGCCTTGTAAAAGGTCTTGACCGCGTCCGACGGGTTGCGGGCAATATCCCACTGGTCGAGCGCGTCCTTCATGGTCTTACTGTGCACAGTGCCCAAGTCGGTGTGCAAACGGCCTGCGCGGTCCAGCTCACCCAGAATGCCCATGATGCCGCCTGCGCGATGCACGTCTTCAATGTGGTACTTGTCCGTATTCGGAGCCACTTTACACAGCTGCGGCACGATCTTGGACATGCGATCGATATCGGCCATGGTGAAGTCGATTTCCGCTTCTTGGGCAATGGCCAGAATGTGCAGGATGGTGTTGGTGGAGCCGCCCATGGCAATGTCCAGCGCCATCGCGTTCTCGAAGGCCTTGAAACCCATGGAACGCGGCAGGATGCTGCTGTCTTCTTCTTCGTAGTAACGCTTGCAGAGCTCCACCACCAGATGACCCGCGCGCTTGAACAATTGCTCGCGGTCGGCGTGGGTCGCCAACACAGTACCGTTACCGGGCAAAGACAAGCCCAAAGCTTCGGTCAGGCAATTCATGGAATTGGCGGTGAACATGCCGGAGCAGGAACCGCAGGTGGGGCAAGCAGAACGTTCGACTTCTGCAACGTCCGCATCGCTGACCTTGTCGTCCGCGGCCATGACCATGGCATCGACCAAATCGAGCTTTCGGAATTCAATTTTCTGGGTCGTAGGGTTGAGCAGCTTGACCTTGCCGGCCTCCATGGGGCCGCCGGACACAAACACCACCGGAATGTTCAGGCGCATAGCGGCCATCAACATGCCGGGGGTGATCTTGTCGCAGTTAGAGATACACACCATGGCATCGGCGCAGTGCGCGTTAACCATGTACTCCACGCTGTCAGCAATGATGTCGCGGCTAGGCAGCGAATACAACATGCCGTCGTGGCCCATGGCGATACCGTCGTCCACGGCAATCGTGTTGAACTCTTTGGCAACACCGCCCGCTGCCTCGATCTCGCGCGCGACCAACTGACCCAAGTCTTTGAGGTGCACGTGGCCCGGCACGAACTGGGTGAACGAATTCACTACGGCGATGATGGGCTTGCTGAAGTCAGCATCCTTCATGCCGGTCGCGCGCCACAAAGAGCGTGCACCGGCCATGTTGCGGCCGGCAGTGGAGGTCTTGGAACGGTAAGCTGGCATGGTGTGAAATAGATATTCGGTTGAACAGAATGGGGGCGCCGGAGATTATCCTCCAGCCCCTCAACGACGTTTTTTAGACCCCTGCAGCCCCATGGCTTCCCGCTGGCGGTCTATGCGGGCCTGCTTGCGGGCATTTTCCTTGTCCATGGCCTTGCGTTTGGTGTAGCCGGAACTGTCCGCCCACGCCCACCAGGCAATTGCCAGTGCAAAAGGCACCAGAACCTGCCACCAAGCCCACGCGGCTACCGGCTCGATCAGCAGGTATTTCATGGCCAGAAGAATCAAACCCAAACCCAGAAAATACATAGTATTTGCTCCAATGTGTTGCCCCTGTTTCTATTGGGGGGGTCAACCTGCGTTACTACAATCCCGTTGTAGAGATGTTAGCGAAACAACAGAGGCTTCAGATGAATCATTTTCTATCGCGTAGTTGGGTGCTCTCCGTGGTGTTGCTCAGCCCCCTCGCTTGGGCGGATCAGGGCTTGGCCAAGTCCAAGAACTGCATGACCTGCCACATGATGGACAAAAAAGTGCTCGGCCCGGCGTTCAAAGACGTGGCCACCAAGTACAAGGGGGACAAGACAGCCGCAGACCGGCTTGCCACCAAGATCATGAAAGGCGGTAGCGGCGCCTGGGGTACCGCTTACATGCCGGCAAATTCGCAGGTCAGTGAAGCCGAGGCCAAGAAATTGGCAGCTTGGGTTCTCTCACTGAACTAAGCAAGTTACCAAAAACGAAAAAAAGCCGCTGAGACCCAACGGCTTTTTTTATGGGCAGGCGCCACAGGCGCCCACCGTATCGAGAACCTAGGCTGGCTTAGTAAGCCTGTCCCAATTGGTCCAGAATGGCTGGATTCTCCAGGGTGCTGGTGTCCTGGGTGATGGACTCGCCCTTGGCCAAGGAGCGCAGCAAGCGGCGCATGATCTTGCCGGAACGGGTCTTGGGCAGGTTTTCACCAAAGCGGATGTCTTTGGGCTTGGCAATCGGCCCGATTTCTTTGGCAACCCAGTCGCGCAGTTCTTTGGCAATCGCTTTGGCTTCGTCGCCGCTGGGGCGGGCCCGCTTCAGCACCACAAAAGCGCAAATCGCCTCGCCCGTCAAATCATCGGGGCGGCCGACCACGGCAGCTTCTGCGACCAGATCGGACTTGGACACGAGCGCGGACTCAATTTCCATGGTTCCCATGCGGTGGCCCGACACGTTGAGCACGTCATCAATACGGCCGGTGATACGGAAATAGCCACGGTCTGCACTGCGCACCGCACCGTCACCGGCGAGGTACAGCTTGCCACCCATTTCCTCGGGGAAATAGGCCTTTTTGAAACGCTCAGGGTCATTCCAGATGGTGCGGATCATGGAAGGCCACGGGCGCTTGACGACCAAGATACCACCGGTTCCATTGGCAATGTCATTGCCCACTTCATCCACGATGGCAGCCATGATCCCGGGCAGGGGCAGTGTGCAGCTACCGGGCACCAGCGGTGTGGCGCCGGGCAGCGGGGTCATCATGTGGCCACCGGTTTCGGTTTGCCAGAAAGTGTCCACGATGGGGCATTTTTCGTGGCCGACATTTTTGTAATACCACATCCATGCTTCGGGGTTGATGGGTTCACCCACCGAGCCAAGAATGCGCAGGCTTGACAAGTCCGAGCGGTCGGGGTGCACAGAGGCATCGCTCTCAGCGGCCTTGATCAGCGAACGGATCGCAGTCGGCGCCGTGTAGAAGATGGTGCATTTGTGGCGCTCGATCATTTGCCAGAAGCGGCCAGCATTCGGAAAAGTGGGCACACCCTCAAAAATGATCTGGGTGGCGCCAGCGGCCAAGGGGCCGTAGGCCACATAGGTGTGGCCCGTGATCCAGCCGATATCAGCCGTGCACCAGAACACATCCTCAGGCTTCAAGTCAAAGGTCCAATCCATCGTGAGCTTGGCCCACAGCAAATAGCCCCCTGTGGAATGCTGCACGCCCTTGGGCTTGCCGGTAGAACCCGAGGTGTAGAGTATGAACAAGGGATGCTCAGCGCCCACGGGTACCGGAGCGCAGTCGGTACTTTTACCGGCCAGCGCCTCATCAAACGTCTTGTCGCGCCCGGCCACCATGTTGCAGGCAGTTTTGGTGCGCTGGTACACGTACACATTCTTGATGGACTCGCAGCCACCCATGGCAATGCCCTCGTCCACGATGGACTTCAAGGGCAACTCTTTGCCACCGCGCATCTGGTAGTTGCTGGTGATCACCGCCACCGCACCTGCGTCAATGATGCGCTCTTGCAAGGCCTTGGCCGAGAAGCCGCCGAACACCACACTGTGGGTGGCGCCGATACGGGCGCAGGCCTGCATCGCAATCACGCCTTCCAGGGTCATGGGCATGTACACCAGTACCCGGTCGCCCTTTTGGATGCCGTCTGCCTTCAGTGCGTTGGCAAACTGGCTGACCCGTGCCAACAGCTCTTTGTAAGTGGTTTTGGTGACAGTGCCGTCATCGGCCTCAAAAATGACCGCCACTTTGTTTTCGGTGGGGGTACCGATATGCTTGTCCAGGCAGTTCGCGGACGCATTCAACTCGCCGTCATCAAACCATTTGTAAAACGGTGCGTTGGACTCATCCAAAGTGCGGGTGAAAGGCTTGTTCCACACCACGTTTTCCTTGGCCAAGCGGGTCCAGAAACCTTCGAAATCTTTCTCGGCTTCGGCGCAAAGTGCGTTGTAGCCCTCCATGCCGGAGATGCGGGCCGCTTTGACCGTGGCTTCACTGGGTGGGAACACCCGGTTTTCAACCAACATGGACTCGATAGCAGAAGATGATGCGCTCACAGGTTTGTCTCCTCGGATTTTTTGAAAACTGCGCGCATGGTTATCCCATGCACTTACAAATCACTGACTGATATCGGTCAAGGCCCGCCGTCAGGCTGGTGCAGGTGTGATTCGATAAACTCAGCGGGTTTGCCCTTCACTGCTATCCAATCTCTGAAAAGACCGACCATGACCACCTCTATCCGCCAGGCTGACCTGATCGAATCCGTGTCTGCCGCGCTGCAGTACATCAGCTACTACCACCCCGCCGACTACATTGCCCACCTCGCCCGTGCCTACGAGCGCGAGCAGAGCCCGGCCGCCAAAGACGCGATCGCCCAAATCCTGACCAACAGCAAAATGAGCGCGACCGGCCACCGCCCCATTTGCCAGGACACCGGCATCGTGAACGTGTTCCTCAAAGTCGGTATGGATGTGCGCTGGGAGGGCTTCACGGGGAGCTTGGACGACGCGATCAACGAAGGTGTGCGCCAGGGCTACAACCACCCCGACAACACTTTGCGCGCCTCGGTGGTTGCAGACCCTGAGTTTTTGCGCAAAAACACCAAAGACAACACCCCGGCAGTGATCTTCACGGAAATCGTGCCCGGCGATACGGTCGAAGTGACCGTGGCTGCCAAAGGCGGCGGTTCCGAGAACAAAAGCAAAATGGTCATGCTGAACCCCGGCGATTCGGTGGTGGACTGGGTCTTGAAGACGGTTCCCACCATGGGCGCAGGCTGGTGCCCGCCCGGCATGCTGGGCATCGGCATCGGCGGCACCGCTGAAAAGGCCGTCCTGATGGCAAAAGAGAGCCTGATGGACGATTTGGACATGTATGAGCTGCAGACCAAAGCCGCCACCGGCGCTGAACTCAACAATGTGGAAAAAATGCGCTTGGAGCTCATGGAGAAGGTCAATGCGCTGGGCATTGGCGCACAAGGCCTGGGCGGTTTGACCACCGTGTTGGACGTCAAGATCAAGATGTACCCGACCCACGCAGCCAGCAAACCGGTCGCCATGATCCCGAACTGCGCCGCCACCCGCCATGCCCATTTTGTGTTGGACGGCAGCGGCCCCGTTTATTTGGATCCGCCAAGCTTGGACCTCTGGCCCAACGTCAACTGGACACCTGACTACGAGACCAGCAAAAAAGTGGACCTCAATACCCTGACGAAGGAAGAAGTCGCCAGCTGGAAACCAGGCCAGACTTTGTTGTTGAACGGCAAGATGCTCACCGGCCGTGATGCCGCGCACAAACGCATCCAGGGCATGCTGGCCAAGGGCGAAAAGCTGCCCGTGGACTTTGCCAACCGGGTGATCTATTACGTCGGCCCCGTTGACCCGGTTCGCGATGAAGCCGTGGGCCCCGCCGGCCCGACAACCGCCACCCGCATGGATGGATTCACCGAGATGATGCTGGCGCAAACCGGACTGATTGCCATGATCGGCAAGGCAGAGCGCGGCCCCGTCGCCATCGAAGCCATCAAGAAGCACCAGAGCGCCTACTTGATGGCGGTGGGCGGTGCGGCCTACTTGGTGTCCAAGGCCATCAAAACCGCCAAAGTGGTCGGTTTTGAAGACATGGGTATGGAAGCGATTTACGAATTCGACGTCGTTGACATGCCTGTCACCGTGGCGGTGGACGCTGGTGGCACCAGTGCCCACATCACAGGGCCTGAAGAGTGGAAAAAGAAGATCGCTACCGGCGAGTTCAAGTCCATTCCTGTCACTTCGCGTTAAGCCATTGCCAATCGAAAGCATGCACCCCATCGGGGTGTTTGACAGCGGCCTAGGTGGCCTGAGCGTCCTGCGGGCGCTCAGGGCCGTGCTGCCGCTCGAGAGGTTTGTCTATGTCGCCGACAGTGGCCATGCGCCCTATGGTGAGCGGGATGACGATTACCTCATCCATCGGTCCGGCACGATCAGCCGCTGGCTGCAAAGTCAGCACCGGATCAAAGCACTGGTCGTAGCCTGTAACACGGCAACTGCGGCAGCCATCCATGTGCTGCGGGCAGAGCACCCTGGCTTGCCCATCATCGGTATTGAGCCGGCACTCAAACCCGCCGTAGCGGCGAGCCAAACAGGCGTGATCGGGGTGATGGCAACGCCGAGCACCCTGAAGAGCGAGAAGTTCCAACGTTTGCTGGCCAGCCTGCAAGGCCAAGCACGATTTGTTCTTCAACCCTGCCCCGGACTTGCACTGGCCATTGAACAATTAGACGCTACAAAAACAGGAGCGGCCTGCGCAACATTTACGGGGGCCATGGGCACTTTTGGCACTCAAAAAGGCGAGATGGACACCCTAGTGTTGGGCTGCACACACTACCCATTTGCCGAGTCTCCACTGCGCATGGGAACCGGGGACAAGGTGCGCTATCTGGAAGGCGGCGCACCGGTCGCTCGCCAGACACGACGACTGCTAGCGGAGGCCGATCTTCTGCAGACCCAAGAATCCTCCGATGCAGGCCGGATTGACTTCTACAGCACTGGTAATCCACAAACATTAGCCCGTGCGGCTGAGCACTGGCTCGGGATCTCAGATACCGCGCATGAATTGAGGATTTAGGGAAAGAGAGCGACTTGGCGTGCCCGGAGGGGATCGAACCCCCGACCCACAGCTTAGAAGGCTGTTGCTCTATCC
>DGQR01000263.1 GCA_002390825.1 Rhodoferax sp. UBA4409
GAAAGTCTTCGAATAAATTGCTGAACATCCATACCCAATTCATTAATATGAACAGTGCAAGCTGAAAGCCAGCGATTTGAACGACTCCAATCTGGCTCCGGCATCCATTCAAAAACTGAATAGTTTTTCAGTTCAGTTTTATAACGCGCAAAAACTTCACGCCGCGCTGCGACCCGCTGATCCAGTACGCACAACTGCCCACGGCCTACACCGGCCAAAATATTGCTCATTCGGTAGTTATAGCCGATCACTTGATGCTCGTAATGCAACGCAGGTTCACGGGCTTGTGTTGCCAAAAAGCGCGCTCGAACAATCAAATCCTCATCGTCAGAGACAAGCATGCCGCCGCCTGAAGTCGTGATGATCTTGTTGCCGTTGAATGAAAAAACACCAAGCGTGCCGAAGGTACCACTTTGGCGCCCCTTGTATGTGGCCCCCAAAGATTCAGCTGCATCCTCAACAATCGGTACGCCATAACGTCGACAAATTTCGACAATCGGATCAAAGTCAGCACTTTGCCCATATAGATTAACAACAATCACCGCCCGAGGCATGCGGCCTGTAGCTTTCGCATCCAGAAATGCATCCTCCAAAGCTGATGGAGACATATTCCAGCTTTCGGGCTCCGAGTCAATGAATACGGGCTCAGCACCTTGATAAATGATCGGATTAGCACTTGCGGCAAATGTAAAGGAGGAGCAGAACACCGTATCACCACGGCCAACGCCAAGCAACACCAACGCGAGATGTATCGCCGCAGTACCTGAACTGACAGCGGCCGCATGCTTTATCCCGACAAGCTCCGCCAACTCGCGTTCAAATGCATCAACGTTTGGCCCCAAGGGTGCAATCCAATTAGTTCGAAATGCGTCCTCTACAAACTCTCTTTCACGCTCACCCATGTGAGGAGTAGATAACAAAATTTGCTCGTCGACTTCTTTGCGATCTAACAAGCGAACAACACGGCCATCAGCATCGAGAACAGGCAGATGATTGATTGAGTGTTGATTCATCAGCTCCAGTGCACCTTGACGACTGAATCCTTGATTCAGGACGATACAGTCCCTAGCAGGCAATTTTGCAAGTGTTTCTTCAAGCGCACCATCTGCCAAAATCAGTCGTCGAATATCGCCATCAGTCACCGTGCGAAGGAACCGCCCATCGCTGTTGAGCAGAAGCAAAACACCTGACCCCGCTTGGTCAAGCTGCTTTAAAGCAGCCCTGATGGTGGCTGATGAAGTGATGATTATTTGACTGATTTCATTCATAAATAAACTCGTTAAACAACGCGACCAGGTACGCCGAGAACTTTGGCATGAGGTCCCACATTTGCCGTAACCACTGCGCCCGCACCAATAACAGCTTCGGCCCCGATGGTGATACCCGGTAAAAGACGAGCTCCAGCTCCGACAAGAACACCACGCCCTAAAACGACACCGCCGGCAAGCGTTGCCCCGGGTGCAATATGAGAAAAATCACCTACTCTGCAATCGTGGTCAACCACAGCACTATGGTTGACAATAACGCCCATACCGATTACGGAAGTCGGTGCAACAACCGCCTGCGCAGCAATAAAACTTCCGGCAGCAACCTTGGCAAATTGCGACACACAAGCACTGGAGTGAGTTACCGCAAACGGCAAGCCACCAATATCCACTAATGCACTGAACAACATCTCGCGTGTTCGATTGGCACCAACCGCAACATGAAAACGGGTGCCATGTTGTATCAATTGCGTTGACGACCCTAGCACAGTAACGCCCAACATTTCAACTCCGTGTAAAGCCACATCATCATCGGCAAACACATATGAATTTTGGATATCTCCACTAAAAAGCAATGCATCCATAACAACGCGTGCATGGCCGCCAGCCCCGACAACGACCCATTTATCAGTAACCATTGCACTTGGCCATGAGATCAGGAGTTATGGGTTTTGTAGCCAACAGGTCGACAATTCTGGGACCCGCTTGCCCATCGCCATAGACATTGACCAGGGGATAACGTCCGTGTGCAAGTGACTCGACCAATGCTCTACGAACCTCATTCAATTTGGCCGGCACATCAGTGACATTGGCATTACGCTGTCGCATATTTTGTCGCGTTCCGATATTCACAACGGGTGTACCAAAACTGGCAGCTTCAATAATTCCACTACTGGAATTTCCCAACAAGACGTCGCAACAAGATAACCAACCGATGTACTCCTCGCGGCGCAGATGCGTACGCAACACCACTTGTCCTGTCTCAGCAGCCTGTGTCAATTGCCGACGTACTGCCTCACTTCCGGCATCTGAATTTGGCATCAAGGCCAGTAATTGAAGACCCTCTGCCGCCGATAGAACTTCACAGACCTGACGATCAGCATCAATTGCCTCTTGCAAAACTGGGTGGTACACCAACAACCCAATGGGCTTAGCTGGATCAAATCCAGCTGTCAAACAAAGCGCCACTCTATCCAGCGGCTTTACCTCCAGAAGGCCATCGATACCAGGAGCACCGACCACATGCACATTCGTGCTTTGCTCACCCATGCGCACTAGTCGGTCCCGCGCCTCTTGCGTCGCAACGAAGTGCAAATGTGACAATTTAGAAATTGCATGACGCACGGGTTCATCCACCGTACCCGAACGCTCACCACCATGCAGATGCGCAATAGGAATACCCAAATGGATGGCAGCAATCGCACCAGCCAGCATCTCACCACGGTCACCCAGAAGCAGAACAATATCGGGGTCAATAGCCTGCAACGCGGGCACAAACCCTTGCAACATTAGGCCCACATTGACGGCCATACCAGCTGCACTTGCGCCTTCTAATTCAACAGGCACTCGAGCAGCAATTGCAAACCCTTCAGCCTCGATTTCGTCAACTGTATGACCATAACGTGGAGACAAATGCATTCCAGTTGCAAGCAACTTCAAGTCCAAACGAGGATCTCTGTCAATCGCATGCAAAGTGGATGACATCAGACCAAAGTCGGCTCGTGTGCCAGTCAAATAACAAATACGGCGGGTCATAGCAATTTCACGCAAAATCACTCCACTGCAACGTGGTTCCAGCTGGTATCGAATGCACCGTCAAACGTCCAAAAACAGCGTCCAAATCACGAGGAGCGATACCTGTGCCAGGCCGAAGCAAACAAAGGTCATCCGCAGACACCGCCACACCGGCAGGCAAATCGCGTGCTGTAGTCACACTGCGACGAACCAGTTCACGAACTGGCAGCTCAGCAAGCGTAGGTCGCTTTTCAGCAGAACCTAGCGCACGCTCGACCGCTCTGATTTGACTTACAAGAGCCGCAAGCTCCTCTGGTGTCAGCGACGCCTTGTGATCTGGACCAGGAAGATTACAGTCAAGCGTAAAGTGCTTTTCAATTACAACAGCCCCTCTAGCAACCGCCGCAGTTGAAACAGCTAGGCCAAGTGTGTGGTCGGAGTAGCCAACGGGCAGACCTAACTCAGAAGCAATCGTCCCCATCGCCCTCAAATTCACGTCGCTTGGGGCGGCTGGGTAATTGGATGTGCAATGCAAAACGGTCAATATGGACTCCAATGGAGCCTTGAGACCCAAAACCTCCCGCTCTGATCTAATGACCTCGGTCGCTTCAATAATCTCTTGAAGAGTTGCCATGCCAGTTGAAAGAATCAAAGGCCGATCTTTCCCTGCCAGATACCGCAAAAATGGAAGGTTAGTAATCTCGCCGGACGGGACTTTGATCCGCTTCATACCCAAATCAACGAGAAAGTCAGCGGCCTCATCATCGAAAGGCGTAGACATAAATTCGATGCCCTTTTCTGCGCAACGCTCGGTCATGCGCGGGTGA
>DGQR01000029.1 GCA_002390825.1 Rhodoferax sp. UBA4409
GAGGTGTCTAGTAAATCCGGGGCGATTCACGCCCGTTCACGTTGCCCGAAATGGCTGTTCACGTTCGTCCGAAATACCCAGCAGGAAATCACTGGGTCTATACATCTTAATGACTTGCTGCAAGACGGAGAGCCAGCGAAACCTGCTTATCCCGCTGAAATTTAGCCACTTTAGTCGAACTATTTCGACGCGCGGCCCCACTAAAGCCAATATTAGTTAATGCAGGTGGCAAGCTACTGTTGTAGCGTCACAAAACATTAAAGGCTAACAAGTGATGCATGAAGAAAGCTATCGAAGGTTGATAAGGGAAGTCGCCCAATGCGCTGGCTTGAAGGCAAACGACCCGTTTCTGGAAACCGGCCTCATGAACGTCGGTGGACTGGATACTTTGCTCTTTTACGATGAGGAATTCGATCCGGGACGCTTGCAGATTCGGATCGATTTCGGCTGTCTGCCCACAGACTTAGACGAGCTGAGGATGCTGACCCTCTCTTTGTTGTCTGTGAACTTTGACTATGGTATGGGCGGGTTGGCCGTTTTCAGTGTCAATCCCAGCAATGCTCACGTCATCCTGACCACTCAACATACATTGCATGAATATCTGACGGCCCAGGACCTTCTGGCTTCAATCCGAAATTCCAACGCACAAGCACGTTTTGCATGGGAGGAGGCCAACAACAACAAAGTATCTCGGTGAGCTAATTCAGACCCACTTTTTCATTTTTTAAAGCATGCCAAATATCAATAACGTAAGCGCCGCACCCATCCGCACCATCGGTACCATTCCCGAATCTAATCGCAATTCAAACGTTCTGTCAAATGTCGGGGGCACATTGGCGGGCAAGGGTAGGACAGCTGATGTCAAAATTAGTTCAAGCAATTCTAATAATCAAACTCTGTGTCAGGATACGCACAATGGCATGTCCTGCTTCAAGAGGTTTTTTTCCGTAGTTGCTGGCGTAGTGGTTGGCACCGTTCGAGCTGCATTGAACTTCTTGTGGAGTCCGGTTACAGCCGGGAAATATCTAATCGTTGCAATGGTTCAGGCATACAGGGGTGAAGGACAGCGCGCCCTTACAGCCTTGGGATTGGCGGTCACCGCGCCCTTATGGGCACCCGTGGATGGATTCCTCAAGGGGTTTAAAGCGTGCGTGGACGATAACCGCGAACTCACGGAGGATAATAAGTCCGACCGTAATGGGCTGGAAGAATTGAAAGCCTACGCGAAGGACGGTGTCATCACCCCTTCGGATCAGAAGGATTTGAACATCCTTCCATGGTTTTTAGCCTTGGAGGCTGTAAAGCAGTTTTGATGTCCTGTGTGGCAATACTCTCAGCCAAAGCGGTGCGGCGCACCAGATGCACCGCATGGTCGGCGCTGTCACTTTCATGCACCTCAGCACCCACAATCTTGCGGCTGTACAAGTCCAGGATTAGGTATAGATGGAACCATCGCCCTTGAACATTGGCCGGAAGGTAGGTCATGTCCGACACCAGACCTGCCCAGGAGCCGTGGCAATGTGTGTCGTAGGAGGCTGAGATGTCTTGGGCGCTCTGGCGCAGCCACGATGAGCGTTTTGTTCGGCGACCTTGGCACGAGCGGCGACGTCCCCCCGTATTTGAGTAGCAAATGATGTTGGAGTCCAATCCCATATGACAGGAGATTGGACGTGAAGAAGAGATTTACGGAAGAACAAATCATTGGCTTCCCTCGGGAAGCCGAAGCGGGTCTGGCGGTGGCGGAGCTTTGCCGCAGGCATGGCTTCTGCGGGGCCAGCTATTACCTCTGGCGCAGCAAGTTTGGCGGCATGAACGTATCCGATGCCAAACGCCTCAAAGAGCTGGAGACCGAAAACGCACGTCTGAAGAGGCTGTTGGCCGAAGCTATGCTGGAGAACGAGGTGACGAAAGAAGCCTTGAGAAAAAAGTGGTGAGCGCACCGGCCAGACGTGAACTGGTGCGCCACATGGTCAGCCATGGACTGAGCGAGCGTCGCTCCTTGCGCGTTATTGGCATGAGCGCGAGTGCCTACCGTTATGAGCCAGCTCAGGATCGCAACTGCGCACTCAAGGAAAAGATCATCGCCTTGGCCCAGCGGCATCGCCGCTACGGTGCAGGCATGATCTATCTGAAGCTGCGCCAGGCCGGTGAACTGGTCAACCACAAGCGCGTGGACCGGCTGTACGCCGAAGCAGGCTTGCAAGTGAAGAAGCGCAAGCGCAAGAAGATCCCACTGGCAGATCGGCATCCATTGGAGCGCCCCACGGCAGCTAACCAAGTGTGGTCGATGGACTTCGTGTTTGACCGCACGGCAGAGGGGCGCAGCATCAAGAACCTCACGGTAGTGGATGACGCAACCCATGAGGCCGTGGCGATCGTTCCAGAACGTGCATTGGGTGGGAATCAGCTCGTACGCATCCTGGAACAACTGAGCACCACGCGAGGCTTACCCAAAGCGATCAGGACCGACAACGGGAAAGAGTTCTGCAGCCGGGCCATGCTGACATGGGCCCATGTACGGGGTGTTCAGTTATTTCTGATCGAACCCGGCAAGCCCAACCAGAACGCCTATATCGAATCATTCAACGGGCGATTCCGCGATGAATGCCTGAATGAGCACTGGTTCACCAGTCTGCCGCATGCCCGTGTGATCGTTGAAGCATGGAGGAAGGAATACAACGAGGAGAGACCGAAGAGATCACTGGGCGGACTGACACCGGCCGCCTATGCAAAAACACTGATTCAGAAACCAGTTAAATTAACTCCGGACTCCAAACCCAAATGCTACTGAAAATGGGGGGACGTCGCACCGATTCGAAGTTGCTGGAGACGGCACGCCAGAAGTTGGTGGTGGCTGCCAAGGACGCGGGCATCGATCTCAAGCAGACCTTTGCCAAAGAAGGACGGCTCTTGCGTTTCAAGGCCGGTCGCTATGCCCACGCCAAACAGTTCAAACGCATGGGCCGCGCCATCAAACGCCAGCGCACCATTGTTGCGCGCATCGCCTGCCAGATGGAGCGTGGTGCCAACGCCCTGAGCCAGGCGGTGCGGGACGCCTTGCAGGGCAGTCTGGCCAAGGCGCGCCAGATTGTTGCCCAGGCAGCCTCTCGCAAGAACTATGGCTGCCGCTTGAATAAA
>DGQR01000232.1 GCA_002390825.1 Rhodoferax sp. UBA4409
CTCGCCCACCGACTTCATCTGGGTGGTCAGGCGGCTGTCGGCAGCAGGGAATTTTTCGAACGCGAAACGCGGGATCTTGGTGACCACGTAATCGATGGATGGCTCGAACGACGCGGGGGTAGCACCACCGGTGATGTCGTTGCGCAACTCGTCGAGGGTGAAGCCCACAGCCAGCTTAGCTGCGACCTTGGCAATCGGGAAACCTGTCGCTTTGGATGCCAAAGCGGAAGAACGCGACACGCGCGGGTTCATCTCGATCACCACCATGCGGCCATCGACCGGGTTGATGGAGAACTGCACGTTAGAGCCACCCGTATCCACACCGATTTCACGCAACACCGCCAATGAGGCGTTCCGCAGGATCTGGTATTCCTTGTCGGTCAGGGTCTGTGCCGGTGCCACGGTGATGGAGTCACCGGTGTGCACGCCCATAGGGTCCAAGTTTTCGATCGAGCACACGATGATGCAGTTGTCCGCCTTGTCGCGCACCACTTCCATCTCGTACTCTTTCCAGCCCAAAAGCGATTCTTCGATCAGCAGCTCATTGGTGGGCGAGGCCTCCAAGCCGCGCTTGCAAATGGTTTCAAACTCCTCGGAGTTGTAGGCGATACCACCGCCGGTACCGCCCAAAGTGAAGCTGGGGCGGATGACGGTGGGGAACCCCAGCGTCTTTTGCACCGCCCAAGCTTCGTCCATGCTGTGGGCGATACCGGAGCGGGCAGAACCAAGACCGATCTTGGTCATGGCGTCCTTAAACTTCAAGCGGTCTTCCGCCTTGTCGATGGCCTCGGGAGTTGCACCGATCAGCTCGACCTTGTACTTGTCCAGCACGCCGTGGTGCCAGAGGTCCAGCGCGCAGTTCAACGCGGTCTGGCCACCCATGGTGGGCAGGATTGCATCAGGCTTTTCCTTGGCGATGATTTTTTCGACCGTTTGCCAGGTGATGGGCTCGATGTAGGTCACATCGGCCGTGGCAGGGTCGGTCATGATCGTCGCGGGGTTGCTGTTGATCAGAATGACTTTGTAGCCCTCTTCACGCAAAGCTTTGCACGCTTGCACGCCGGAGTAGTCGAACTCACAGGCCTGCCCGATGATGATGGGGCCGGCGCCGATGATGAGAATGCTTTTAATGTCGGTACGTTTTGGCATGGTGGACTCTTAGCTTTAGGGCTTTTTAGTTTTTAATCAAATCAATCGGATTCAGTTCAGGCTGGCTGTTGCCAGCTTGGCACCGAACCAGACGAACAGGCCGCCCACGGCACTGGACAGGGTGGCACTCAGCCGCTTGCGGCGGCTGAAACCCTGGGCCAGTCGGGCACCTGCAAAAATCAGGGCAGAAAGATACACAGCACTGAACACCATGATGATGGCGCTCAATATCAAGAAAGGCACCGCAGGCGTTTCGTAGGCAGGGTCAATGAACTGCACAAAAAACGACAGCAGAAAAAGAATCGCCTTGGGATTCAGCAGGCTGATGACCAACGCCCGCTTGAAAGGCTGCTGCAAATGGGCCGAGGCCTCTGCCACAGCGCCATCTGCGGCAGCTTGCATGGGCTGGTGGCTGCGCCACTTGCGGATCGCGGCGATCACCAGATTCACCCCGACCCAGGTGAGATACGCGGCACCGGCGTATTTCACCACCATGAATAGCGCGGGATAAGTACGCAACAAACCAGCAGCGCCAAGCGCCGTGAGCAAAAGCAATATAGTGTCGCCCACAAAAACGCCCATGGCGCCCTGGTAGCCGGCTTTGACGCCCCGCACGGTCGCGACTGACAAGACAAACAATGAGTTAGGCCCGGGCAACAAAATGATGCCCAAAGCGCCCACCACATAGGTCCAGAGGTCAGTCACGCCGTAGAAGCTCATGATGCTCAGGCTGCTTTCTTTTCCATCTCACGAATGAAGCGGTCAAACAGGTACCCGATATCGTGCGGACCTGGAGAGGCTTCAGGGTGCCCTTGGAAGCAGAACGCTGGTTTGTCGGTGCGCTCCAGGCCTTGCAATGTTCCGTCAAACAAGCTGACGTGGGTGGCACGCAGGTTGGCAGGCAAGGTTTTTTCATCCACCGCAAAACCGTGGTTTTGACTGGTGATAGACACTTGGCCGCTGTCGAGGTCTTTGACCGGATGGTTGGCACCGTGGTGACCGAACTTCATCTTGAAGGTTTTGGCACCGCTGGCCAACGCCATGATCTGGTGGCCCAAGCAAATACCGAAGGTCGGCGTGCCGGTTTCGATCAACTCTTTGGCTGCTGCAATGGCGTAATCGCAAGGCTCCGGGTCACCGGGGCCGTTGGACAGAAAAATACCGTTGGGGTTGAGCTTGAGCACATCGGCTGCTGGCGTTTGCGCCGGCACGACCGTGACCTTGCAACCCCGCTGGGCCAACATGCGCAGGATGTTTTTCTTGACGCCAAAGTCGTAGGCCACCACATGGAACTTGGGAGCGGTTTGCTGGCCGTAGCCTTGACACAGCGTCCACTCGGCTTCGGTCCAGCCATAGCTCTCTTGGCTGGAAACCACTTTGGCCAAATCCAGGCCAGCCATGCTGGGCGCGCCTTTGGCCGCAGCGACGGCCTTTTCGATCGCCTCTTTGGTGACCGACTCGCCGGCCGCCAGCGCCATGATGCAGCCGTTTTGCGCACCCTGGGTGCGGAGTTGGCGGGTCAACTGGCGAGTATCGATATTGGCAATCGCCACTGTGCCCTCAGCCACCAAGTACTCGGTCAGCGTTTGGGTTTTACGGAAATTGCTGGCCACCAATGGCAGGTCTTTAATGATCAAACCTGCCGCAAAGACTTTGTGGGACTCCACGTCTTCTGGGTTGACACCGTAGTTGCCGATGTGGGGGTAAGTGAGGGTGACGATCTGCTGGCAGTAGCTAGGATCCGTGAGGATTTCCTGATAGCCGGTCATGGAGGTGTTGAACACAACCTCGCCGACCGTGGAGCCTGCGGCCCCAATGGAATTGCCAATATAGACCGTGCCGTCTGCGAGCGCCAGGATGGCGGGTGGGGTAGTTCCCTTGAGAGACAAAAGCACTGGTTTCTCCGAATGTTTTACGGGTACGCCCAAACGCGCTCAAGACAGGCTCTTGGCGGGTGCCGCGCAGGAGGTGAGTCCTTGCGGATGCTTTTTACGAGGGAATGTGCAGAGTTGCGCTTGGGACGGCTGTTTTCTGGAAAGCCTCTGATTATAACCGAGGGCAAACCCGAATTCAGTTTCAGGCAAGCTTCAAACTGCTGGCATGCAGGCAAATGGCTGCTGCTGCGGCCACATTGAGAGACTCCTCGCCTCCCGGCTGGCCGATGCGGGCAAAGACGGTGGCGCGCGCCATCAGGGCCTCAGAAACGCCCTGCCCTTCATGCCCCATGGCCCAGGCGCAGGGATGCGGCAAATCAAGTCGCTGCACCAAATCCCCTTGGTGCGAGCTGGTCACCACCAACGGCACCCGCAGGGAATCCAGGTCTGCCAGTTCCAAGCCCTCAAACAATTGGAGTCCGAAATGCGCACCCATGCCAGCGCGCAAAACTTTGGGGCTCCATAAGGCGGCCGCCCCTTTGAGCGCCAACACTTGGCGAAAGCCGAATGCGCCCGCGCTGCGCAAGATAGAGCCCACATTCCCCGCGTCTTGCACCCGGTCGAGAATGACGGTGGCGGCCTCAGGGTCTATCACGGCAGCGGCCGGCAAATCGACCACAAAGCCAACACGGGCTGGCGACTCCAAGCCACTGATCTCGCGGAACAACATATCCGGAATCACTACGATTTTGATAGCAGCTTGCGCATATTCAGCGGGGGCTACAGGCCAAAATGACTCAGAAACCACCAATACTGCAGGCTGCACACCGCGGGTCAAGGCGGCTCCGCACAGGTGGTCTCCCTCGATCCAGAATCGCCCGGCTTTGCGATAGGCGGTGTTGTCGGTGCTGAATTTGCGCAATTCTTTGAGAAGTGCGTTCTCACGGGAGCTGATGAATACAGGTTCGGTCATAGCGGTTTACAGCACCCGGGTGACCGGCGCAAAAGTTTTACGGTGCGCGGGACACGCACCATGGGCCTCAAGGGCGGCAAGATGCACCGCTGTCCCGTAGCCTTTGTGGGCGGCGAAGCCGTACTGGGGATACTGAGCGTCCAGCTCAGCGCACCAGCGGTCACGGGTCACCTTGGCGAGGATGGAAGCGGCTGAAATCGCAGGCACGGTGGCATCCCCCTTGACGATCGCTTCAGCCAACACGTCAAGGACCGGCAAGCGGTTGCCATCTACCAGCACCTTGGCAGGTTTTAAGCGCAAGCCCTCCACCGCACGGCGCATGGCCAGCAAGGTGGCTTGGAGGATATTGATTTCATCGATCTCCTCGACAGAGGCTTGTGCAATCGAGCAGCACAGAGCCTTGGCGCGGATTTCGTCAAACAGCTTTTCGCGGCGCGCTGCCGTCAGTTTTTTGGAGTCATTCAACCCGGCGATAGGACGCAAGTCATCCAGAATGACCGCGGCAGCGACCACAGGCCCAGCCAGCGGACCACGGCCGGCCTCATCCACACCAGCCATGAGCCCGGGCAGGTCCCAACTGAAGGCTACTTGCTGCACCCCGGGCACAGCAACTTTAGCTTTGGAGGACTTTTTCGATGGCATCGGTCGCAAGGGTGGCGGTATCACGCCGCAAATCAGTGTGCAGCGTACGGAAAGTGGATTGAAGGGCCGCTATTTTGGCAGGCTCGCTGCGCGCCGCGTCCAGCCACTGCAGCGTGGCCTGCGCCAATGCAGCAGGGGTTGCGTGGTCTTGCAGGAGCTCTGGCACCACGAAATCCCGGCACAAAATGTTGGGCAGGCCTACCCAGGGCTGCAGGCGTTTGCGCCGCATGATTTGCCACGACAACCAGGACATGTGGTAGCCGATCACCATGGGCCGCTTGAACAGAGCGGCCTCCAGGGTGGCGGTACCGCTGGCAATCAAGGTGACGTCGCATGCAGCCAAGGCGGTGTGGCTCTGACCGGTCAACAACTGCAAGCGGCTGCCGATTCCGCTGCGCTCTGCAATAGCGGTGATTTCAGGCAACAAACCGGGCACGGCAGGCACTATAAATTTAATAGCGGCCCGCGCATTCAGCATGAGCGCTGCAGCCTTAAAGAATCGCAAGGCGAGGTGCCGAATCTCGGATTGCCGGCTACCCGGCAAGATAGCCACCACCTCATCTTCCGGCTGCAGGCCCAAGGCATGTCGTGCGACGGCTTTGTCAGGCTCCATGGGAATGACGTTCGCCAGCGGGTGCCCCACATAAGTAGACGCTATGCCGTGGGACGCCAACAATGCAGGTTCGAAAGGAAAGATGCACAGCACATGGTCTGTGCTCTGGCGCAGCTTTTCCACCCGCTCCGGCCGCCAGGCCCAGATTGAGGGACAAACGAAATGCACCGTTTTGACACCGTGCTGTTTGAGCCGGGCTTCGAGGGCCAGGTTGAAATCGGGGGCATCGACGCCGATGAAAACATCCGGCTTGTCCGCCAGCAATCGATCACCCAAGGCTACACGAATCCCCACGATCTCGCGGTAGCGCCGCAGCAACTCCCAGCTGAATCCGTGTACCGCCAACTTGTGGTGCGGCCACCAGGCGTCGAAGCCTTGCTTGGCCATCTGCGGGCCGCCGATTCCGCCCGACGAGGCGGCAGGCCAGCGCGCACGCATGCCGGCAAGCAGCAGGCCGGCTAGCAGATCGCCGGAAGCCTCGCCCGCAACGAGCGCGAGGGATGGATCTGAACCGGGGGACGCACTCCTCGCCATGGCCATCCAGCAAAAAACGCGCTCAGCGCACGATACCGCGCTGAGCGGACACGCCAGCGAGGAAGGCGTTCATCATGGCGACGTCCGGGGCTGTTTCAGGGCGTTCTGCGGCCATGAGCGCGATGCGTTCCTTGGCTTGCTCTAGCGTGAGGTCATCCCGGTAGAGCGCTTTGTGGATCGCTTTGATGCCTGAGATACGCTCCGGCGTCCAACCCCGGCGGCGCAAACCTTCAAAGTTCATCGACCGCGCAGCGGCCGGTTGCCCTTGGCACATCACGAAAGGCGGCAAATCGGCAAACAACAACGAGCACATAGCGCTCATGCTGTGAGCACCCAAACGCACAAACTGGTGGACCACGGTAAACCCGCCCAGGATGACCCAATCGTCCACGTGCACATGACCTGCCAACTGGGAGTTGTTGGCGAAGATCACGTGATTGCCCACCACACAGTCGTGTGCAAGGTGCACATAAGCCATGATCCAGTTGTCACTGCCCACGCGGGTCACACCGGCATCGCCCGGCGAACCGATATTGAAGGTGCAAAACTCGCGGATCGTGTTGCGGTCACCAATCACCAGTTCGCAAGGCTCACCCGCATATTTCTTGTCTTGCGGGATCGCGCCCAAAGAGTTGAACTGAAAGATCCGGTTGTCTTGCCCGATCGTGGTGTGCCCCTCAATCACGCAATGCGGGCCGACCGTCGTGCCGGCACCGATACGCACATGCGGGCCGATCACAGTGTATGGACCGACGGTGACCGAGCTGTCGAGCTCAGCACCGGGCGAAACGATGGCGGTGGGATGTACGTTTGACACGTCTTGCCCTTAGCTGATGGCGCGCATGGCGCAGGTCAACTCGGCCTCGCAGGCCAACTCATCCCCGACCATGGCACTGGCTTTGAATTTAAAGATACCGGCTTTCATACGCAGCATTTCCACGTTGAGCGTGAGCTGGTCGCCCGGCTCTACCGGGCGCTTGAAGCGTGCGCCGTCGATACCTGCAAAGTAGTAGACCATCTGGTCATTAGGAGAGGTATCCAGCGCATCGAAAGCCAGCAAGGCGGCGGCTTGGGCCAGTGCCTCCAACATCAACACACCCGGCATCACGGGGCGGTGAGGGAAATGCCCCTCAAAAAACGGCTCGTTGATCGTGACGTTCTTCAGCGCTTTGATGGTTTTGCCTTTGTCCAACTCAAGCACGCGATCCACCAACAAAAATGGATAGCGGTGCGGCAATTGCTTCAAAATTTTATGGATATCCATCATGGCTTCTTCTCTTTTTCCAAGGTTTTAATTCGATCGCGCAGGCTGTGCAGTTGCTTCAATGAAGCCGCATTGCGCTCCCAATTGGCGTTTTCATCCAGAGGGAATATCCCCGTATATTGGCCCGGCTTGTGTATCGACTTGCTCACTACAGTGGCTGCCGAAACATGCACGCCTGGGGCCAGAGACAGATGGCCGAGGATGATCGCCCCCCCACCCACCGTGCAGCCCGAGCCGATAGTGGCAGATCCGGCAACGCCAACGCAACCCGCCATTGCCGTGTGTGCGCCGATGCGGACGTTGTGGCCAATCTGAATCAGGTTGTCCAGCTTGACCCCATCCTCAATCACCGTGTCTTGCAAGGCACCACGGTCGATACAGGTATTGGCACCAATTTCGACGTCATTGCCAATTCTGACAGCGCCCAACTGCTCAATTTTTTCCCACCGAGCACCGTCAGGAGCAAAGCCAAAACCATCAGCACCGATGACCACGCCCGCATGCACGATACAACGATCACCAATGTGGCAATCCTCACCCACTGTGACCCGTGACTTCAGTATCGTGTGTTCGCCGACACGGGCACCCGCCTCGATGACGCACAAAGGGCCGATGCGGGCTGTTGCCGCAATATGGGCCTCTGGGTGCACCACTGCACTGGGGTGAAGCAGGGGCTCGGTACCGATGGGGCGCGCTGTTAGCTGCCGCCAAAGCTGCGTCAATCGCGCGAAATACAGATAAGGATTGGGCGTGACGATGCAGGGGCCGCGACGAGCGCCGTCTGCCGCCATGGCCGGGCTCACGATCACGCAGCCTGCTCGACTCTGGGACAGCTGTTGCTGGTATTTCGGATTATTAAGAAAGCTGATGTCTTGCGCCGTGGCTGACTCCAGAGGCGCAAGGCCTGAAATCATGACATCGCCCGGACCGATAAGCTCTCCACCAAGGTTCGATACCAAGGAGGAAAGCGAATGGGAACTCACATGAGATAACGCTTGCGACAAAGTTTATTTGGCGCTTTGGTTGAGGATTTTCAGTACCTTCTCGGTGATGTCATGACGCGGGCTGCTGTAGACCACCTCTTGGATCACGATGTCGTACTTCTCGTCCGTGGCAACTTGTTTCACTGCCTTATTCGCCTTGTCCAAGACTTGTTGCAACTCTTCATTGCGACGGCCATTCAAGTCTTCTTGGAATTCACGCTGTTTGCGCTGGAAGTCGCGATTTTGCTCTGCGAATTCTTTCTGACGTGTGGTCCGCTGAGCCTCGGACATAGCGGGCGCGTCACGCTCGAACTTGTCGCTCATGGACTTCAGCGATTGCTGAACGTCCGCGAGATCTTTCTGGCGCTTGGAAAACTCCGCCTCCAACTTCGCCTGTGCGGCCTTCGCTGGCGCAGACTCTGTCGTAATACGTTGTGTATTGATGTAACCGACCTTGGACTCTTGGGCAAAACCGCTGGTGGCCGTCAAAGCCATCGCAGCCACCAACGCCCATTTGATTTGTGCTGTTTTCATTAAAAAGTGGTTCCAATTTGAAATTGAATGGACTGCATTTTATCTGCGTCAAATTTGGATAATGGCCGGGCAAAAGCCAAACGCAAAGGTCCAACCGGGGAAATCCAACTGATACCCACACCGAAAGAAGAACGCATTTCAGAGAGCTGAATGGCCTCATTAGGCGCGTAGATGCCACCCGCGTCGACGAATGCAAAGCCGCGCAAGGTACGGTCATTCCCGCCACCGGGCAAGGGAGACAAAAGCTCCGCGTTGAACACTACTTTCTTCGCACCGCCTGTTGCAGTCAACGAAGCGGCTCGTTGAGCTGCTGTCGTGAGACTGCCCTGCTCAAAACCACGGACCGAGCCGAGTCCACCCAGGTAGTAGTTTTTAAAAATCGGATAAGAACCGGAACCGGTCGCAGCTCCGATGGACAGCTCACTATTGAAAGCCGCGGTCACTCTGCGGGTAACGGGTACAAATTGCTGGTACTGCGCCGTTCCGCGAACGTATCGCATGTCACCGCCCACACTCCATTCACCATTGGTGCGAATCACCCGGCCGGTACTGGGCACCAATGCACTGTCACGGGTGTCCCGCGACCAACCTATCGTCACAGGTACCGCGGTTGCGCTGTAACCAAACTCGTTGGCATAGTCTTGATAGACCGTGGGCAAAAGCGTGCCGGGGATGATGCGCGTCTTGTCCACACCCAATCCAAAAAACACGGTGTCTGAATCGGAAAATGGAACCCCAAAACGGACACCGATACCAGTAGTCTCTATCGCGTAGGTGGACGCATCGTCGTAAGGCCGCGAAGTCCGCTGATACAAATCAAAAGTTCGCGACACACCGTCATCCGTAAAATACGGATCTGAAGTGCTGAGCACTACAGTGCGGTTGGACTTGCTCGTATTGACTTCAATGCCGAGGGAATTGCCGGACCCGAAAGCATTCTCTTGTTTGAATCCGAACGAGAGTCCCAAACCATCAGCGCTCGAAATACCTGCCCCCAAACTGATGCTTCCTGTGGGCTTTTCCACCACAGAAATGGTGAGGTCTACCTGATCGGGAGCACCTGCTACCTCTTGGGTTTCGATGCCCACATTGGTGAAGTAGCCCAACCGGTCTACGCGGTTTCGGGATAAGCGAATTTTTTCACCGTCGTACCAAGCAGCTTCAAGCTGGCGGAATTCACGACGGATCACTTCGTCGCGAGTCCGGTCGTTACCCGCAACATTGATACGCCGCACGTATACACGGCGTGAGGGCTCGCCCACAAGGGTGATTTCCACACGATTGGTGGTGCGATCGATCTCTGTGCGAGCCTCAGCACGAGCGAAGGCATAGCCAAAATTCGCGAAATAATCAGTAAACGCCTTTGTTGTCTGAGCCACGTCTGTGGCGTTGTAAGGCTCACCCGCCTTGATCGTTACCAAGGACTGAAATTCGGCTTCCTTACCCAAAAAATTACCCGCCAACTTGATGTTGGATACCGCGAATTGCTCTCCTTCGGTCATGCTGAGCGTAATCGCAATGTCTTTTTTGTCCGGCGAGATGGCCACCTGGGTAGAGTCCACCTTGAACTCCAAAAAACCACGCGCCAAATAATATGAACGGAGTGTCTCTACATCCGCGTTCAATTTGGTACGCGTGTACCGGTTGGATTTGGTGTACCAACTCAGCCAATTGCCCGTGTCTGAATCGAACAGACCACGCAGCGTGCTCGAAGAAAACGATTTATTGCCAACGAACGAAATCTCGCTGATTTTGGCAACTTCACCTTCAGTGACAGCAAAGCTCACATTTACCCGGTTGCGCTCAATCGGCGTGACTGTGGTGACAATTTCTACGGCATACATGCTCTTGCTGATGTACTGCCGTTTCAACTCCTGCTCAGCGCGGTCGACAAGTGCTTTGTCAAAGGGGCGACCATCCGACAGCCCAATATCGCGCAAGGCGCGTTTGAGTACATCCTTGTCGAACTCCCGATTCCCAGAGAAATCGACGTCCGCCACGTTGGGACGCTCTTCCACAATCACAACGACAACGCCATTGTTGCTCTCAATGCGCACGTCCTTGAACAAACCCAAGGCGAACAAAGCGCGTATGGACGCCGCCGCCTTTTCATCCGTATAGGTGTCCCCCACGCGGACCGGGATAGACGCAAAAACGGTACCTGCTTCGACACGCTGCAAGCCTTCGACACGGATGTCTTTCACCGGAAATGGGTCGACAGCCCAAGCATTTTGGATCAGGAACGCCAAAAGACCACCCACGGCCGCAAAACGGACCTTGCGGCTACTTGATTTCATTAATTTCAATTTGAATCTCCGAGGGTCTAGGTTGCCACGAAGGTGGCCTAACCCAAGATATGTTGGATGTCGTTGTACAAGGCAACCGACATCATCACCAACAACAACGCGATTCCGAGTCGTTGCAGTCGTTCCCACCACTTTTCAGGCACCGGACGACCGGTGACGCCTTCCCAAAGATAATACATCA
>DGQR01000220.1:0-8944 GCA_002390825.1 Rhodoferax sp. UBA4409
GCAGGCCTGCACCGAGGCCGCACGCACGTAACTGCGCTTGTCGGAGCCCAAAAACACATCCTTGAACTGCACCATGCCCGAGTTGGTGAACATCAAGGTGGGGTCATTGCCCGGTACCAGCGGACTAGACGCCACGACGGTATGCCCCTTGGAGGCAAAGAAGTCGAGGAAGGATTTACGAATGTCGGCAACACTCATTACGGGCTGGGTCATGACGGAATTTCTTCGAGTGGTGGATCAATAGAACTCACTATTATCGCCGCCCGCGATGCGCTTAGGCGCGCCAGAATCCGCCCTCAGGCGTGCTCGGCGCTTTGCCCCACCAGAATGCGCTGGTCCAGAAAGCGCCACAAGCGCTCGTCCGCACAAAACGCCACATTAAAGCGCAGCCAGCCGGTGGGCCGGGGCTCCACCAGAAACAACTGGCCGGGCCCCAACATGATGCCCTCTTGGGTAGCCGACTGCGACAGCACAGCGCTGTCTGCGATATCGGGGTGCCGGGCCCACAGGTACATGCCGGCCTCGGGCTCATGGAATATCTCAAAGCCCAGGCCCAGCAGCCGGCGACTCACCTGGCGATGCGCTTCACCCAAGCGGTCCCGCAGGGACTTCAGGTGCTTGCGCCAGCGGCCATCCGTAATCGCGCCAAAGGTGATGCGCTCGGCGATGTCGGAAGACGTAAGCCCTGCAATCATCTTGAGCTGCACAAACTGGGCAGACAAATCTGCCCGGGCCAGCAGGTAGCCCACGCGCAAATTCGGTGAAATGGTTTTGGAATAGCTGCCCACGTAGACCACACGCCGCAGCTGGTCCAAACTGGCCAGTGTGGTGCGCGAGGTGGCATCCATGTCGGCATAGATGTCGTTTTCGACCAGCACGAAATCGTGCATCTCAGCCAGTTGCAACAGACGGTGCAGCTGGGCAACTGAAGCCACCGAGCAGGTGGGGCTCTGTAAACGCGGCTGTGTGAAAAAAGCCTTGGGCTTGCGCGTGGTCAGGATGGACTCCAGCGCAGCGAGGTCGTAGCCCGTGCCGGTACGCGGAACCCCCACCACGTCCACGCCCCAGACACGCAGCATGAACAACAGATTGGGGTAACCGGGGTCATCCACCAACACGGTGTCACCGGGCTTGAGCAGGCAGCGCGCCACCAGATCTAGCCCCTGGCTGGAGCCATGCGTTAGCAGCACCTGGCCGGCGTCTGCCGAGATTTGGTGTTCGGCCAGCGACTCCGCAATGATCATGCGCAAGGCCATGTGGCCGTAAGGCAAGCCATAACCATCCATTTCGGAGCCATCGCTGGAGAGCTGGCGCATGCTGCGGCGCACCGCATCGCCAAACAACCAGTCGTGCGGCAACCAGCCGCAACCGGGTTTGAGCGGCAGATTGCGGTTCTCGAAAATCTGCTTGAGGTACCAGCTTGCATCAAAACGGGGCGTTTCTGCCTCGCGAGCCGGTGCACCCATGCTGCCGCCCTCTTCCCGGCGCTTCACAAAAAAGCCGGAGTGTGCTCGCGAAACCAGCCACCCTTGGGCGACCAAACGGTCATAGGCCTCAACCACCGTGAACACACTGACGTTGTGGGCGACCGCGAATGCGCGAATAGAGGGAAGCTTGCTCCCGGGCTTGAGCACTTGGCCCGCAATCAGCCCGCGCAGTCCGTCCACGATCTGGCTGACCAGGGGGGTTGCAATGTCGGGGCTGAGTGTAAGCATGGCGCGATCGTAAGGCAGGCGAGAGGGGCAGCAGAAATGCACCAATCTAGGGAAACTCTGTACAGGATTTTAGACCTGCACAGTGTCTCGAAACTTTCATCAATGTGTACATGGTTGTTTGTGTGAACGGTTCCTATAGTTCTGCCACCCGTTCAACTACACCGGACCATCTTATGCAAGCTGATCGCCAAGTTCTCAATGCCGCCCTCTATGCCCGCCGCCAATCCGCCGTTGCCCGCGGTGTCGGTCAGGCCCATGAGATTTTCATCAAGAACGCCCGCAACTCCGAGTTCTGGGACGTGGAAGGCCGCCGCTTCATCGACTTCGCCGGTGGTATCGCGGTGCTCAATACCGGCCACCTGCACCCCCAGGTGATTGAGGCCGTCAAGGCCCAGCTCGACCTGTACACGCACACCTGCTTCCAGGTGATTGCCTATGAACCCTATGTGGAAGTGTGCGAGCGCTTGAACGCCATGGCGCCCGGCAGCTTTGCCAAGAAAAGCTTGTTGTTGACCACCGGCGCCGAGGCCGTAGAAAACGCCATCAAGATTGCCCGCGCCTACACCAAGCGCCCCGGCGTGATCGCATTCACCGGCGGCTACCACGGCCGCACCAACTTCACGCTGGGCCTGACCGGCAAAGTGGCGCCCTACAAGCTGGGTTTTGGCCCCTTCCCCGGCGAAGTGTTCCATGCACAGTTCCCCAACGAACTGCACGGCGTGAGCGTAGCGGATGCCCTGCACTCAGTGGAGTTGATCTTCAAGAACGACATCGAGGCAGAACGCGTCGCGGCCTTCATCGTCGAACCCGTGCAAGGCGAAGGCGGCTTCTACGTCGCGCCTCCCGAGTTCATCTCCGGCCTCAAGGCGATCGCTGACAAGTACGGCATTTTGTTGATTGCCGACGAAGTGCAAACCGGCGCGGGTCGCACCGGCACCTGGTTTGCCTGCGAGCAGTGGCCTGTCGCTCCTGATTTGATTACCACTGCCAAATCGTTGGCGGGTGGATTCCCCTTGTCCGGCGTGGTTGGCCGTGCAGATGTGATCGATGCACCGGCCGCAGGCGGCTTGGGCGGCACCTATGCCGGCAGCCCGGTGGCCTGCGCCGCCGCTCTGGCGGTGATGAAGGCCTTTGAAGAAGAAAAACTTCTGCAGCGCAGCCAAGACATGGGCGCTTTCCTGGTCGAAAAGCTCAAGGCCATTGCCACCAAGGTGCCAGCCATCGGTGATGTGCGCGGCATGGGCGCCATGGTCGCCATCGAGTTGTTTGAAGGTGGCGATGTGCACCGCCCAGACGCGGTGTTGACCAAGAAGGTGGTAACCGAAGCCGCACGCCGCGGACTCATCCTCCTGTCCTGCGGTACCTACGGCAACGTGATCCGCATCCTGGTGCCATTGACCGCGCCCGACGCGCTGCTCGAAGAAGGCTTGGCCATTCTGGCCGACAGCTTCGCTGCCGTGGCCTGATCGCCTTTTTTGAATCTGCTTCTCGAAGAACACATGTCCTCTACTGAACCCTTGGTGCGCTTTAGCGGCGTACAAAAAACGTACGACGGCGAACAGCTGGTGGTGCGGGAGCTGAACCTCGATATCCAGCGCGGTGAATTCCTGAGCCTGCTCGGACCCTCGGGCTCGGGCAAAACCACCACCCTGATGATGCTGGCCGGGTTCGAGTCCCCCACCGCAGGCGACATCCTGCTCGACGGCAAGCAGATCACGCGCACCCCGCCGCACAAGCGCAACTTCGGCATGGTGTTCCAGAACTACGCGCTGTTCCCCCACATGACGGTGGCCCAGAACGTGGCCTACCCGCTCACCGTGCGCAAGGTCCCCAAAGACGAGCAAGAAAAGCGCGTGCAAAAGGCCCTGGACATGGTGCGCCTGACCGGCATGGGCGAGCGCCTGCCCACCCGCCTCTCGGGCGGCCAGCAGCAACGCGTGGCACTCGCCCGCGCGCTTGTGTTCGAGCCCCAACTGGTGCTGATGGACGAGCCCTTGGGCGCCCTTGACAAACAGTTGCGGGAACACATGCAACTCGAACTCAAAGAGTTGCACCGCCAGCTGGGCGTGACCTTCGTGTACGTGACCCACGACCAAGGCGAAGCCCTGACCATGAGCGACCGTGTGGCGGTGTTCAACGAAGGCGTGATCCAGCAACTGGCTGATGCCCAAAGCCTCTATGAAGCCCCCAGCAACCGTTTTGTAGCCGGCTTTGTGGGCGACAGCACAGTGCTGCGCGGCACATTGGGTGGTAATGCTGATGCACCTTGCATTGAGCTCGGCCAAGGCCAAAAGCTGGCGGGCATCAATGTCAACAACGCAGCCACAGGCGCCATGGTCGAGGCCTGTGTGCGGCCCGAGCGGATTGCGCTGCACGTGCAGGCGCAGGCCGGGCTGAACACGGTAGCCGCCCAAGTGGCCGGCATTGTGTATTACGGTGACCATGTGCGCCTGCAATGCGCACTAGGTGCTGGTCAGGCGCAAGCCACGGTGAAGCTGCCGCTCACCCATGCATGTGCCCTCACACCGCCTGCCATGGGCAGCACGGTGCACCTCGAGTTTCCGACCCCGTTTACGCGCATCTACGCGCTCTGAAGTTTCCCCCCCTGTCCCTTCCTCAACCTATCTAGGAAATTGCTCCATGAAAAAAAGCCTGATCGCTGCTGCCTCTGTGGCTGCCTGCTTCGCGATGAATGTTCAAGCCCAAGACGCCATCACCGTGGTGAACTTCGGCGGCGCCAACGCCAATGCCCAAAAGGCCGCTTACTACGAGCCGGTTGCCAAAGAAGGCATCAAGGTGACCGCGGTGGAATACAACGGCGAGCAAGCCAAGATCAAGGCCATGGTGGAAACCAAGAACGTGACCTGGGACCTGGTGGAAGTAGAGTCTCCTGACGTGGCCCGCGGCTGCGACGAAGGTCTGTTTGAAAAGCTCGACTACAGCAAAATCGCGCCCAAGGCCGACCTGTTGCCGTCTGCAGTCACCGAGTGCGGTGTCGGCCTGTTTGTGTGGTCTACCGTGATGGCCTACAACGGCGACAAGCTCAAAAAAGCCCCCACTAGCTGGGCCGACTTCTTTGACACCACCAAGATCCCCGGCAAGCGCGGCATGCGCAAAGGCGCCCGCTACAACCTCGAATTCGCCTTGCTGGCCGACGGCGTAAAGCCCGCTGACATCTACAAGGTACTGGCCACCAAAGAAGGCGCAGAGCGCGCCTTCAAGAAGCTGACCGCGCTCAAGCCCAACATCCAGTGGTGGGAAGCCGGTGCCCAGGCGCCACAGTTCCTGGTGGCTGGCGATGTGGTCTTGTCCACCGTGTACAACGGCCGTATTGATGCCGCCAACCGCGAAGGCCGCAACCTGCAGATCTACTGGCCCGGTGGTATTTACGACCTGGACTACTGGGTCATCCCCAAGGGCACTGCCAAGAAAGACGCCGTCTACAAGTTCCTGAACTTCGCCATGAAGCCCGAGAACCAAGCGGTGTACGCCCAAAACATCGCATACGGCCCGACCAACAAGAAGGCTCTGGCCAAGCTGAACGCCAAGGTACTCGCCGACTTGCCCACTTCGGACAAGAACGCCAAGGAAGCCTTGCAGTTCAACACCACCTTCTGGGCTGACCAGGGCGAAGCTCTGGAAAAGCGTTTTGCTGCCTGGGCCACCCAGTAATCTGTAGACCGTCAGGAGCCTGAACCCATGACCATGCAAGCCAGTGCCATCCAGCCCCCGGGCGATCTCCGTGCGGCACTCTCCCGTGCGGAGTCCCGCCGTAAATGGCGGGCCTTTAGCCTGACACTGCCCTTGCTGGTGTTTTTGCTTCTGACCCTGTTGGTTCCTATCGCCGCGCTCTTGATGCGCGCGGTGGAGAACCCCGAAGTCGCCAAGGCCCTGCCCACGACAGTGGAGGCCTTGGCCGACTGGGACCGCAAGTCCCAACCCCAAGCGGCTGCCTATGCGGCCTTGGTCAAAGATTTATCGCAACTGCCCGACACGGCAGATGCCGGCGCCTTGGCGCGCCGCTTGAACTCTGAAGTGCCCGGCGCCCGCTCGCTGATCATGGGTGCCTACAAGGCCTTACCCATCGAGGGTGATGCCGACGCTGTGCGCCAGCAGTTGCTGGACAAAAACGCCCGCTGGGCCGAACCTGAGTTCTGGCAGGCGATTGCCAAAAACGGCTCCCGCTGGACGCCCGACTACCTGCTGGCATCGGTGGACCTGAAACGCGATGCGCAGGGCCACATTGAGCGCATGCCCGAAGACCAGCGCGCCTATGGCGGCATATTGGCGCGCACCTTCCAGATCAGTTTTGTGGTCACATTGCTGTGCTTGCTGCTGGCCTACCCGTTGGCCTACTGGCTCTCCACCCTGCCCGAGCGCAAAGCCAACGTGCTGATGATTCTGGTGCTGGTGCCCTTCTGGACCTCCATCCTGGTGCGAGTGGCGGCGTGGATTGTGTTGCTGCAGTCCGAAGGACTGGTCAACGGTGCGCTTCTGGGCATTGGTGTGATCAGTGAGCCACTGGCGCTGCTGTTCAACCGCACCGGCGTGATCATCTCCATGGTGCACATCCTGCTGCCCTTCATGATCCTGCCGCTGTACAGCGTAATGAAGAGCGTGCCACCCACCTATGTGCGTGCAGCCGTATCGTTGGGCAGCGCACCGCTGGCTGCCTTCATGCGGGTCTATGTGCCGCAAACCTTCCCGGGTGTGGGTGCCGGTGCCTTGCTGGTGTTCATCTTGTCCATCGGCTACTACATTACCCCCGCCCTGTTGGGTGGCGCAGATGACCAGATGCTGAGCTACTACATCGCCCGCTACACCAACGTCGAGGTCAACTGGGGCATGGCCTGCGCCTTGGGTGCCTTGTTGCTGGCCACCACGCTGGTGCTCTATGGCGTGTACCGCCGCATCGGCAAAGCCGACCTGGCCTTGGCATAAGAAAGACATCCATGTTCAAACTGCCTGAATTCCCCCTCTATTTCACGTTGGCCGACAAGGCTGGTTGGTGGCTGCTGCGTATCGTGTGTGTGCTGGTGCTGGGCTACTTGTTGGCCCCTATCCTCGCCATCATTCCGCTGTCGTTTTCCAGCAGCTCGTTTTTGACATACCCGATCCCCGGTTGGTCGACCAAGTGGTACAGCCACCTGTTTACCGCGCCTGAATGGTCTAACGCCATGCGCAATAGCTTCATCGTGGCGCCTGCCGCCACCGTGATTGCCACCGTGCTGGGCACGCTGGCCGCCGTGGGCTTGAGCCGCACCGAGTTCCGCTTCAAGGGCCTGCTCATGGCCTTCTTGATCGCGCCGATGGTGGTGCCGGTGATCGTGATCGGTGTGGCCACCTACCTGTATTTCGCGCCATTGGGTCTGAGCGACAGCTACGTGGGCCTGATTGCGGTGCACGCCGCCATGGGTGCGCCTTTTGTGCTGACCACGGTGCTCGCCACACTTGCTAACTTCAACCACAACCTAGTTCGTGCATCCCTGAGCCTGGGCGAAACACCGTTCAACACCTTCATGCGGGTCACCCTGCCGGTGATTGCCCCGGGAGTGATTTCGGGTGCGCTGTTCGCCTTTGCTACCTCGTTTGACGAAGTGGTGGTGACCCTGTTCCTGGCCGGCGCCGAGCAAACCACCCTGCCGCGCCAGATGTTCACCGGCATCCGCGAAAACATCTCGCCCACGATTGCAGCGGTGGCCACGTTGCTGATCCTGTTCACCACCGCCATGTTGCTGGTGCTGGAATGGCTGCGCGGCCGCAAAGCCTGACACTGAGCCCTGTCCCTATGGAACTGAACCAACCTCTTTCCGGCAATGCGATGCCGCGCTTCGGCGGCATTGCCAGCATGATGCGACTGCCCGTCGCCGCATCCGCCCAAGGGCTGGATGCGGCTTTCATCGGCGTGCCGCTGGACATCGGCACCAGCCACAGGCCGGGGGCACGTTTCGGCCCGCGCCAGATCCGCGCGGAATCCTGCCTGCTGCGCCCCTACAACATGGCCACCGGCGCTGCGCCGTTTGATGCCCTGCAAGTGGCGGATCTGGGCGATGTGCCCATCAACACCTACTCCCTACTCAAGTCGGTCGACATCATCACCGCCTATTACGCCGAGGTGCTGGGCCACGGCTGTATACCGCTCACCCTGGGTGGCGACCACACCATTGCACTGCCCATTCTGCGGGCCATGGTCGCCCAACACGGCCCGGTGGCGATGGTGCATGTGGATGCGCATGCCGACGTGAATGAAGACATGTTCGGCGAGCGCATTGCGCACGGCACCCCCTTCCGCCGCGCGGTGGAAGAAGGCCTGCTCGATTGCCACAAGGTCACCCAAATCGGCTTGCGCGGCACCGGTTATGCGGCCGATGATTTCGATTGGCCGCGCCGCCAAGGCTTTACGCTGGTACCCGCCCACGAGGTGTGGCACCAGTCCCTGGCCCCCGTGATGGAGCAGGTGCGCCAGCGCGTGGGCAACACCCCCTGCTACCTGAGCTTTGACATTGACGGTATTGACCCTGCCTACGCTGGCGGCACCGGAACGCCTGAAATCGGTGGGCTCACAGTGCCCCAGGCGCTGGAGATCATCCGGGGTTGCCGTGGGCTTAATATCGTTGGGGCAGACTTGGTGGAGGTATCACCGCCCTACGACACAACCGGCAATACCGCCCTGCTGGGGGCCAACCTTTTGTATGAAATGCTGTGTGTGCTGCCCGGCGTGCCGGTGCGCTGACCGCAGGCCCCACACCTGAATTTGCTACGTTTTTCATAGCTACTCGCGCAGGTTTTATGTGCGCTAGCAGCCCATTTTGTTTAAATTTTGAGGAAACACCATGTCCACATCGCCGCTTTCCCTGCTGAAAGACCCCAGCCTGCTCAAAACCGATGCGCTGATCAACGGCCAGTGGGTGACTGGCGCCAGACGCTTTGCGGTGACTGATCCGTCCAACGGCCAGCACTTGGCCGATGTGGCCAACCTCGGTGCCGCAGATACTGAAGCCGCCATTGCCGCCGCCAACGCCGCCTGGCCCGCCTGGAAAAGCAAGACTGCCAAAGAGCGCAGCATCATCTTGCGCAAGTGGTTTGATCTGCTGATGGCCAACCAGGAAGACCTGGCCCGCATCATGACGGCCGAGCAAGGCAAGCCCTTTGCCGAAGCCAAAGGCGAGATTGCCTATGGCGCCAGCTTTGTGGAGTGGTTCGCCGAAGAGGCCAAGCGCGTCAACGGC
>DGQR01000220.1:9170-16950 GCA_002390825.1 Rhodoferax sp. UBA4409
GGCCATGATCACCCGCAAGGTGGCGCCCGCCTTGGCAGCCGGTTGCCCGGTCATCATCAAGCCCGCTGAGCTGACGCCTCTGACGGCGCTGGCTGCCGCCGAGCTGGCCATCCGCGCCGGCATTCCGGCCGGTGTGCTCAACATGATCACCGCCGACAGCGATCAGTCCATTGCCGTGGGCAAGGTCATTTGCGCCAGCGATGTGGTGCGCCACCTGAGCTTCACCGGGTCCACCGAAGTGGGCCGCATCCTGATGGCGCAAAGCGCGCCTACGGTCAAAAAGTTGTCGCTGGAATTGGGTGGGAATGCGCCCTTTATCGTGTTTGACGACGCCGATGTGGACTCTGCGGTCGAAGGCGCCTTGGCCAGCAAGTACCGCAACGCCGGCCAAACCTGCGTGTGCGCCAACCGCTTCTATGTGCAAGCCGGTGTGTACGACCAGTTCGTGGCCAAGTTCAGCGCCAAAGTAAAGGCGATGAAGGTCGGCAACGGCTTTGAAGATGGCGTGGTGCAAGGCCCGCTGATCGAAGACGCAGCTATCGAGAAGGTCAAACGCCACGTGGCAGACGCCGTGGCCAAAGGCGGCAAAGTGGAAACCGGCGGTAACGCCTTGCAAGGCCAGTTTTTCGAACCCACCGTGGTGTCCGGCGCTACTGCTGACATGCTTTGCGCCCGCGAAGAAACCTTCGGCCCCTTTGCCCCGGTGTTCAAGTTCACCACCGAGCAAGAAGCGATTGACGCAGCCAACAACACCGAATTCGGCCTGGCCAGCTACTTCTACAGCCGCGATATCGGCCGCATCTACCGCGTGGGCGAAGCGCTGGAGTACGGCATGGTGGGCGTGAACGTGGGCATTCTGGCCACCGAGCACGTGCCTTTCGGCGGCGTTAAACAATCCGGTCTGGGCCGCGAAGGCTCGCACTTCGGCATGGACGACTACATCGAGGTCAAGTACCTCTGCCTGGGCGACATCCTCAAATAGGCCAGAGCGATAGCAGCATAAAAAAGCACCGGTAGCACCGGTGCTTTTTTGCTTTACTGAGGAACTGCTAACGTTTTGTAGGAAGGCACCCCCGCAAAAGCATCGGCAGGCTTGCTAAATTCGATGGCCTTCTCCGTTCCATTGCGCAACAAGGTTGCCCATGCCTTGAAATTTTCCAACAAAGTTTTTTTGCGCGGATCAGCCTGAACGGCTTCATCACTCCAGTCAGTCCGCCTTGTGCCCGGGAAACCAAGCGAATCTGCTCCCAAGGCCAAATGCACGAAATAGGTTCGGCCAGCGCTTCGGGTTTGCGTCACACGAACAGCAAAGTAGGTGAAGGCTCCTCTGCCATCCACATCCACTGTCAAACAGTTGTCGCTGTAGCCCATATTCTTTTTCATTGTCAGGAAATGTGACCCGGCGCAGGGTTCCCCCACCATGTATTGATCCACCCCCACTGTGGACAGATTGGTCACCAATGTCATCTGGGCTGCAGTGGCACCGCCTTCATTGACTTGCCACATGGAGACCGCACCCCGATTCACCGGCTCCGCCCCATTCAGAGCACCAGACATCTCGCTCCTGATATCCATCAACTGCCAAGCTTCCGCATCGTTGTAAATCGGGTACCCACCCACGGTAGTTCGCGCGGCAATTTCACTTCCTCTTTTGATATCGACAGGTTTGCCGTCCTTGTCGAAAAGATCACCTGCTAGGGCACTAGTGCAACCCAGCGTAATAGTCAGAGCCGAGAAAAAACCGATGAAACGCATAAACCTCCCTTTGTTAGAAACGGTAATTTAACAACCTTTTCTACCGCATTCGCCCTCGACTGATGTGGAGAACACACCCGCATTCAATTGATCAAGCAAACAAAGCCTATGCAATATCAGCCTTGACAATATTTGCTTAGGCAAATAATATTCGGGCCATGCACCACATCGCCCCTTCGTTTTACAGCCCCGAAAGCTATCGGCCGGAAGACAGCATCGGTTACCTGATGCGCAGCATCCTTTCGCACGTGGCCCAGTCGGTCGAGCACCAGCTCGCCCACACCGACCTGACCAATGCGCAGTGGATTCCGCTCTTCAAGCTTTACAACAAGCAGGCCTCAACAGTGGCCGAACTGGCCCGCGCCTGCGAACTCGACAACGGCGCCACCACCCGCCTGCTCGACCGCATGGAGGCCAAAGGCCTGGTTCAGCGGGTGCGCTCCGAGCAAGACCGCCGGGTCGTCAACATCCAGCTCACCCCTGCCGGCACACAAGCCGCCGCCGACATTCCGCAGGTGCTGTGCCAAGTGCAAAACACCCACCTCGACGGTTTCAGCGCGGAAGAGTTCGAGAACCTCAAGGGCTACCTGCGCCGCATTCTGGACAACGCCCAACGCATCAAGGCAGCCAACAGCGCTGCAATGAGCGCCCCCTCTACCGACCGCTAAGCACCCCATGCAAGACACCATCTCCCCCACATCCTCCGTAGTGCGCTGGAGCCGGTTTGCGCTCAGCGCGGTGGCCCTTGCGTCTTTGAGCGCGTGTGCCAACTTCTCGGGCATCATTTCTCAAGCCAAGTCGGTAGCCGCGCAGCATGCCGGTTTGTCTACCCAAGCCATTCCAGCGGACAGCATCGCGCTGGACAGCCAGTGGTGGAAAGCCTATGGCGACGAGCAGCTCAACCAGCTGGTCGCCCAAGCCTTGGCCAACAACCCCAACCTGCGCGTAGCCCAGGCCCGTGTGCAGCGCGTGCAAGCAGGAATCGACAACGCCAACGCCGCCAGCGCTCCGCAATTGAACGCCGGGCTGGATGCCACCCACCAGCTCTACACCCGCAACGGCTTGGTGCCCGCACCGATTGCTGGCAGCGAGCGCGAAATTGCCACCCTGCAGATGAGCGGCAGTTGGGAGCTGGACCTGTTCGGCAAAAACCGTGCTGCGCTGGATGCCGCCATCGGCCAAAGCCGCGCCGCCCAAGCGGACGCCCAAGCCGCCCGCATGCTACTGGCCAGCAATGTCGCACGCAGCTACTTCCAGTGGATGCGGGTGCAAGGTCAACTCGAAGTGGCCCAGCGCACCCTGGCCCAGCGCGAGCAAACCCGCCAGCTGGTGCGCGACCGCTTGCAAGCCGGCCTAGACACCCAGCTCGAACTCCAGCAAAGCGAGAGCGGACTGCCTGATGCCCGCTTCCAGATTGAAGCTCTTAAAGAGCAGGAAGCCCTGCTTGTCAATGCCCTCGCCGCCTTGACTGGGCAACAAAATACGCCTATAGCGCTCATAAAACATGCACCAGCAGCTATCAATTCAATAGCATCCGCACAAACCAAAGTGCAATCGGTGCCTATGGACCTGCTGGGCCGGCGCGCCGATGTGGTCGCCGCCCGCTGGCGGGTAGAGGCTGCCACCCGCGATATGGACAACGCCAAAACCCTGTTCTACCCCAACATCAACCTGACCGCGTTTGCCGGCTTCTCGAGCATCGGTTTTGACAAGCTGGTGCAAAACAGCAGCGCCCAATGGGGTGTGGGCCCAGCGATACGCCTGCCCCTGTTTGAGGGCGGCCGCCTGCGCGCCAATCTCAAGGGCAAAGCAGCCGACCTCGACGCCGCCATTGAGACCTATAACGCCGCAGTCGTCGACGCAGTGCACGATGTGGCCGACCAGCTCACCTCCACCAAAGCCATTGAGCGCCAGCAAGCCGAGCAACAAGCCGCCCAGCGATCTGCCGAGGCCGCCTACGCCATTGCCGTGCAACGGTACGAAGCGGGCTTGGGCAACTACCTGAACGTGCTCAACGCCGAAACCGCGGTGCTGGCCCAGCGCAAACTGGCCGTGGACCTGGCGGCCCGCAGCGTGGACACCCAGGTCCAGCTGATCCGCGCACTGGGGGGCGGCTTTACCGACACCGACAGCTCCGCAGCCACCACCTCCACCACACGGACGAGTGACGTAGTGACGCGCTAAGCACTCACTACCGCCCCACCCAACACGCACCGAACCTGATTGAAAGAAACACCATGAGCACTTCTTCCACCCCCACCGTCGCCCCAGCCGCCACTCCCGCCGGCAACCCTGCACGCAAAAAAGCCCTGACCGTCCTCAGCATCGTGGTGCTGCTGGGCCTGGCCTATGGCGGCTTCGGCTACTTTGGTGCGCGTCACTCCGAAGAAACCGACAACGCCTATGTGCAAGGCAACGTGATCCAAATCACCCCCCAGGTGGGCGGCACTGTCACGGCCATCATGGCGGACGACACCGACTTCGTGAAAGCCGGCCAGGCGCTGGTGAAGCTGGACCCGGCCGATGCCAAAGTCGCGCTCGACCAAGCCGAGGCCAACCTAGCCCAAGCGGTGCGCCAGGTGCGCACGCTGTATGCCAATAACGGCACCTTGTCCGCCCAGGTGACGCTGCGTGAGTCCGACATTGCCCGCGCGCAAACCGACATCGCCCGCGCCACCGACGACCTGAACCGCCGCCAGGCACTGGCCGGCAACGGCGCGGTGTCTAAAGAAGAACTCAACCACGCCAAATCGCAGCTCACCACCGCCCAGAACGCCCTGTCCGCCGCCCAAGCTGGCGTGGCCGCTGCGCGTGAGCAGCTCTCCAGCAACCAGACCCTGACCGAAGGCACCAATGTAGAAAGCCACCCCAGCGTGGTGGCTGCTTCCGCCAAAGTGCGCGAGGCATTCCTCGCCCTGCACCGCGCCGAGCTGCCTGCCCCGGTGGACGGCTATGTAGCCAAGCGCACGGTACAGCTGGGCCAGCGCGTCGCCGCTGGTGCCCCTTTGATGGCCATCATCCCGCTGAATCAGTTGTGGGTGGATGCAAACTTCAAGGAAGTGCAGCTGCGCAATATCCGCATCGGCCAGCCAGTCAAACTCACCGCCGACCTGTACGGCAAGAAGATGGAATACAAAGGCACGGTCGCCGGCTTGGGTGCCGGAACGGGTGCGGCCTTTTCGCTGCTGCCGGCACAAAACGCCACCGGCAACTGGATCAAGGTGGTGCAGCGCGTGCCGGTGCGGGTGGCGCTGGATGCCGAGCAACTGGCCCAGAACCCGCTGCGCGTAGGCCTCTCGATGGAAGCCACGGTGGACGTGACCGACCAGAGCGGCAAGTCCTTGGCCGATGCCCCCCGCGCCGCCTCGGTGACCCAAACCGATGTGTACACCGTGCTGGACCAGCAAGCCAACGACGAAGTGCGCAAAGTGATTGCCGCCAACCTCGGCCGTGGCGCCAAGACCAACGTCCATGCCGCCGCCAAGGCCGGCCAAGGCGTGTGAGCCATCCATGAGCTCACCCGCCGCTTACTCTGCGCCACCACCCTTGGAAGGGTCGGCGCGCCTGTGGGGCACGATTGCGCTGTCGGCCGCCACGTTCATGAACGTGCTGGATTCGTCCATTGCCAACGTGTCTTTGCCGGCCATCGCCGGTGACCTCGGGGTCAGCTCCAGCCAAGGCACTTGGGTCATTACCAGCTTTGGCGTGGCCAACGCGATTGCTTTGCCACTGACCGGCTGGTTGTCCCAGCGCTTCGGCCAAGTGCGGCTGTTTATTACCAGCGTGTTGTTGTTTGTGCTCTCCAGCTGGTTGTGCGGCATCGCTCCCAACATGCCCTTCCTGATTGGTGCCCGCGCTCTGCAAGGCTTTGTGGCTGGCCCCATGATGCCGCTGGCGCAAACGCTGTTGCTCTCCAGCTATCCACCGGCCCTTGCGGGCTTGGCAATGGCGCTCTGGGCCATGACGACGCTGGTCGCGCCCGTGATGGGCCCGCTGCTGGGCGGCTGGATCACTGACAACGCGCACTGGGGATGGATCTTCTTCATCAACGTGCCGATCGGCATCGTGGCGGGGTTCATCACCTGGAGCATCTTCCACAAGCGCGAAACGCAAACGCGCAAGCTGCCCATCGACACCGTGGGCCTGGCCTTGCTGGTGATTGCAGTAACCGCGATTCAAATGATGTTGGACCTGGGCAAGGAGCTCGACTGGTTCCACTCCAACGAGATCATTGCGCTGACCGTGCTCTCGGTGGTGGCCTTCGCGTTTTTGATCGTGTGGGAGCTGACCGATGACCACCCGGTGGTCGACTTGAAGCTCTTCAAGGTCCGCAATTTCTTGACCGGCACCATCGCCATGTCGATTGCCTATGGCCTGTTCATGGGCAACATCGTGCTGCTGCCGCTGTGGCTGCAAAGTTTCATGGGCTACACCGCCACCCAGGCCGGCATGTTGATGGCACCGGTGGGCTTGTTTGCGATCATCCTGTCGCCCATCATCGGCAAAAACATCACCAAGTTCGACACGCGCCGCTTGGCGACGCTGGCCTTCCTGGTGTTTGCGCTGGTGCTCTGGATGCGTTCGCACTTCAGCACGCTCTCGGACTTCAACACCATGATGATTCCGACGCTGATTCAGGGTATTGCGCTCGCGCTGTTTTTTATCCCGCTGACTAGCATCATTCTGGGCGGTTTGCCGGGCGACAAGATTGCGTCCGCCTCGGGCCTGAGCAGCTTCTGCCGGGTCCTGTTCGGCTCCTTTGGCACCTCTATCTCCGTCACGGTGTGGCAAGACCGCACCACCCTGCACCACGCCCAGCTCACCGAGATGATCAACCGTGGCAGCACGGCCTCCAACAGCGCCCTGGCGGGATTGAACGCATCCGGCCTGAGCAACGAGCAGGCCCTGAGCCAGATCAACCGCATGATCGACCAGCAAGCCGCCACCTTGGCAGCCAATGATGTGTTCTACGCCTCTGCCGTCATCTTTGTGCTGTTAATTCCGCTGGTGTGGCTCTCGCGCCCGGCCAAGGGGGGCTCAGGCGCCTCGGAAGCAGCGGCCGGCGCACACTGATCACGCGCAATGTGCAGACGAAAAAAACGGGGCCTTGGCCCCGTTTTTTATGCAGCACTCTGATCAGCTCAGCTCCGGCCCTTGCGGGTTGGTGGCACGTGCACTGCGATTCACACCGTTATTCACCGACCAGGGAATAGACGCAGCCCGGTCCAGGGGCGCCACTTTGGTCAGCAAAGCCTGCCAAAAGAAACCGCTCTGGATCGCGATCACCGCAAACAGCATATAGCTCTGTGAGCTGGAAGCCAGCCACAGGTTGTACACCGGCATAAACACAAACGGCGACACCAGCAGGGGCAAGCCAATGCGCAAGGCCTGCATGGACTCCAGCCCCTTTCCGAGGTTGAAGAGGTCCCAGTAGTAATTGGTAAACATGCCCAGCACCATCCAGCAGCCCAAGTGCCATGCGTACACAATGGCGTGGTTGCGCGCCAGCATCAGCACCCAAGGCTGGGAGCCCTCGTCGGCATTCATCACGAACACAATCAATACCCCGGTCGCAGCAAAGACCACGGCGTAAATGAACATCATCAACTTGAGCGCTCTGGACATAGTTTCCCTAGGGTGAAATGGTGCGCGCCATCTTACCCGCAGGCCCTCCCGCCTTAGAGCAGGGTGACGCCGGTTTTTGCCTGCACTGCCTCACGGGTGACACCCGGCGCCAACTCCACCAGCTTCAGGCCTTCAGGGGTGACGTCCATCACCGCCAGGTCGGTGATGATGCGGTCCACTACGCCCACGCCGGTCAATGGCAAGGTGCAGCTGGGCAGGATCTTCAGGTCTTCGGTGCCGTCTTTCTTCTTGGCCACATGTTCCATGAGCACGATCACGCGTTTCACGCCAGCCACCAAGTCCATCGCGCCGCCCATACCCTTGACCATCTTGCCGGGGATCATCCAGTTGGCCAGATCGCCTTTCTCGGACACTTGCATGGCACCCAGGATGGACAGGT
>DGQR01000062.1 GCA_002390825.1 Rhodoferax sp. UBA4409
TTGATCATGCCGCCCCAGCTGGGTGCCAAGAGAATCAGCGAGAACACCATGCCCACTGACTGCGTCCAGTCAGGCAGCGCCGTGTAGTGCAGGTGGTGTGGGCCCGCCCACATGTAAGTGAAGATCAGCGCCCAGAAGTGGACGATCGACAAGCGGTAGCTGTACACAGGCCGCTCCGCCTGCTTGGGGATGAAGTAATACATCATGCCCAGGAAGCCGGCCGTCAAAAAGAAGCCCACCGCGTTGTGGCCGTACCACCATTGCACCATCGCATCTTGCACACCGGCGTAAGCCGAGTAGCTCTTCATCAAGCCTGCAGGAATCGCAGCACTGTTGACCAAGTGCAGGATGGCCACCGCAATGATGAAAGCGCCAAAGAACCAGTTGGCCACATAAATGTGCTTGACCTTGCGGGTACCCACGGTGCCGAAAAACACCACGGCAAACGACACCCAGACCAGGGTAATCAGGATGTCAATCGGCCACTCCAGTTCGGCGTATTCCTTGCCGGAGGTGTACCCCATGGGCAATGAAAGCGCAGCCGCCAGAATGACCAACTGCCAGCCCCAGAAGGTGAATGCTGCCAGCTTGTCGCTGAAGATGCGCACGTGACAGGTGCGCTGAACGACGTAGTAGGCCGAGGCGAACAAGCCGCAGCCGCCGAACGCAAAAATCACCGCATTAGTGTGCAGGGGGCGCAGCCGCCCGTAGCTGAGCCAGGGGATACCGAAGTTGAGTTCGGGCCAGGCGAGTTGGGCGGCAATGATCACGCCCACCAACATGCCGACCACTCCCCAGACCACCGTCATGATGGCGAACTGGCGCACAACGGTATCGTTGTACGCCGTCGCCTGCTGATTTGGAAATGCCATATTTACCTCTTCTTGGATTGCTTCACAGCGAGTGTCTGTCGGGCTTTACTTCAGCGAGTTGACCCACATCAACCGGCGGAGAAAAAGCGGGGAACCTTTTTCAGGGTTCGCGCAAAATGCGCTCCCCTTCAGACTCGATGTCTTCAAACTGCCCCCGGTCTATGGCCCACCAGAGACCGGCCAAAATGAAAAACACCAGCACCACCGACAGCGGCACCAACAAATACAGGATGTCCATCACGCCCCCCGGGTTGAAAAATTGACCGCAGGTAGCACACCGCTGCCCGAGGTCTGCAGGCTGCTGCCGGATGACAAGCGCAAGGCGTTGAGCACCACCAACAAAGAGCTGGCGGCCATGCCCAGACCGGCCAGCCATGCAGGCAAATAGCCGGCGATCGCCAACGGTATGCACGCCACGTTGTAGGCAAGTGCCCACCACAGGTTTTGCCGCACCACCCGGAGTGTTTTGCGGGCCAGCATCAGCGCGGTGTACACGTTGTGCAACTGATCTCCGAGTGCCACAAAATCAGCACGGGACTGCGTGATCGACACCGCCCGCCCGAATGCAAAAGACACATGCGCCCCCGCCAACACCGGGCCGTCATTCAGTCCATCGCCGACCATGGCCACCACATGGCCGCAGCCTTGCAACTGGTGCACATAGTCCAACTTGTCCGCCGGCGAGCAGCCGCCTGCCACGTGCGTGATTCCAAGACGTTGCCCCATGGCTTGTGCAGCGGCAGCGCGGTCGCCCGAGAGCAAATGCACCTCCACCCCCTGCGCTTGCAAGGCAGCAATGACACCGAGGGCATCACTGCGCAACTCTTCTTGCCAGTAGAAACTGGCCAACCAGCCCTGTGCATCCTGCAGGTGGACCACAGGTCCGGTTGGGGCAGTGGCGTCGGGCGCGTCCGCTGCGGCACCGCAGAAAGTGGCCGACCCCAGGCGCATACGGCCTTCAGAGATGCCGGCGGCGCCTTCTGCCGATCCCGCGAGCGGCAGCGCATGGGCTTGCACGCCCTGCCCGGCTATTTCCTGAGGCGCCTGAACCGCCACCGGTGTCACCCCTTCTTGCACAGCGAGCTGTCCAATCGCCCCGGAAAGTGGATGCAGCGAATGCGCTGCCAGCCCGGCTGCGCAGGCCAACGCGGCTTCGTGCGACACGCCGGGGCGGGTGTGTACCGCCTTACATGTCATGGCATCACGCGTAAGGGTGCCAGTTTTGTCAAACACTACCGTATCAACAGCAGCCAAGCTCTCGAGCGACGGCAGACTGCGCACCAGCAAACCCTGCCGCGCGAGGTTGCCTGCGGCGGCCAGCATGGCCGCCGGGGTGGCGAGGGACAAAGCGCACGGGCAGGTCACGATCAACACCGACACCGCCACCATGACCGCATGGGCCGGATTCTGCGGCCACCACCACAACGCTGCAGCCCCAGCCGCCAGCAGCACGCCGACCAAGAAAGGGCTGGCCCAACGATCGACCAGCAATGCGGCACCCGGCTTGGAAAGCGAGGCGCCCTCCATCAAGGCCAGAATCTGGGCAAAGCGAGTGGCCTCGCCCAATGCGACCACACGCACCTGTACCGTGCCCTCGAGGTTGTGACTGCCCGCAATCACCGACTGGCCCTCGCTCCGGGCTAGGGCTTCGGATTCCCCCGTCAGCAACGACTCATCCACACAGGTGCGGCCCTGCACGATCACCCCATCTGCGGCAAAGGCCTCTCCGGCCCGGATCTGCATCAGGTCACCCACCAGCAGACGGCGCACCGCCACCCGCTCCCAGCCGCCGTCCGGGGTTTGCCGCAACACACTGTCAGGCATGCGGTTCATCAGCGCATCCAGCGCTCCTGCGGTGCGGTCGCGCAAGCGGGCTTCCAGCCAACGCCCGGTCAGAAGAAAGAACACAAACATGGTCAGCGAGTCGAAATACACCTCCCGGCCGAACATGCCTGCAGGATCAAAGGTCCCCGCGGTGCTGGCTGCGAAAGTGATCAGCATGCCGAGTGCTACCGGCAGGTCCATGCTGACCCGCAGGTGGCGTACATCCGACCAGGCCTTGCGAAAGAAGGGCCCGCACGAAAACAGCACCACCGGCAAAGACAAAACCCAAGAGGCCCAGCGCAACAGCTGCTCGTACTCCAGCGCAAGATCCCCCGGGCGGGCTTGGTAGGCCGGCCACGCGTACATCATCACTTGCATCATGCAAAGGCCGGCTACCAGCCATTGCCACAAGGCCTTGCGGGACTCCGCCTTGCGGCGCTCGGCAGCAAACACATCGTTGGCCGGGACGGCGCGGTAGCCCGCACTCTGAAGGGCCTGCATCCACTGGGAGGGCACTACCCTGTCCTGCGCCCAGCGCACGCGTGCGCGGCGGTTGGCAGCGCTCACTCGCGCCGACTCCACGCCCGGCACCTTGAGCAAGGCATCTTCAATGGTCAAGGCACATGCTGCGCAGTGCATGCCCTCTATCACCAGGTTGGATTCCCAGTGACCGGGCGCTGCAGGGTCCTCGCGGCTGAAGGCACTCCATTCGGCTGCATGGTCCACCACGCTCAGGGTATCCGCCTCCCAAGGGGGTGCGACAGGCAATGGAATAGGCGTGGAAGGCATGGCCGGAATTCTGCGATCCCTGTCCGCAATAAACCTTGATACACATCAAGACAGACCGCAATGGGCGGCGTAATCTGAAGGCCTACGAACCTAAAGGAGCAACTCTATGTACCAACGCATTCTGGTCACCACCGACGGCAGCAAACTCTCCCAAAAGGCGATAGCTACAGCGATCAAACTGGCCGGACTCACCGGCGCGGAGCTGGTCGCACTCAAAGTCGTGCAGCGCTACCCCCAGTCCTACTTTGAAGGCGGGATGGCCTTGGTGGGCGAAGATGTGAAACAGGTCGAAAAAACCTGGGGCGATGCCGCTCAGAAGGTGGTGAACGCCGTCAAAAAAACGGCCGAGGATGCCGGCATCAAAACTAAGGCGGTCGTGGTGCGCTCGGATGTGGTGTCAGACGCGATTCTCAGCACCATCAAAAAACAAGGCTGCGACTTGGTGGTGATGGCCTCTCACGGGCGCAAGGGCATCAAGCGACTGCTCTTGGGAAGCGAGACCCAGCATGTGCTGACCCACGCCACCGTGCCGGTGCTGGTCCTGAAGTAATTTTTAGATAAAAAGAGGCTGTAGCCCAATGAATCATTGGGCGAATAGCTATCAAATGTATATCTACAGCTGCGGGCCAGCTGCCTCTTCCTCTTCTTGGTAGCGGTCCCGGATCTCGAGGACTTCATCAAATCCATTCAAGAAGGCCTGAACACACGCCGGATCGAAATGGGTACCCGCCCCGGTATTCAAAAAGTCAACAGCTTGCTCCAGCGTCCACGCTTTTTTGTAAGGGCGCTCGGAGGTCAAGGCATCAAAAACGTCAGCAACCGCCACGATGCGGCTGAACAGCGGTATCTCCTCGCCTTTCTTGCCTTGGGGGTAACCGCTCCCGTCGAATTTTTCGTGGTGGCCGCGTGCAATTTCAGCACCTGCCTGCAGCACTTTGGAGGTACTGCCGTGTAGCAACTCGTATCCGAATTCGGCGTGCTGCTTCATGATCTCGAACTCGGGGCCCGTCAGTCGCCCGGGCTTGAGCAGAATATTGTCGGTAATGCCCACCTTGCCAATGTCATGCATCGGTGCGGCCTGCAAAATCAAATCCTGATCCGCCTCCGGCAACCCCAGGTGTTTCGCAATCAAGCGGGAGTAGTGCGCCATTCGCAGAATGTGTGCCCCCGTCTCGGGGTCGCGATATTCAGCGGCCTTGCACAGCCTGAATACGGTCTCCTGCTCGCGCTGCACAATCACTTCGGTGGCCTTTTTGACCTCAGAGTCCAGCCACTCCGCGCGATCAGCGAGCTTGCGGCGCGCAGCGCTCAAACTCAGCATATTTTTGGCGCGCGCCAGAAACTCCACCTTGTCGACTGGCTTGGCCAAAAAGTCGTTGGCGCCGGAGTCCAGGGCGCGATACCGCACTTGCTTTTGATCATTGGCGGTAATCATGAGGATAGGCACTTCTTCGCAGCCCTCCAGCGCCCGGAAGCGCTGGATGAACTCCAAACCGTCCATGCCCGGCATCATGTAATCCACGATCACCAGATCAGGCTGCTTGGTTGCTGCCCAATCCAGTGCCTGCAGGGGGCTCTCGAAGTTGTGGCTGCGGCAGTTGTCCAGCTTTTTGATCAACGCACTGAAAAGAATCAGGTTGATTTCCGTGTCGTCGATGATGAGTACGTCCTGCATGGTCACAGTATGGCCTTAAATGTTCTGTCCGTAGCTGCCGGCACGCTGGCGCAGCGCTTGCACCAGAGACTCGACTTCGCGCACCAGGGAGGGAATCAGCGCCGCGACAGCTGCGGCATCCCGGAAAGCGGCCATGCTCTCCAGACGCTGGGCCAGCGCACTGGCCGGTTGCGCTTCAAACAAGGACAAAGTCGCCTTCAGGGCATGGGCCGCGTGCAACATGCCGTGGAAATCATCCGCGGCAAGGTCGGCCTCCAGACGGGCCTTGTCTTGCTCCCACTGCTCGCAAAACACATCGGCCACGATATCCACCATCTCCTGGTCAGCCTGTGTCAGCGCAGCGGCATAGTCGAAACGGGTAGCTTGTGGCGCCAACACGGTCACCTCAGTCTCAGGGCGCAGAGGCGCGGGATCAGTTTTCGCCGAGGCCAAAAACGTCAACTCGGTGATCTTTTGCTGGAGCTCTTCAGAGCGTATCGGCTTGGAGACGTAGTCATCCATACCCGCTGCAAGGCATAAATTACGATCAGACTCCATGGCGTTCGCGGTCATGGCGATGATGGGAATCCGCCGTCCGCTCTTACCCGCACGGATGCGCCGAGTGGCCTCGAGGCCGTCCATGACCGGCATCATCATGTCCATCAACACCAGGTCGTAGTGACGCTGGGGCAACATCTGCAAGGCAATCTGGCCGTTGTCGGCAACATCGACCCGGTGTCCCCAGCGCTCCAGCAAGGTCACCGCCAGTTTTTGGTTAATGGCATGGTCCTCGACCAGCAAAATGTCCAGCATCGGATGGGTGTCGCGGATCGAGTGGCGCGTAACTAGCACTTCCGGCCGTACCTTGTGCAGCTTCAACACATCTGATAGCAGTTGCAGCAAGTCATCACGGGCAATCGGCTTGGAGAGATACCCCGCAATACCCGCTTCGCGCGAACGCTGGCCATCGCCCTTCAGCCCCGCTGAGGACAGCAGCACCATGGGCAGCTCCTGGCAATGCGCCAGCGCTCTGATGCGCGCAGCCGTCGCAAAACCATCCAATTCCGGCATCTGGGCATCGAGCAAAATCAAGTCGCATGCGGCGGTGCCAGTTGGAGCGTCCTGGGCCTGCAACCACGCAAGAGCGGCACTGCCCGATTCGGCCTGGGAAGTGCGGGCGCCAAACGAGGCCAATAGACCGCACAAGACTTCACGGTTGACCTGGTTGTCGTCGACCACCAGCAGGTGCAGGCCATCCAAACGTATCGCGGCGGTCGGCTCAAGGGGCGCGGCCAAGTCAGGGAGCAGCGCCACGGTGAAATGAAAGGTACTGCCTACGCCCGGCGTGCTTTCCACCCAGATCGCACCGCCCATACCCTCCACCAAGCGGGCGCAGATGGTGAGCCCGAGGCCGGTACCGCCGTATTTGCGGGTAGTGGAGCTGTCTTCCTGCGAAAACGCATCAAACACGCTACTCAGCTTGTGAGCCGGAATACCGATACCGGTGTCGCTCACCGCCAGATGGAGCAAAGGCTGGCCTTCCGGCGTTTTCGACTGACGCACCCGCAGCACAACCTCGCCTTTGGCCGTGAACTTGATGGCATTCCCGAGAATATTAACCAGCACCTGCCGCAAGCGGCCCGGGTCTCCGACCAAGGCCCTCGGAACATCGGGGGCCACATCCCACACAACCTCCAAGCCCTTGTCGTGGGCGCGCAATGCGACCGCTTTCAGGGTGTCGGCGATGGTGCGCTCGAGGTTGAACGGGATGGCCTCAATGTCCATCTTGCCCGCTTCGATTTTGGAGAAATCCAGAATATCGTTGATCACCCGGAGCAAGGCCTCAGACGAGGATTTCACGATATTCAGGTACTCCTGTTGCTCGGCGTCCAGCGTGGTGTCGAGCAGCAGTTCCGTCATGCCGATCACCCCGTTCATCGGGGTGCGTATTTCGTGGCTCATGTTGGCCAGAAAGTCCGATTTTGCGCGGTTGGCCGCCTCGGCAGCATCCTTGGCTTTTTGCAGCTCCTGCGAGATGTGACGGGCCTGGGTGATATCGGTCAAAAAGCCGTTCCAGACGATATGGCCATTGGGCTTGTACTGGGGCTGCGACTCCCCGCGCACCCAGGTGATCTCCATGGTCTCGATGTTCATCATGCGGAAGTCCATGCCCCAGGGTGCGCCGGAGCGGGACGCCGCAATCAGCGACTGGGCTACCTCGTCCCGGTCATCCGGATGCACTGACTGCAAGAAGATGTTGGAGTCCTCCGCCATGGTCTCGGGGCGAACGCCCGTCATGCTCTCCGCCGCCTGGCTGATGAACGGAATCCGGAACAAACCACCCTTGGTGACGTAGTACTGAAACACCGCTACCGGGATTTGCCGGGTCACCTCTTTGAGCCGCTCATCGGCCTCTTTCGCACGCGTCACGTCCTGCCAGATGCCGGTGAATACGCGGTCGCCGTTGGGGTCGTCATCGGGTTCCGGGCTGATTTCTGTGCGTATCCAGCGTATCGACTTGTCCGGCATGCAAATGCGGTATTCGCCCTGCCACGGCTGCCGCTCCTGGGCCGCTTGGTGAATGCCATCGCGCACCGCGGGCCAATCCTCGGCCAACACCTGGCGCGTCGCCACATGAGGGTCCGCCAGCAGTTCATCCACGCTGAAGCCACGCACCTCCATCACCTTGTCATTTACAAAGGTGTAGTGCATGCCCTTGTCGTTCACGTGCACACGGAACACCACACCGGGCAAGGTGTTGGTGATGTGGCGCAGCCGGGCTTCGGCGGCCTTGATATTCACTTCCATGCGTTTGCGCGCCGAAATATCGGTGCGGATCGCGATATACATGGTCGGGGTACCGGACTCGTCTTTGAGGGGAACAATCGTCGCATCGACCCAGTACAAATGCCCGTCTTTGGCGCGGTTGCAAATCTCGCCCCGCCAGACCCGTCCAGCGGAAATGACACCCCACAAGTTGGTGAAATACACCTGGTCTTGCGTCCCGGAGTTGATCATGCGGTGGTTCTGACCGATCAACTCCGCCCGGGTGTAACCGCTGATCTGGCAGAAGCGGTCGTTGGCATACAAAATGTCGCCCGCCGCATTCGTAGTGCTGACGATGGCGTGTTGGTCGAGTGCGAATTTCTGGTTAGCCAGATCGGTGAGTGCGAACTGGAGGTCTTTTTGGCTCTCCTCCTTTTGGCGCACCAGTGTCCCCATCAGCTCGGACAAATCTTCGAGTGAGTCGCCCTTCAGGGGCGGGTGATGCGGATCCAACTGGAGCATCAGCTCGGTGGCGGTGGCCCGCAAGGAGTCCATCGCTCGGGTGCGGCTTTCCAGCTCGTTGCGCAAGCGGGTGTTGCTGGCTGTCAGGTCTTGGGAGCTGAGCTCCAGGCTCAGGGCCTTAAGGGCCAAGTCCCGGTCGTTTTGGCGGTAGGCGTCCTCCACCCGGCTCATCAGGGGCCCCAAGCCACTCAGAACCTTCGCAACCGCGGGGGACACGCCCCCTGCGCCCGCCAGCGCCTCGAGCTCCTGCTGGACAGCGAGCCAAGCATCTCCGTCCAACCCGAAGTGTCGCTTGACCTGGCGCGCCAATAATTTGTGTTGCAGGGGGCGAGAGGCCTCAGTCATGCCGCTTCCGAGAAATAGGTGATCGTCATGGTTTGGTTGTGCAACAAACAGGCTGCCCCATTGTGCGCCGGGCTGATTTCGCCATACGAATAAAAGCCGGCCAGTGTGGCCTCATCACCCAGAACCGAGGCTACCGCCTCGATCTCTTCCTCGACCCGACCACCCATCACGACTTTGCGACCGACGCAGCTCACCATCAACGCGAGCCCGGGGCCTTGGGCCACCGCCAGACTTTGCGCCGCCTGCTCTGCCCCTTGAACGAGCGCGTCCGTGCCTGCCTGCATCATGCGCACGTAACTCCCCTCCTCGACCTCGCCCGCCAAGGTGATACTGCCAGCCGATTCATCCACACTCAAAATGGTGCGCAACAAGCCGTCCGCCGCCTGATCCGCAGCCACCACAGAAAAAGGAAATAAGAGGCCGGAAGCTGGCAGGTCTTTGGCGTATTCGCCCAAATACCGTTTGTAGGTGCTCAAGGCCGGCTCATCATCCAGCGAATACAGCACATTGCGGTCAGCGCGGGTGACGCGCCTGGTGGGGCCAAAGGCACTCCAACCACCAAAGACTCCATGCGAGACCGACAAACCGTCGCCGTAAAGGCCGGCACAGACCAGCCGGTTGTCGCTCACGCCTTGGTTGTCCATGACCACCGTTTGCTGAAACGCCCCGCCGTCGCCGGCCATGCCCCCCACCAGCGGCACTTGGTCGCCCAGCACCCGTGTCATGCCCTCGATCAGCGCGGTGCCATTCATCTTGACGCCTTGGGCCAGCACCACCACCGCCCGCAGCCCGGCGCGCGGAAGGCCGCCTGCCAGGCGGATGCCTGCATCCAACGAGTCGTCCATGTCGCGAAGTTCGGTGGTTGACTGCAGGGTGCGCACATTCGCCCAGCGCACGGCGGAGAGTGTCAAGGAATCGTCGCCCACCCCGCCCGAAGAGATTTCGCCAGCGGTACTGCAACCCATCACCACAGCACCCGGCACCGCCTGGAGCAAGGCGGCGTGGGCCTGGCGCAAAAGCGGCTCAGGCCCGAAAGCGAGCACCCATGTGGGCTTAAAGGCGGCCAAGGCATTCAGACCAGAGGGGTCAGGAATTCCGCCTTGCGTCGTGGTTTGAAAAACATCCATACCGGCGCTCCCTTGGGGGTTCATCTGAAGCCAGGTCGGATGATACGCCAGCCTACAGAGCTTTACTCAAAATCACACAAATACTATTAAAAACATATTTTTCGTATTTTATGATTTTTTGTACTGCTCACGCAAAAGATTTTTTTGGACTTTGCCCATGGCGTTGCGGGGGAGCGCATCCACGATCACACAGCGCTTGGGCACCTTGAAGTTCGCCAGCATGCCTTTGAGCGTGGTGACCATGGCAGGGCCGTCCAAGGTGTGCCCTTTGAGCGGCACCACGACGGCCACGCCCACTTCGCCGAAATCGGCATCCGGCACGCCCACCACCGCGCTCTCTTCTACGCCGGGCAGGTTGTTGATGTAGCCTTCGATCTCTGCCGGGTAAACGTTGTAGCCCCCACTGATGATCAAGTCTTTGCTGCGCCCGACGATCGTGACATAGCCCTTGGCATCCACAAAGCCCACGTCGCCGGTTTTGAAAAAGCCGTCTGCAGTGAACTCCTGGGCCGTTTTCTCGGGCATTTGCCAGTAGCCCTGAAACACGTTGGCGCCCTTGACCTCGATGCCGCCGGTCTCTCCGGTGGGCACAGGCTGCCCCGCCTCATCCCGCACCCGCAGCTGCACCCCGGGCAAGGGCCGGCCCACGGAGCCCACCATCCGCTCACCGTCTGCCGATTTACAGGGGTTAGAGGTCAGCATCACCGTCTCTGACATGCCGTAGCGCTCCAGAATCGTGTGCCCGGTGCGCGCCTGCCATTGGCGGTGCGTGTCGACCAGCATGGGGGCAGAGCCCGAGATAAACAGGCGCATGTGGCGGGTGGACTGGGCGTCCAGCCCTGCCTCGGCCAGCAAGCGCACATACAGGGTGGGCACGCCCATGAACACGGTCGCCCGCGCCATGAGCCGCAAGGCGGTGGCGGGCTCGAACTTGGCGCACCAGAGCATGGTGCTGCCGTTGATGAGCGCGCCGTGGATGGCCACGAACAATCCATGCACATGGAATATCGGGAGTGCATGGATCAGCACGTCGCCGGCCTTCCAGTCCCAATGTTGCTGCAGCACCTGCGCATTGCTCAGCAGGTTGCCATGGCTCAGCATCGCGCCTTTGCTACGGCCGGTGGTGCCACTGGTGTAGATGATGGCGGCCAAATCCTCCGGGGCCCGCGGCACCGGTGTGTGGGTGCGCGGGTAATGCGAGGCGCGCTCCAGCAGCGTTCCGGTGCGATCGTCATTGAGCGAAAACACATGCCGAGTGCCGGCCAGGAATGCCATCTTGCTGAGCCAGCCAAAGTTGCGGCCGGCGCACACCAGCACCGCGGGTTTGGCATCGCCCAGGAAATACTCCATTTCCGCGCTTTGGTAGGCGGTGTTCAGCGGCAGGTACACCAGCCCGGCGCGCAGCGTTGCGAGATACAAGACCAAGGCCTCTACCGACTTGTCCACCTGCACGGCCACCCGGCTGCCGGGTGCCAGATCCAGGAAGCCGAACAGGTTGGCCACCATGGCGGTCGCCTCGTCAAGGTCGCGCCAGGAGTAGTGCAAACCGCTATCGGTCTCCACTGCGGTGCGGGTCATCTCGGCTGGGAAAGCTGCGCGCAATGCGGTGAACAAATTCGCGTCAGAGGCCGCAAGGGTTTTGTTGTTGCTCATAGGGTGCGTGAAATCAAAGGGAAAAGAGGAGCCGGTCAAAACACCGGCTTGCGCTTGTCGAGAAAGGCCGTGATGCCTTCGCGGTGCTCTGCAGAGTCGGCATAGGCGTAAGGATCTCGTAGCTCATTTGCTATTAAATCAGGAGCTATACGCGCATATTCTGCGGGCGCTACAGGCTCATTTAGCCTACGAAGTGTCTGCTTGTTCAAGCGGGCGGCTTGCGGGGCCAGCCCCGCGATGCGCACGGCCAACTCATGGCCCGCACTGCCCAGCTCTGCTGCCGTGCACACGCGGGTTAGGAAGCCGTGCCCGAGCATGGCCGGGGCATGAAACACCTCGGCAGCCAGCAGCATGGCACGGGCGACGGTGGCTCCTGCCACCCGCCCCACCAGTGCGGCCTCGCGCGGCGCCATCGGAAAGCCCAAGCGGGCAATCGGGGCGCCGAAGCGGGCGGTGTCCGCGGCCAGGCGCAGATCGCAACAGCTGGCGATCTCCATGCCCGCCCCCATGCAGTTGCCCTCGACCAGGGCGATGATGGGAACATCGCAATCGAGCATGGCCTGCAAACCACCCCACACCTCCCGCTCATGGAAGTGCTCCAGTTGGGCGGCATCGAAACGGAAACTGGGGTACTCGGCAATATCACCGCCGGCACAGAAGTGGCCCTGGTCGCCACGCAGCAGCACACAGCGCACCCGCGTGTCGGCCTGCACCGCCTCGAACACTGCTTTCAACTCCGCCCACATGCTGCGGGACATGGCGTTGAATTTGCCGGTGTGGGTGAGGGTCAGAGCCCATACACCGGGTGTTCCGTGGGCATCCCGCTCGATTGCAATCCCGCCTGCCATGGTGCCCCTTAGTCGAGTTTGGCGCCCGAGGCCTTGACCACTGTGGCCCAGCGCTTGACCTCGGCACTCACAAAGCTGCCGAACTGCGCCGGTGTGAGTTTGCCGAATTCCGCGCCGTTGTTGGCCCAGCTGGTTTTGATGTCGTCCGCCATGGAGATGCGGTTCACCTCTTCCACCACACGCGCCTGAATGTCAGCCGGTGTGCCTTTGGGAGCCCACAGCCCGTACCAGGTGGTCACCGTGTAGTTGGGCAGCCCCAATTCGGCTGCACAGGGCACATCGGGAAACGCCGGGCTGCGCTTGCTGCCGGACACCATGAGGGCCTTGATACGTCCGCCCTTGATGTGCGCAGCGGAAGAACCTAGGCCGTCAAACATCATGTCCACACTGCCCGCCATCAGGTCTTGCAGCGCAGGGCCGGCCCCGCGGTAGGGAATATGGGTGATGAAGGTGCCCGTCTGCTGTTTGAACAGCTCACCTGCCAGGTGGTGCGAGGTGCCGCCACCTGCGGAGCCGTAGTTGAGTTTGCCCGGGTTGGCCTTGACCTGCGCCAAGAATGCCTTGAAGTCGCCCGGCACGTTCTTGGGGTTCACCACCAGCACTTGCGGCACGTTGGCGACCAAGGCCAAGGGGATGAAGTCTTTTTCAATGTCGTAGTCCAGCTTGGGGTACATGCTGGGGGCAATCGCGTGGTGCACCGCACCCATGAACAAGGTGTAGCCATCGGGGGCGGCCTTGGCTGCGATACCTGCCCCCAGAGTGCCACCGGCGCCGCCACGGTTATCAATCACCAGCTGGGTGCCCGTGAGCTTGGCGAACTGGGCCGACATCGGGCGGGCAAAAGCATCGGTGCCGCCACCAGCCGGAAACGGCACCACCAGCGTCACCGGCTTGGCCGGCCATTTGGACTGCGCCAGCGCGCCGGCAGGGGCCAGCGCCCATGCAGCCGCCAGCGCCGAGCCGGCGCCCAAGATACGGCGGCGACTGGTGCCGCAAGCCTGGTCGGGGGTGGAAAAGTCTTGTTCATGTGCCATGTCTGTCTCCTGCTTATTGTTGGGGTTACACACTGTCGCTGACTAAAAATACAAGGTACTCACTGCACTAGCCACCGGAATCCGGCCATGGGCCAAGCCTTCCCGGTATTTGTCGAGCCGCTGCAGGTCGTAGAGGTAATTGACCATCAGCCCGTAGGACTGCTTCAGGCCCTTGCCCGAAGGGTCACCGGCCCAATTGAGGCGCTCTACCCGTGCACCGTTGCCCAGATGGAAGCGGGCGACCGGGTCCAGGGGCTTGTCGTGCAGCGTTTCGCGGCCGAGATACTGGGCGGCACAGCGCATGAGCATGGAGCGCACTGCAGACGTCGGCTTCAGCGCCAAGGGGGTCTCGCAGGCCGCCAGAAAATGGGCCGCGGTGACCGGCTCAAAGCCAACCGCGCGGCCCAGCTCTTCGCGCGCAGAGGCGTCAAGCCGCTCCAATTGAGCAGCTGCGTTTTTTTGCAGCCAACTTCTGAAGCCAGGAATCGGCGACAGCGTGGCAAAGGTCTTGAGGCGGGGAAACTCGGTTTTCAGTGTTTCCACCACCCGCTTGATGAGCGAGTCGCCAAAGCTGACACCCCGCAGGCCATCCTGCGTGTTGCTGATGGAGTAAAAGATCGCCGTGGTGGCGGCATTCAAATCCACGGCATCCGCAGACTCGTCCAGCAGCGGGGTGATGCAATCCGCCAACGCATCAACCAAAGCCACTTCCACAAAAATCAGCGGCTCATCGGGCAGGCGGGGATGAAAGAAGCCGTAGCACCGGCGGTCAGAGTCGAGCCGGTTTTTCACATCGGCCCAACTCTTGATGTCGTGTACCGCCTCGTATTTGATGAGTTTCTCGACGAGGGAGGCCGGAGAGTCCCAGCTGATGCGGCGTAGCTCCAGAAAGCCCACGTCGAACCAGGTGGAGAACATGTATTCCATTTCCACGTCCAGCGCCTGCAGCCGCTTGTCCTTCTTCAGATAGGGCTGCATCTCGGCGCGCAGGTCCACCAGGAAGCGGATGCCTTCGGGCAGCACGCTGAAACGCTGCAGCAGGCGCCGGCGTGGCGACACCGTGGCACGCCGATACTGCACCTCGGCCGCCGCCTCGTCCGG
>DGQR01000157.1:0-577 GCA_002390825.1 Rhodoferax sp. UBA4409
GATCTCGCCCAGGTCGTGCAGCTCGTCCATGTCCTGGTAGCGCTCGGTGATCTGGGCGGCAATCGGGATGGAGCGGGCATTGGCCAGGGCGCAGAAATCGCCGCCGGGGCAGGCAATCATGTCGGTCAGCAGGCGCACATTGCTGCGGGCCAAGCCGGCGTGGCTGGCAGCCACCCACAGGGCGGGCAGGTCTTCCGCGCGCACCCAAGGCAGCAGCAGGTTCTGGTCGTGGGTGACGCGTGTTTCACCGGCAGAGAACTCGTCGGCCAAAGCGGCCGCGGTGTCGAGCTGGTCGGCATCCGCATCGCCGGGGGCTTGGCCCAGACGCTTGTACGACAGGGTGACTGCGCGCAGCGCAGGGTTCTTGTGTGGGGCCACGTTTTGCTGCAACCAGCGGTCGTAGTCCTTTTGACGTTCAGCGGGAATTGCTACCGTTTTGATAGCTGCTGGCGCACGTTCTGTGAGCGCGGGAGGCACAAAACATGCAGTAACGCGGTCCAGCTCAGCCTGGCTGATGGTGTGCGGAGCGCCGTCGCGGGTGATGATTTGCTCGTATTCGGCTTCCACCTCGTCGATG
>DGQR01000157.1:716-3277 GCA_002390825.1 Rhodoferax sp. UBA4409
AGCGCTGGCCTTCGGCCTTGACCAAAATCTTGATGCGCGCCTTGTACAGGTTGTCACGGCGGCCCCAGCGGTTGTACACGCGCACTACCGCCTCCAGGTAATTCATGATCTGGTTCCAGGGCAGGAAGGCGCGGATCTCGGTGCTGATGACCGGGGTGCGGCCCATGCCGCCGCCCACAAACACGCGGAAGCCCAGTTCCCCCGCATCGTTCTTGATCAGGTGAAGGCCCACGTCGTGCCAGCGCACGGCAGCACGGTCATTGGTAGCGCCGGTGATGGCGATCTTGAACTTGCGGGGCAGGAAGGCGAACTCAGGGTGCAAGGTGCTCCACTGGCGCATGATTTCGGCAAACGGGCGGGGGTCGGCAACCTCATCCACCGCTACACCGGCCAGCTCGTCGCTGGTGATGTTGCGGATGCAGTTGCCGCTGGTCTGGATACCGTGCATGTTCACGGTGGCCAGCAGGTCCATCACGTCGGCGCTTTTGGCCAGGGGAATCCAGTTGAACTGCACGTTCTGGCGGGTGGTGAAGTGGCCGTAGCCCACGGGCAGGTGGGTGGTGCCCCAAGTGGCCTGGGTGCCGATGGCCTTGTCAAACACCTCTTTGCTGGGGTGGTCGTATTCGCGGGCAATGCGGGCCAGCACGCGCAATTGGGCGCTGGAGAGCTCGCCGTAAGGCACTGCTACACGCAGCATGGGTGCGTAGCGCTGGATGTACCAGCCGTTTTGCAGGCGCAAGGGGCGGAATTCTTCGTCACTCAGAGTGCCGGCCTGGTTGCGTTCCAGTTGGTCGCGGTGCTGGGCCGCGCGGGCGCGGATGAACTGGCGGTCAAATTCGGTGTATTGGTACATAGACAGGGTTCAGCAAAAAATCAAAGTGCAATGAGTTTCAAACCGGCATAGGCCAGAAGCAGCGAGAGCAGGGCGCGAATCACCCGCTCCGGGGTCTTGAACATCAGGTGCGAGCCCACCCAGATACCGGGGAGCGAGCCTGCCAACAGCTTGGCCAACAGAGGCCAGTCTACTGAGCCGAGGGACGCGTGGCCCATGCCGGCCACCAAGGTCAGAGGCACTGCATAGGCAATGTCCGCCGCCACAATACGGGGCAGGGGCAGCAAGGGGTAAAGAAGCATCAACACCGTGACGCCGATGGCTCCCGCGCCGACGGATGTGAGTGTAACCAGCGTGCCAATGAGGGCGCCGAACAACAGCGGCAGGCTCCAATGGCGCGGGCGAGCAGCAGCCGCTTCATGGCCGGCCGCAATGGATTTGGGGCCCGACTTGCCGCGCACGGCCTTGTAGAGGGTGGCTGCGGCAGTCAGCAACAGGGCCACGCCCAAGGTGCTGGTCATGATCTTTTGCACTTCTCCGCTGGTGGCGCCCAGTTGGTGCAGCACGTAAAGCGTTGCCAATGCCGCAGGGATGCTGCCGGCCGACAAATTGAGAACTACCGGCCAGTCGATATGGCCGGAGCGTGCCAGCTTGACGGTGCCGCCCATTTTGGTGAAAGCGGCAAACAACAGGTCGGTACCGACCGCCATGTAAGGCTTGACCCCAAAGAGGAAAATCAGGATGGGCGTCATCAATGAGCCACCGCCCACACCCGTCAGGCCCACAATCGTGCCCACAAAAAAGCCCGCCAGTACAAACGCCAAATCATGCATGGCGGCGACTGTAGGCGGGCCGGCTTAGATTGAAAACTACTTTTTAGCTATGGGGGTATGAGGACTGGTTATATGGGGGTGACGGGGATGGGTGGGGAAGGGGTTGGGGGATGCTGGTTTTTGACCCGTAGCGGAGATCCGTAGCTCCAGACTTATTGTGTGACAGCCAGCATTCAAGGAGTCTGCAATGCTTCGGGAGACTCAGCTACTCGAAGTGAAAAGAAGCCGTTTAGCCTGCTGAAAGATTTTGTCGAGTGCTGAACTTATACATTGCGTTTCACCTTAAGCATGTACCCGATTGCGACACTGCATGCGCCGAAAAAGATGACAGTGAAATAACCCATAGCTATTTGGCTGGAAGACGTGGCGATGCTCGCCATGAAAATGCCGGCCAAAACAAACAAAATGGAGAAAGTAAAGAGAAGCCACAAAGTTACCTTGTTGTGACCTGTGGCTGAGTTTGTGTAACTCTCTTTGAGAGTTAATTTGTCTTCGCTGTATGGGTAATGGGATCCGAGCGACTTGGATCCGAAGTAATACCAAGCACCAAAGATGGTAACAAGTAGGAAAGACCAAGCCCATCCAACGAACACGCCAACGCCAAAGATTGTTGGCAGAGACACTTTGTAGTAACGACTGACAAAAGCGCGAACTTTTGTTTCAGTTGCTTCATCTGGAAGAATTCGCCCTTTTCCCAAAACACCCCAAGGAAAAAAGATCGTTTTGCCTTCTTCGTTTTTCTTGAAGCTTGCGTTGGTTAAGCCATCGAAATATCCCATTATTTCCCCTTCAGTGCATAACGTGTCGAGGAAGTGAAGTACGTCTTATGAACAAAGTTGGATGGACTCATGTTCTCCTCCCGTATGTTTAATAAAGCCATTGTTATATATCCGATT
>DGQR01000124.1 GCA_002390825.1 Rhodoferax sp. UBA4409
CTTCCCAAAGATAATACATCAGGTGCCCACCATCCAAGACAGGCAGAGGTAGAAGGTTGAGCACCCCCAAGCTGATGCTCACCAAAGCGAGAAAGCCTACAAAAGAGACAAAACCCAGTGCAGCTGACTTACCCGCATAGTCCGCAATTGCCAGGGGCCCGTTCAGGTTGGTCAGCGATACCTGACCCGTCAGCATTTGCCCCATGGTTGTGAGCGACATCCATGCGATATCGCCGGTCTTTTTTACGGCGCGCCATATGCCCTCGAGGAACCCGTACTGAACCTCCACCATTTCAGGTATCGAGCCCACAAAGGCCCCTACCCTCCCGATGGGTTGCCCGCCTGAGCGATCAAGCGCAGGAGTAACGGACAGACGCAAGCTGTCGGAGCCTCGGATGACGACCCACTCCATCGCCTTTTCAGGGGAGGAGCGAATCATCGTACGCAATGTGGATGCATCAGCAATGGGACTTCCGTTGACCGATGTGACCAAATCATTGGACTGCAAACCCGCCAAAGCTGCGCGAGAATCAGGCGCCACATCCCCCAAAACCGGCTTGGAAAAAGGAGTTACCCACCCAATTCTCTGAAACATAGACGCATCTGCTGCGTTGGTCGACATTTGCTCAAAACTGAGCGGCCGGACAACCGGTGAGCCCGACGTTTTTTCTTGACCCGGTACGGTTTCAATAAAAAGCGTCGATTGCCCCAGTGCCGCCGATGTCAGTCGCCAGCGAAATTCATCAAAAGTTTGAACTGGTTCGAGTGCATCCGGTGAGGTCCCAACGCGTAACACTCGTTCCCCGCCAGTCCACCCCCCCATTTCTGCTTGAGAACCCGTGACCGGGACTGGCAAGACAGGCGCAGCTGCCGGAGTCGCTTGCCAATTCAGCAGGGAGTACAACAATACTGCGAAGAGCAGATTAACCAACGGACCTGCAGCCACGATGGCGCTTCGCCTGCTGAGGGACTGGGTGTTGAATGCTTGATGGCGATCCGCTGGGTCCACTTCTGCTTCGCGCTCGTCGAGCATTTTTACGTATCCGCCCAAAGGAATCAGGCTCACGGCGAATTCTGTACCGCTCCGAGAGCTCACCCTGCTCCAGAGCTTAGGACCAAAGCCGATTGAAAACCGCAAAACCTTGACCCCACAGGCCCGCGCAACGATGTAGTGCCCCCACTCGTGCACAGCAACCAATAGGCCTATCGCAACAAGGAAGGCAACTATGGTTTGCATGGATTTCCTCTTGTTTCAGGTCGAGAGTGCGCGGCAGTGCTGGGTAGCCACCGCGCGCGCTTCAGCATCAAGCGCCAAAAGCGCAGCCAAATCGTGAGGTGATGTATAGGACAAAGCGTTAAGGGTTGCACGATTTACCGCATAAATCTGATCAAAGCGTATCTCACGGTTCAAAAATGCTGCAACGGCGACTTCGTTGGCGGCATTTAGTACAGCTGTTGAGCCACTTTGCCCCTCTAAAGTTTCCCAGGCCAAGAAAAGTCCGGGAAAGCGGCTTTGGTGCTGTTCATCACGGATCGATTCGAACGTCCACGATGACATGGCAGAAAAGTCCAAGGGCGCCGCTCCTGACTCCACGCGCTCAGGCCACGACAAACCGTAGGCTATCGGCCCTCGCATATCCGGAGTACCCAACTGGGCAACCACGGAGTGGTCCACATACTGAACCATGGAATGGATCACGCTCTGAGGATGAATCAAGACATCAATTTGACGAGGTGAGACATTGAACAAATACTTAGCCTCGATCACCTCCAAGGCTTTGTTCATCATGGTGGCGGAGTCCACCGAAATTTTGCGTCCCATGACCCAGTTTGGGTGAGCGCAGGCCTGCTCAGGGGTTGCTGCTGCGATCTGTGAGGGTGACCATGTCCTGAAAGGACCACCTGACGCTGTCAATATGAGTTTGTCCACCGACGCTTTCCAGAGGCTTTTGTCAGCCGGCAGAGACTGGAAAATAGCGGAGTGCTCGCTATCAATCGGTAGTAATGTGGCGCCACCTCGCTCTACCGCTGACATAAAGACGTTACCGCCTACCACCAAGGCCTCTTTGTTCGCTAGTAGCAGCCTCTTACCAGCAAGCGCAGCAGCAATACAAGACTCTAGTCCTGCCGCCCCCACAATGGCGGCCATGACTATGTGAACGTCTGGGTGAGATGCCACTTCACTCAAAGCATGGGCGCCGGATAACACCTCCGTGCTCATGCCCTCAGCCCTTAAGCGTGACTGCAAAGTAGTGGCACTCAAGGAGTCCACCATCACAGCGTAGCGCGGCCGGAATTCCAGACACTGCTCCACCATCTGGTCTACGCGCGTGGATGCTGTTAACGCAAAAACCTGAAACCTGTCAGTGTGTCTGCGCAATACATCTAATGTGTTGACACCAATTGAACCGGTCGACCCCAAAACTGAAACCTGTTGCATGGAAGCCCCGAACTAAAACGCTTGCAAAAGCATGGCAAGTGGAATGACTGGTAGAAGTGCATCGACTCTATCCAGAACTCCTCCGTGGCCAGGCAATAGCTGGCTGCTGTCTTTGGCACCTGCAGAACGTTTGACCAGCGACTCCAACAAGTCACCACAGATACTCATCAAGCCCAAGAAAATAGCGCCCAGCAGCATAAACAGCCAATGACGCTCGGCCAATATCGAGAAGATGCTTTTGGAGTCCATCAAGAAATGCTGGTCAGCCATACGCCAGCCGAAGGCCAGGAGCACCACACCTATCAAGCCACCAATAGCACCCTCGCGCGTTTTCCCGGGACTGATGCCTGGTGCCAACTTATCGGAAAAGAAACGTCCACCGAATCTGCGGCCCGCGAAGTACGCAGCAATGTCAGCGACCCAAACGAGAGCCATCGCAGAAAACAAGAAGTTGATGCCCAGAACCCTGGCATTGACGACAGCCAGCCATGCAAAACATAAAAGCACGAAACCCAGCAGCTGACGCCATGTCGATGGAATCAAGGACCACGCAGGAACACCCGCCTTCAGCAAAATGCCACCACCGACCACCCATGCAAGTGCCGATAACGACCAAATAACGCTCATGGCCTTTTCCGGCAATGGAAAGAACCAGAATAAAAAACAAACCACAGCACAGGCGAAGCCCGCTGCAAGAGCCCCCGAATCAGAAGATTGATTCAGCCGAAACCATTCCCATGCCCCACAGGCCATCAGGACACCTGCGACCACGGCAAACGCTGTGGGATGAGGATAAAAAACCGCAGGAAGAAGCACAGCAAGTAACGCTACTGCCGTAAAAATGCGTAGGCGCAACATAGGTACCCTGGTAAGAGAGGCTTAGAGACTACGCAATCTGAGCCGAGGTTTTGCCGAAGCGACGCTCTCTGGAGGCAAACTCCTCCAGCGCGGCGTCCAAATCCGCTTCCGCATAATCAGGCCATAACTTCGGGCTGAAGATGAGCTCGGAGTAGGCGGACTGCCACAACAAGAAATTACTAATCCTGAATTCACCGCCGGTCCGGATAAGCAAGTCCGGGTCAGTTGACGGAGCCAATGCCATGGCCTCGCCCAAAGTTTGCTCCGTAATTGCGGCACCACGGGCGACCAAAGCATTCGCCGCCTGCACGATATCCCATCGCCCGCCGTAGTTGAAGCAAATATTAAGGTCCAGTGAGCTGTTGCCTAAGGTGTCCAATTCTGCTTGGCTCAAGCCGTGCTGAACTTTCTCAGAGAGACCAGCACGACTTCCAACAAAACGAATTCGAACGCCCTCTGCACTAAGCTGAGCCACCTCGCGTGTGAGCGCACCGACGAGAATGTCCATCAAGCCCGAAACTTCATCAGCGGGTCGGCTCCAGTTCTCTGAGGAAAATGCAAACACCGTCAGTGCTGCGATGCCTCGTGATGGACAAGCCCGGACTATGCGCTTCAACGCCTCTACCCCTTGCTTGTGGCCTGCTAAACGCGGCAAAAAACGCTTCGATGCCCACCTGCCGTTTCCATCCATCACGATGGCGACATGGAGTCCAGATGGATTTCCGGATGATGACATCTGCAAGGCCTTAAACGGCCATTAAATCTTGCTCTTTGGACGCTACCAAACGGTCAACTTCCGTGATGTGCTTGTCTGTCACTTTTTGGACATCGGCTTCGCAACGCTTTTGATCATCTTCGGAAGCGAGTTTGTCTTTAACTAGCTTTTTCACCGCTTCGTTGGCGTCACGGCGCAGATTGCGAATGGCGACTTTGCTCGCCTCGCCTTCTCCACGCACGACCTTGGTGAGTTCTTTACGTCGCTCCTCCGTCATCGCCGGCAACGGAACGCGAATTAACTCGCCCAAACTGGAAGGATTCAAACCGAGATCGCTGTCACGAATCGCCTTCTCGATCTTCTGGGCCATATTCTTTTCCCAAGGCTGCACGCTGATAGTCCGCGCATCGATGAGAGACAAGTTGGCAACCTGGCTCAGGGGCACCATGGAGCCGTAGTAGTCCACATGGACCGTATCCAACAACGCAGGATTCGCACGGCCGGTGCGAATTTTCGTCAAGTTGTTTTTCAAAGCTGCGATGGACTGCTCCATCTTGGTATCCAGCGTTTTCTTGATTTCAGCAACGGACATTTTTTCCTCGCTCAGTATCTATCTACAACCCAATGCTCAAACGTGCACCAAGGTGCCTTCGTCTTCGCCCATCACAACACGTTTAAGCGCGCCATGCTTGAAGATTGAGAAGACTTTAATTGGCAGTTTTTGATCACGGCACAGGGCAAACGCTGCAGCATCCATGATCCCCAGATTTTGGGTCATCGCGTCGTTAAAGGTGATTTTGGAATAGCGCGTTGCAGCCGGATCCTTTTTCGGATCCGCGGTGTAAACACCATCCACTTTCGTCGCCTTCAAGACCATTTCAGCTCCGATCTCCGCGCCGCGCAACGCAGCTGCAGTATCGGTTGTGAAGAAGGGATTACCTGTACCGGCAGCAAAAATGACGACCTTACCCTCTTCGAGGTATTGCAGAGCCTTTGGACGAACGTAAGGTTCAACAACTTGCTCGATCCCGATCGCAGACATCACGCGAGCCGTCAAACCCGCTTTGTTCATGGTGTCGCCCAAAGCCAGTGCATTCATCACTGTAGCAAGCATCCCCATGTAGTCGGCTGTTGCGCGGTCCATGCCGACCGAACCACCAGCTACTCCACGGAAAATATTACCCCCGCCAATCACAACGGCCACTTCAACACCCAAGCGCGTCACCTCCGCAATCTCATCCACCATGCGGACGATGGTGTCGCGATTGATACCGAACTGGTCGTCACCCATCAAGGCCTCGCCTGACAGCTTAAGCAAAATTCTCTTGTAAGCAGGTTTGGATTGACTCATAGATGACTCCCGTTCGGTGGACGATTCGTGTTGTGGAATTAAGCGGACTGCTTGGCAGCCGCAACTTGCGCTGCAACTTCTGCAGCAAAGTCATCGACCTTCTTTTCAATGCCTTCGCCCACTACGTACAGCGTGAAACCCTTCACGGTTGTATTGATGGACTTCAACATCTGCTCCACAGTTTGCTTGTCGTTTTTGACAAAAGGCTGGTTGAACAAAGAGACCTCTTTCAGGTACTTCTGAACACCGCCCTCGATGCGCTTGGCCACGATTTCTGCCGATTGAACGGGCTTGCCCGCTGCGGTTGCGACTGCAGCATCTTCTGCAGCCTTTGCAGCTGCCACGGAACGCTCACGCTCCACCAGCTCAGCAGGAACTTGGTCTGCAGACAAGGACACGGGCTTCATGGCAGCAACGTGCATCGCCACATCTTTCGCAGCGGATTCGTCGCCATCGAACTCAACAACCACACCGATACGGGTGCCGTGCAGGTAGGAGGCCAGTTTGGCAGAGCCGTCGAATCGCTTGAAACGACGGAAGGTCATGTTTTCGCCGATCTTGCCGATCAAGCCTTTGCGGACGTCTTCGAGTGTGGGGCCAAAGCCGTCTTGCTCGTAAGCCAAAGCGCTCAATGCAGCCACGTCAACCGGGTTGTGCTGGGCAACGAGTGACGCTGCGGCTGAAGCCAATGCCAAGAAGCTGTCGTTCTTGGTCACAAAGTCAGTTTCGCAGTTCACTTCGATCAACGCGCCAACGCCATTGGCAATGCTGGAGGCAACAACGCCTTCAGCTGTCACACGGGCAGCAGCTTTACCAGCCTTGCTACCCAACTTGACGCGCAAAATCTCTTCCGCCTTGGCCATATCGCCTTCGGCTTCAGTCAGTGCTTTTTTGCATTCCATCATTGGAGCATCGGTCTTGCCGCGCAGTTCTGCCACCATGCTCGCTGTAATTGCTGCCATTTGTATTCTCCGAATCTAAACAGTTTAAATAAAGGCTAAAAAAAAGGGGCAACAAAGCCCCCTTTTCCGGGTGCAGAAGGGCTTAAGCGGAAGCTTCGCTCACTTCAACGAACTCATCGTTGCCTTCAGCGGCAACGGCCTTGACCACGTCGTCCACGGCATTTGCGCGGCCTTCCAGAATCGCATCAGCGATTCCGCGGGCGTACAAAGTAACGGCCTTCGAAGAGTCGTCGTTACCGGGAATCACGTAGTCGATGCCTTCAGGGGAGTGGTTAGAGTCCACAACACCGATCAAAGGAATGCCCAACTTGCGGGCTTCAGCGATAGCAATTTTGTGGTAACCAACGTCGATCACAAAAATCGCATCTGGCAAGGTATTCATTTCTTGAATACCGCCAATGTCTTTTTCCAATTTTTCCAGCTCACGAGCAAACATCAACTGCTCTTTTTTGCTCATGCTGTCCAAACCGGCTTCTTGCTGGACTTTCATGTCCTTCAGGCGCTTGATGGAAGTCTTGACGGTTTTGAAGTTCGTCAACATGCCGCCCAACCAACGCTGGTCCACAAAGGGAACGCCAGCGCGCTGAGCTTCTGCGGAGACAATTTCACGGGCTTGACGCTTTGTGCCAACCATCAAAATGGTGCCACGCTTGGCGGACAATTGGCGAACGAACTTCGCTGCCTCCTGGAACATCGGCAAAGACTTTTCCAGGTTGATGATGTGAATTTTGTTACGGTGACCGAAGATGAACGGTGCCATCTTGGGGTTCCAGAAGCGGGTTTGGTGACCAAAGTGGACGCCTGCTTCCAGCATTTCGCGCATTGTTACTGCCATATTTAACTCCGAAGGTTGGGTCTGAAATCCGCCCCGCTGATTGCGCAGCAAGTCGCTAGCACAACACCTTTGGGGGGCGATTTGTGAGTACTTAGTGGGCACTTACCCCCTAAGCCTGTCGAGTATAGCATGCAGCACCCATGAATAGCCTGCGCGCCCTGTGCGAACAGCAGCAAGAACGATCGCAATTTGGCGGCATTTGCAGCGGAAAATTCAGTAAAGCTATGAAAAAATACAGGATCTGGACAAGAGATTCACAAGTCGAAAGCTGAAATGAAAATTGCGGTAGTGGGAGCAGGTGTGGTTGGCCTCGCAGCAGCGCATGAGCTCTGCAATCGGGGACACGAAGTTACCGTTTTTGACAAAAACGGAGCCGCGGGTGAAGGCAGCACCTTTGCGAATGGTGGCATTAGCAGCCCGGCGTACGCGCTTCCTTTTTCAGGCGTAGGAGTTTCAGGGAGCCACTTGAGCAGGTTTAGCCAACTTACCCGAAAGCTCACGCGGCTCCGCAAGGGTTCATTACCGGACTTGCGTTGGTTGTGGCAGGCCTCTAGCCATGGGTCCGAAGAGACAGTCACAAGTCGCATCCGGTTCGCTCAACAATTGATTCAAAGCAGCATTGAAATCAACGACGCCACTATCAAAGACGGCATGCTAGAGCTGGAACAAAGTGACGGGCAATTGATTCTTCTGCGCAATGACGAAGAGCTCAACACATTCCACAGAGTTTTGAACAGCATGAAAGCGCTGGAGATGCCGTACCAAGTGCTAGAGGCATCTGAACTTGAGGTTGCCGAGCCCTCGCTACAGAACCACGGCCACATACGCAAAGCTGTCCGCTTGCCCACAGACCGCGTCATGAACTGTCGGCAATTTGTCTTGGCCATCAAACAGCAATTCACCCAAGCTGGTGGCAAACTCGCATTCCAAAGCGAGGTCACGGAATTAGTCGCAGGAGCCCAGCCCATGGTCCGGCTTGCAAGCGGTGAGCAGCATGTGTTCGATCATGTGGTTTTGTGCACTTCCACTGCGCGAAACAAGATCACGCTGAGAACACCTACACTCAGCGCCATTGCAGAGCTCAGCGCCTACGCCCTGAGCGTTGGCATTCGAGAGCCGCTGAACGCTCCGAAAAGTGCGGTACAGGACCACAAGACTGGAATCACCATCAGCAGACTCGGCAAGCGCTTGCGCGTCTGCGGTGGTGCAGAGCTCAATCGGGGCAGCGCAGGCGACCATGACAAACGGGTGATTGCACGGCTTTTTAATGCGCTGGACCAATATTTCCCCGGAGCCGCAAACTATGCGGGTGGCAGTCAGGTATGGCGCGGAAGTTGTGGATACACACCAGACGGTCTCCCCTTAGTTGGGAACGCAGGCGCGCCGGGACTCTGGGTCAACCTAGGGCACGGTGCCAATGGCTGGGGAATGGCAAGCGGCTCCGCTCGATTACTATGCGAACAGATAGAGGGGCGTCCAGCCAGCCTTTCGGGCGATTTCCTTCACCCTCTCAGGTTCAACCGGTAACCGATTGCCTCCATTCTCTAAACAAGACAGACACCATAGGGGAAACGCATGAGCCCGGAACTTACGCAAAAGCTCACCGCGGCTGTGGACAAAATGCCCGCATTCCCCAAAAGCGTAGAAAAAATCTTGGTGCTCACGCGCAACGTGGACAGCACACCGAAGGATCTGGTTGATGTCATCGACAAAGACCCGGTTGTTACCGTCAAAGTCCTGAAGGTCGTGAACTCGGTTTACTACAGCCTGCCTCGTCAAGTGACCTCCATCGGGCATGCGGTCGTCTACTTGGGCTTCAACACTATCAAGAACCTTGCCCTGAGCATTGCGGCCATCGGAATGCTTCCACAAGAAAACAAGGCGGGGTTTGATGCGCAGGCTTACCTGCTCCATTCACTTGCGACGGCAGGTCTCGCAAAGAAACTCGCCAATAGGGTTCAGGGCGCTGATCCTATGGATTGCTTTATCGCCGGCCTGCTGCACGATTTTGGGAAAGTGGTTTTTGCGCAATTTATGCCCGAAGAATTCAAACTCGCCTTGGAGCGAAGTGCAAATGATGGTTCTTCATTGCATACCGCGTTGCAAGCCACGATCGGGGCAGACCATGCCATCGTGGGCGCCATGCTGGCAGAGAAATGGCGCTTCGCCCCCGCACTGGTTGAAACAATCAGGCATTTGTCGCCCCACGACTTCAAAGACACTGACATGATTGCTTGTGTATTTGCTGCCAACCAAATTAGCAAGCGCCTGGCCTTTGGATTTGCAGGGAATCACCGTATTGATGAACTTCCCACAGCGCTGCAAAAGCGACTGGGTGGAACATTGGATGAAGTCATAGCGTCATTAGGCGACCCGAGGGTGATCTTCGAAGAGGCGCAAGTGTTCGCAACGTTGTAAAAGGACTCGCGTATGAAAGTCAGGTTTTGGGGCGTGCGGGGAAGCATTGCCTCGCCGGGGCCTCACACAGTGCGCTACGGCGGGAATACCACCTGCATTGAAATTCGCACCGACAACAATGAGCTGATCATTCTGGATGCGGGCACCGGTATTTTCCCCCTGTCCCAAACACTGCTCGCCGAGATGCCGATTACAGCCAACGTGCTGATTACCCACTCACACTGGGATCACATCCAGGGGCTGCCCTTCTTTATCCCGAATTTCATCCCCGGGAATACACTGCGCCTTCACGGCGGCTTTGACCCCGTATCGGGCAAAGGCATTGAGCAAGTAATGTCCGTTCAGCTGCAATACAGCTATTTTCCTGTCCGTGAGGAGGAAATGAAAGGGCGGATTGAATACGTGACCCTGTCCCCGGGGGAGCCGGTACAAGTCGGCAGCGCGACGGTAACGCCTTGTCTTCTCAATCACCCGGTAGTGGATTTCGGCTATCGAATCGACTGCAACGGTAAATCGGTTTTTTTTACCGGTGACCACGAACCCCCCTACAACATCTACGACCCTCAAGATGAAGGCTACGCGGCCTATCAGAGCCTTGTGGACGAAAAGAACCGTGCAATCGTCGAGGCCATTCGCGGCGTAGATGTGCTGATCGCAGACACCTCGTACACCGCCGAGGAATACCCTGCCAAAAAAGGCTGGGGACATGGCACCTTCGCCACAAGCATTGAACTCGCCCAGCAGGCTGGAGTCCAAGTGCTTTTCTGCACCCATCACGAACCCACTCGTAGCGATGATGCGCTGGAAAGCGCCTTCGCAAAAGCACTGAGCCAACACGGCGCACCCGAACAAGGGCTTGACATACGATTGGCTCGCGAAGGTGATACCTATGAGTTTTGAGTGGATCGCAAGCCACCAAAGCGCCAAACCGACCACAGAAATACCTCTGCTCTCCAGCGCTGACATACGCGCAATCGAAGCATCTACCGAGCCAGTCATCGGCCAACCTGGCTTGATGGAGCAAGCCGGACTAGCGATTGCGCGCTGGGTGCTCGCTCAAGCCCCACACGCGCAATTTTTTTGGATCGCATGTGGCAACGGCAATAACGGTGGAGATGGCGCTGAAGCTGCCATCCATCTCCATCGCTGGGGCAAAACCGTATACGTAAGTGCTGTCAAAAGCCCAAAAAGCGCTCCTGCCGATGCGTCCAGGGCTTGGGCCCGTTTGGTCGGTGAAGGCATCGCAGTGCACCATGAGGCGCCAAATAGCTGGGATGTTTGTATAGACGCCCTCCTCGGCATCGGACTCCAACGCCACCCTGAGCCACTTTATGCGGAGTGGATCAAACGCATCAATCAAGCAGCAAAGCCCACCTTCGCGATTGACGTCCCGAGCGGCCTGGATGCCGACACCGGTTCTACGTTCGAACCGGTGGTGCAAGCGTCTGCCACATTGAGCCTTGTTGGGTTGAAACCGGGATTGTTTACCCACCAAGGTCGGGATGTATGCGGTGACATCTGGCTGCACAAAATAGGGACGGAGAGCACGACTGAAAACATCCGGTGCACATTGAACCCGACACCCAAGCCCCTCCCCAGACCCCACGCAAGTCACAAGGGAAGCTTTGGAGATGTCGCGATCGTGGGCGGAGCACTTGGCATGCAAGGTGCCGCAGTTTTGGCGGCTTGCGCCGCCTTGCACGGGGGTGCCGGCCGGGTCTTTCTCGCTTGCCTGAACAGCGAAGGACTACAAGGCGTTGGTATTCCGCCCGATATCATGCTGCGCAGCCCCGACATGCTGCCACACCAAGGCCTTACGGTCGTTGCCGGCTGCGGGGGTGGGCACGACATCAGCCACCAGTTACCCCACTGGCTAGAGCTTGCAGAGCGCTTGGTCATCGATGCTGACGCACTGAATTCGATTGCAATCAGACCAGACCTTGTACAGGCACTTGCACAGCGCCGCCCAGACACCACGGTGATAACGCCTCACCCGCTGGAAGCAGCGCGCTTGCTTGGGTGCAAGACCACCCAGATCCAAGCCAACCGGCTCGACGCGGCCCAGAGATTGGCGGAAACGTTTCAATGCACGGTCATACTGAAAGGGTCTGGCAGTGTCATCGCAACCCCTGGTCGAAAGCCACGCATCAACCCCACAGGCAATGGCCGTCTCGCCATCGGTGGAACGGGCGATGTACTTGCGGGCCTAACCGGCACACTCTTGTCACAGCGCAGCACGGCTTGGGAAGCTGCGTCAGAATCTTGTTATATCCATGGGCTGTTGGCAGACCAATGGCCACAGCAAACAACCTTGACTGCCAGTCGCCTGATCGAACACCTATAAAAAAAGCTGCTAGCCCCCATTTAACAAGGACTAGCAGCTCCCATTTTTATAGCAGTCTTGATTGCAGCTCTTATCGCCGTTTCTTCGCTGTCTTTTTTACCGAGGGTGCTGTTTTGTCTGCAGAACGGCTACTCTTGGTCGCTTTTGCCGCTGACCGTTGCTGCCTGACTTTGCCCTTGAAGATCGGCGAGTGCGGCGGATCCAGATCGGGGCGATCACCGAATTCAGCACGTCCCGATTTTGAATCACGGGAATGCCCTTTGTCGGCGGGCATCTTGGGGAGAGGACCCTGACCTTCTTGGACCAATCGGAAATCGATCTTGCGACCATCCAAATCCACACGACTCACTTGGATACGAACCCGGGTACCGATCGCATAGCGAATACCTGTCCGCTCGCCGCGTAGCTCCTGCCGGGCTTCATCGAAACGGAAATACTCCCCGCCCAACTCGGTGATATGAACCAAGCCCTCTACGTACATGGCATCGAGCGTCACGAACAAACCAAACGTAGTCGCTGAGGACACAACCCCTGAGTACTCCTCACCCAAGTGCTCGCGCATGTACTTGCATTTGAGCCA
>DGQR01000053.1 GCA_002390825.1 Rhodoferax sp. UBA4409
CCGGGCTGGAACATCAGCCTCTTCCATTACCGCAACCAGGGCGCCGACTACGGTCGCATCCTGGTCGGGCTGCAGGTGCCAGAGGCCGACGACAAGGCGTTTGAAAAATTCTTACAAACCCTGAACTACCCGTATGTAGAAGAAACCCACAACCCGGTGTACCGGATGTTTCTACAAAAATGATAGCTGCCCGCGCATACGGGATGCGGGCTAGGGCGCTTTTTTCGCAGTAGCGGGCAGCGCCAGCGGAGGCAAGCTCAATTCCAGCTCAACCCCTTGACGCCCGATCGTCACCGTACGCCCGGCCACGCGGGTTAGTTGCCAGCCGCTGGCCAATTCAGCCCCGAGTGCAAACGGCTTGGCGGGTTTGTTGTCAATCGCGATCAAGGCAGCCCCCGCACGATCGCCACCCAGCACCCCTTGCAGCACAAACCGCGAGGCCTCTGCCGCAGGGGCCGTCACCACGGCGGGCTGGGCCGCCCCCTCGGGGGCAGCGCCCAAGCCACGGGCTACCGCACTCACGTCCAACGCCTGCTCTGCGGGCTCGGCCACCCCAGCCATTGCCTGTTGCGCGGGCAAGCGCCAATGCAGGCCCCAATAGACAGCGCTCAATGCTGCCAAAGTGGACAACAACAAAGCCGCCATACGAGGAGGCCACACAGAAGCGGGATAAGGCATGGGCGCATTATGATTGACCGAGACGCCTACCGGCACCCCTTCCACTTTGCTGAGCTGAAGTCCCCCATGAGCCCACACATCCGTTTGTACCGCGCAGCACAACGCGGCTTTACCCTGATTGAGTTGATGGTCGTACTGGTCATCATCGGCGTATTAGCGGCCTTGATTGTTCCGAACGTGCTGGACCGCGCCGATGACGCCCGGGTCACCGCCGCCAAAACCGACATTGCCAACCTCACCCAGGCGCTCAAGCTCTACAAACTCGACAACCAGCGCTTTCCCTCTGCCGAGCAGGGCCTGCAAGCACTGGTTGCTAAGCCCACTGTGGGCGTCATTCCGGCCAACTGGCGCCCGTACATTGACAAACTGCCCATGGATCCCTGGAACCGGGCTTACCTCTATATCAACCCCGGCCTGAAGAGCGAGGTCGATGTGATGTCCTTCGGCGCGGATGGCCAAGCCGGCGGCGATGGAAAAGATGCCGACATCAACAACTAGCCTCGCATCCAGTCCTGCAGGCCCACGCACCCGGTCGCGTGGCTTTACGTTGTTGGAGTTGATGATTGTGGTGGCCATCACCGGAATGGCCTCTGCCGCGGTCGCATTTGCCTTGCGGAACAGCACCCAGACCCAGCTCGACCGTGAGGCCCAGCGCCTGGTCGCGCTCCTCGAAGCGGCTCGGGCCGAATCCCGCGCCACCGGAGTCAGCTTGCAGTGGCGGGCCACGCCCGGCGGATTTGAGTTCACCGATGGCATCAAAACCAGGCCCCAGCGCTGGGACCCCACCACCCTGCAGGCCCGCAGCGAAACACCGGTTGTCTTGGGCCCGGAGCCTGTCATAGGCCCCCAAACTATTCGCCTGAGCAACAGCGACGCTGCAGGCCCCAGCCGGTGGGTGACCACCGATGGCCTTCGGGCCTTTGAGGTGCGCAACGCGGCGCCCGCAGGACCAACGGGGGCCGCACCGTGATGTGGCATCGCCGCTGGCATGGCAAACAGGGCTTTACACTGATCGAGGTGTTGGTTGCGCTGGCCATTGTGGCTGTCACGCTCATCGCCGGGCTGCGCGCCAGCGCCACCATGACCCGGAGTACCGAGCGCCAGAGCAGCCGGGTGCTGGCCCAGCTCTGTGCTGAAAATGCGCTGGTGCAATACCGCCTGAGCGGTCAGCTCCCGGATGTGAGCGACAGCACCCAAGAGTGCGCGCAAGCGGGCCAATCCTTCGAATTGCGGCTCCTGGTGCAGTCCACACCCAACCCGAACTTTCGCCGGGTCGAAGCGCGGGTAGCCAAAGACGGCGCCCCCCTGCTCCAGCTCAGCACTGTGTTGGGGCGCTACTGATGCAACGCCTTTCCCGCCGCACCGATAGCGCTGGCTTCACCCTGATCGAACTCTTGGTGGCGCTCGCCGTCATGGCGCTCATGACCACCATGGGGTGGCAAGCCCTCGCGGGCATGCAAAGTGCCATGGAGGGCAATCGCAGCCACAACGATGCGGTGCTCACCACCGAGGCGGGCCTGAACCAATGGACCGCCGATCTCGACGCCATGCAAGAGATCCCCCAAACCCGCAGCCTTGACTGGGACGGCCGGGCCCTGCGCCTGACGCGCCGCAGCGCTCAACAAGGCGATGGCGCTTACGTCGTGGCATGGACACGGGCAGAACGCGCGGGCCGGGCCGTCTGGCTGCGTTGGCAGTCAGGCCCTGTCAGCACCCGCGAAAGCTGGCAGGCTGCCTGGGGCGCAGCGGCTGCGTGGGCGCAAGGCGCACAGGCGAGCACCGTCAATGCACTTGCGGGCAACACCAGCAGCATCCGCCCGGCAGAGGTCAGCATCACCGCACTGTCTGCATGGCAATTGTTTTACTACCGCGGAGGCGCGTGGAGCAACCCCCTCTCCAGCGCCGGTGCACAGGACGCTGCAGCCCTGCCCGACGGGATACGCCTTGTCTTGACGCTGGACGCCCCCCATCCGCTGGCCGGCACCCTCGTACGGGATTGGGCCCGGCCAACTCTGTCGGGAGCTACCCCGTGAAAGTCCAGCGCGGCGCGGCCATCCTGACGGCCTTGTTACTCATGGCGCTGGTCGCCACGCTCAGCACCGCAGCGCTCTGGCAACAAGCGCGCGCCTATGACCTCGAAGCGGCAGAGCGGGCCCGTGTGCAAGCAAACTGGGTCCTGCAGGGCACCACCGACTGGGCGCGCCTGATTCTGCGGGAAGACGCCCGCTCCGGCACGGTTGACCATCTGGGCGAACCCTGGGCCATCACCCTGCAAGAGGCCCGACTCAACACGTTTCTGGCCAACGGCTCCGCCAACGCAGAAGACTTACCCACCGACGTCCTGCAAAACGCCTACCTTTCCGGCAATATCAACGACTTGCAGGCTCGCCTGAACGTCACCAACCTGATGCTGGACCAGCAAGTCCACGAGCCGACACGCAACGCGTTTATCCGGCTGTTTGACCTGCTCAAGCTCCCGCCGGCCGAATTACAACTGTTGATCAACAATTTGCAAGCCGGCCTGGAGGCCCCCAAAGTAGGCCAAGAAAGAGCCTCGAGCCCCGGCAACACCCCCTTGCTGCCCCGCAACCTCGACCAACTGGCATGGCTGGGCGTCTCGCAGCGCAGCCTGGCCCAATTGCGGCCGAATGTCGTTGTCCTCCCGGACCGCAGCACGGTCAATATCAACACGGCGCCGGCGCTGGTGCTCCAAGCCATCATCCCCGGAATGGACGGGGCCAGCGCCCAACGCCTCATCGACAGCCGGGCAAAAAGCCCGCTTCGAAGTATGGGCGACGCGCCTGCCGCATCGGGCTTGCCGCAATCGGCCTTCCAAGACAACTTGGTCAGTGTGAACTCGCGATTCTTTGAGGTCCGCACCCGCCTGCGGATCGGCACGCTCACGACCCAGGAGCGCACCGCCGTCCTGCGCGAAGGTTTACAGGTGAAATCTCTCTGGAAAGAACGTGAGGCGCCGCAAGATGCCTCCGTACAATGAAGCCGATATGCGTCAGCACCTCGTCATGCCTCCACCACCCCATGCAACGCAGGCTGCATGGGACTGGGTCCGCAGCGACAGCCCGCACAGCAACCAGCGTTTGCCTACCGTGCCCTCTGTTGGCTCCGGTGCTGACACCACGGTTTTGATTGTGCCCGCAGCGGCCCTGTCTTGGCACCGCATCACGCTGCCGCCGGGGCTGCTAGGCCGCGAGGGTCAGGCCCGCCAACCCGCCAAACTCAAATCGGTACTCGAAGGTCTGCTGGAAGACCAGCTCTTGGATGATCCGGTGCAGCTGCATTTTGCGCTGCAGGCCACCAGTGCCGAGACCGGCCCCTGGTGGGTGGCGGTATGCCAGCGTCACTGGCTCAACGAACAAATTCAACAGCTGCGCCAAGCCGGGCACACCTTGCACAGCATCGTCCCCGAGTGGGGACCCGGCTCCTCCGATACCCCGCTAGCACTCTGGCTGACCGGGGAGGTAGAGACGGCAGAGTGGACATGGGCCGATAGCGCAGGCGTGCATCGCCGCAGCGCAGCACAAGCCCCGGCCGCATTTTTAGCCCCTGCCCAGCAAGCCAGCGCTGCCCTGTTTGCCGAGCCAGCGTGCGCTGAACTTGCAGAGTCACAAACCCACCGGGAGGTCACGGTGCAACACCGTGCGGACCGCTTGCGCGCCGCCGCCAACGGCCCCTGGAGTCTTGCGCAAGGCGAATTTGCCAACCGCCATGCCTTGTTGCAGCGAGTGACTGAAACTGCAGCGGCGCTATGGCAAGCACCTGCCTGGCGGCCAGCCCGTTGGGCGCTGGGTGTACTCGCTGCGGTGCAGCTGGTAGGCCTGAACCTGCAGGCGTGGCAAGCCCGCCAAGCGCTGACTGAGCAGCGCAGTGCGATCCAGAGTGTGCTGGTCAGTACCTTTCCGGCCACCACGGTAGTGGTCGATGCACCTTTGCAAATGCAGCGTGCGGTAGAAGCCCTGGGACAGGCCGGCGGGCAGACACGGGCGCGCGACATGGAGCGACTTTTAGAGGCTTTTGGCACGGTAGCCCAAGCGGATACTGCACCGTCCGCTATCGAATACGTAGCAGGCGAGTTACGGATAACGCCTCCTGCCGGAAATGCAGAGCCCCCGGCTTCGTTGCGCGACGGCCTGCAAAACAAAGGCTTGCGCCTTCGGACCGAGGGCACCACCTGGGTGCTGAGCCCATGAACACCCAAACCCTGCGCACCTGGTGGAACCAGCGCCCCCCCCGCGAGCAAACCCTGCTCTCGGCCGCCGTGGTTTTGGTACTGGCCGCCCTGATGTGGACCATCGCCATTGCCCCGGCGTGGCGCACTGTCAAAGCCTACCCTGCACAACGGGCTGCGCTGGATGCCCAACTTCAACAAATGCAAACGCTGCAGGCACAAGCCACCGCGCTGCAAAGTCGCCCGGCCCTGGCACCGCAAGCGGCTCAAGCCGGGCTGCAAGCCGCAGTGACAGGCCTCGGGCCCCGCGCCAGCCTGCTGATACTCAACCAACAAGCCACCGTCACCCTCAAAGGGGTAGAGGCGGAAACCCTGGCCCGCTGGCTGGCGTTGGTGCGGGTGGAGGCCCGCATGCTGCCGACCGAGGCGCAATGGCGTCGTGACGGCCGCCTCTGGAGTGGCACGGTGACCTTCACCCTGCCGGGCGGCTGATGTGATGGCTACCCGCCCCGACATCCTGCGACGCGCCCAAAGGCAGCTGAACACAGGCGCCACGCGTGGCCCGTGGAGCTGGGTCGTGATGGGGGTTTTGCTGGGTCTGCTGGCAGGTGCTGTGGCATTTGCGCCGGCGCGCTGGCTGGCTGCCGGCTTGGTCTGGGCAGACGCACCCCTGCGCTTACACAACCCGACCGGCACCGTATGGAATGGCAGTGCCCAAGTGCTCCTGCGCAGTGGTGCCGAGGGCAGCAAGGCCTTGCCCGGTGACCTGCGTTGGAGCCTGCGCCCTGCCTGGTACGACAGCGGCCCGGGTGTGCGGGCCGAGTGGCGAGCAGACTGTTGCCTCAGCGCGCCCTGGATTTGGCATATGAGCGGCAGCCTGCAGTCCGCACAGCTGAGAGCGGATGATTTGCTACCAGCACAAGGCTTGCGCATTCCGGCAGGTCTGCTTACCGGCCTCGGCACCCCTTGGAACACGCTGCAGCCCCAAGGCCAATTGACGTTGGCAACCAAGGGCCTGACGGTCCGGTTGAACGCTACCGGCACCCAACTCGGCGGCGAGCTCGCGCTGGACGCCCTGAACATGAGCACCAGCCTGTCGACCTTGCGCCCGGTGGGCAGCTACCGGGTGACCCTGCGCGGCGGCGAGCAAACAGCCATGACGCTCTCGACCCTTGAGGGGGCACTGCAGCTCAGCGGGACCGGAAAAATCGGGCCTCAAGGACTGGTCTTTACCGGAGAAGCCCGCGCCGCGGAGGGCCGTGAGGACACACTCTCCAATTTGCTGAATATCATTGGACAGCGCCAAGGCGCGCGGTCTCTGATTCAACTGGGTTAAGGAATGTCCACTCCTCTTTATCGACGCTTGTGCAGCACACACATTGCTATTCAATTAATAGCAACTGGCGCAATCGGCATGGGCGCTATTGCCCCATTTGGCTCTCAGGCTTGGGCACAAACCAGCAATGCTGCGCCCACAGTCAAGCGGGGTGAGCCGATCACGCTGAACTTCAGCAACGCTGAAATTGAGGCGGTCGCCCGCACCATGGCCATCATGACCGGGCGCAATGTGGTGGTGGACCCGCGAGTCAAAGGCACGATGACCTTGGTCTCTGACAGCCCCATGTCGCCCGCCCGCGCTTACAACCACTTTCTGGCGGTGCTGCGGAGCATGGGCTACGCGGTGGTGCAGTCGGATGGCTTGGACAAAGTGGTTCCCGAAGCCGATGCCAAGCTGATCGGCGGCGGCGTGTCCGCCACCGAGAACGGCACCCCCAACACGCCGGGCAACCAGTTGGTGACCCAGATCATCAAACTGCAGTTCGAAAACGCCAACAACCTGGTGGCAGTGCTGCGCCCACTGATCAACCCCAATAACCCGATCAACGTGAACCCGGCAACGAATTCGCTGGTCATCACCGACTACGCGGACAACCTCCGCCGCCTGGCGCGGATTGTGGCGGCACTGGATGTGCCGAACGCCACCGACGTAGAAATCATCCCGCTAAAGAATGCCAGCGCCACCGACCTCGCACCGCTGGTGCTGCGGCTGATGGAAAGCACCGCAGCCAGCCCCGCCGGGGGACCTGAGACGGGCTTCAAGACCACCGTAGTGGCCGAGCCGCGCAGCAACGCGCTGATTGTGCGGGCCGCCAACCAGGCACGCTTGGCACTGGCCATCAACCTGATCGACAAGCTCGACCAACCCGTAGCCAGCGTCAATGGTGCTGCAGGCAATATCTATGTGGTGTACCTGAAGAATGCCAATGCCACGCAGCTGGCGACCACCCTGCGCGCCGCGATGGGCGCTAACGGAGGCTCGGGTGGCAGTGCGCCGGTGGCCACCGGCGCAGCCCCCACCGCAGGTGCGGGCGCCTCCACCTTGGGCGCAGCGCAAGCGCCCAGCACGGGCGGCCAAATCCAGGCGGACCCGACAACCAACTCACTCATCATCACCGCCAGCGAGCCGCAGTACCGGCAGTTGCGCGCGGTGATCGACAAGCTCGATGCGCGCCGGGCCCAGGTGTTCGTGGAGAGCCTGATTGCCGAGGTGAGCGCTGACAAGGCAGCAGAGTTCGGCATCCAGTGGCAAGGCGCGCTGGGCAATGCCGGCGATAGCTCGATCGGTCTGCTGGGTACCAATTTCGGGGCCGCGGGTAACAACATCATCAGCCTGGCGACACAGGGGGCAGGGGGCACCGTCGCCCCAGGCAAGGGCCTGAACGTGGGGGTGGCCAACAAAACCAACGGCATCTATGTGCTGGGTTTTCTAGCCCGCTTCCTGGAGGCAACCGGCAGTGGCAATGTGCTGTCTACGCCCAACTTGCTCACCTTGGACAACGAAGAAGCCAAAATCGTGATCGGCCAGAACGTGCCATTTGTGACCGGACAGTTCACCAACACCGGAGCCAGCTCCGGCAGTGTCAATCCGTTTCAAACCATTGAGCGCAAAGACGTCGGTCTGACCCTGAAGGTCAAGCCGCAGATCAGTGAAAACGGCACCGTCAAGCTGACCATCTTTCAAGAGGTGTCCAGCGTGTTGGCCTCCACCGTCAACGCAGCCAATGGCCCGACCACCAACAAGCGGACGATTGAATCCAATGTCTTGGTCGAAGACGGTGCGGTCGTGGTGCTGGGCGGTTTGCTGCAGGACGAATACGCAGGCAGCCAGGAGCGGGTGCCCGGCTTGGCCGATGTGCCCTTCTTTGGCAACCTGTTCAAGAGCGAGGCACGCAGCCGCAAGAAAACCAACCTGATGGTGTTTTTGCGGCCGGTGGTGGTGCGCGACGCAACAGCAACACAAGCCCTGTCCAACGAGCGCTACGAACAAATGCGCGGCACACAGCAATCCGGCCAGCCGGAGCCCAGCTCCACCCTGCCGATCAACGAAGCGCCGGTGCTCCCGAATCTGCAGCTCAAGCCCGGCAACATTCTGTTGACCCCAGCGCAATAGGGCTTGTACATGCGCTACCCGCTCCCCTATGCGTTCGCGCGCAGCCAGCAGCTGCTGCTGGAGGACGACAACGACCGCCTGTACCTTTGGGTTCACGCAGACACCGCGGCCTCTGCCATTTCTGAGGTGATGCGCAAGCACCGCATCGACCACCTGCAAACCCAGGACGCGGCGGAATTGGCCCAGCGCATCAGCATGGCCTACGCCCAAGGCGAGTCGAGCGCCGCCACGGTGATGAACGAGGTGCAGGGTGAGGCTGATTTGACGCGGATGATGCAAGAGCTGCCCGCGGTGGAGGATCTTCTGGAAACCGCAGACGACGCCCCCATCATCCGCATGCTCAACGCTTTGCTCACCCAAGCCGCACGCGATGGGGCCAGTGACATTCACATCGAGCCGTTTGAGCGCAACTCGTCAGTCCGCTTCCGGGTAGACGGGTCCCTGCGCGAGGTGGTGCAAGCCCACCGCGCCTTGCATGCGGCCTTGATCTCGCGGCTCAAGATCATGGCTGATCTGGACATTTCAGAAAAGCGCTTGCCGCAAGACGGGCGCATTTCGCTGCGCATCGGCACCCGCGCCGTCGATGTGCGGGTCAGCACCTTGCCCAGCGCCCACGGCGAACGGGCGGTACTGCGCTTGCTCGACAAGAGCCAGGACCAGCGCAGCCTGGAGGCGGTGGGCATGCAGGGCGATGTGTTGCGCCGCTTTGAAGGCCTGATTGCCCAGCCCCACGGCATCATTCTGGTGACAGGCCCCACCGGTTCGGGCAAATCGACCACCTTGTACGCCTCGCTCGGGCGGCTGGATGCTGCACGCCAAAACATCATGACGGTCGAAGACCCGATCGAGTACGAGCTGCCGGGCGTCGGCCAGACGCAGGTCAACCCCAAGATCGACCTCACGTTTGCCAAAGCCCTGCGGGCGATATTGCGGCAAGACCCGGATGTGATCATGATCGGCGAAATACGGGATTTCGAGACCGCCCAAATCGCCATCCAGGCCTCGCTGACCGGTCACTTGGTGCTGGCCACGCTGCACACCAATGACTCGGCCAGTGCGGTGACCCGCTTGATCGACATGGGGGTGGAGCCCTTTCTGCTGAGCTCTTCGTTGCGCGGCGTGTTGGCGCAGCGTTTGGTGCGCAAAACCTGCAAGGCCTGCGCGGGCAAAGGCTGCGAGGCCTGCGGCCATACCGGCTACCTCGGGCGTACCGGTGTTTTCGAATTGCTGGTGGCCGACGACACGATTGCCGAGCTGATCCACCACAACGCCTCAGAAGCTGACATCCGCAGCTCAGCCACCCGACAAGGCATGGTGCCGCTGCGCGAAGACGGTGAGCGACTGGTCAGCAGCGGCCTGACCAGCCGCGAAGAATTGTTGCGCGTCGTCCGGGACTGATACCGCCTCGCTCAGCAGCGGGTGCAGGCCTTCACCATCGCATCCGCTCGGGCACGACTTTGCTCGGTCAAGTACTCCAGAAATACGCGGGTACGCTCCGGCAAAAACTTGCGGCTGGGCAACGCTGCATACAGCGACAAATGCCCACCGATCCAGGGGGACAACACACGGACCAAGGTGCCGTCGGTCAACTGCGGTGCCACCAGCGTCACGGCAGCCGAGGTGATACCCGCACCATCCATCGCGGCACGTACCAAAGTGTCGCTGTGGTTCACCCAGAGTTTGGGCTTGACGGGAAACGTGACCTCCTGGTCGTTGGCTCCGGTATTGAGCAACTTCCATTGATCAAAACTCCCATTCGGCGTTTTGAGGCGTAGCACATCATGCTGGATCAGCTCGTCGGGCGTGAGCGGGGTCCCCATGCGCTTGAGGTAGGCGGGCGAAGCCACCAGAATGGACTGGGTGCTGGAGACGCGCCTGGCAATCACATTGCCGTCGTAGTCCCCTTCTGTGGGGAGCATGGTGATGTCGTAATCCTCCACGGGCGGCACGTCATAGGACTCCACATCCATGTGCAAGGAGATCCCTGGGTATTTGGCAGTAAATCCGGCAATGATGGGGCTGATCACGTGCGAGGCCAAGGCCGGCGGCGAGAGCAAACGCAGCTCTCCGGCCAACTCATGGGTCTGGGAGCTGGTGAATTCATGCGCCTCATCGATGTCTTGCAGAATTGTGCGTACTCGCCCCAGGTAAGCCTCACCGGCGGGGCTCAGGGACACTTTTCTTGTCGTACGGTGCAACAAGCGGGCGCCCAAAAACTCTTCCAGATCGGCGATCTGGCGGGTGACACCGGCAGATGACATGTCGAGGGCGCGGGCTGCTGCTGCAAATCCACCTTCGTCCACCACTTTCTGGAAAACCCGCATTGACATTAGTCGGTCCATGGGTCTCTTTTCAATCTATTCAAGGCCGCGATTATTTCAAACGGCGTAATGCACCACTGTCTGTGGAGGTATTTTTCAGATGTGCTTGGATCTTTAAAGTTCAACCCATCGATGTGACGAACCTGAAACGCCCCGTCGATACCGGTAACGACAGGCACTGTGCCTACCGACCGGAATCCACAACTGATGAAGGATCTGAATCATGAAATACGCTACCGCTTCTATCGCTCTTGCTGTTGCTGCCTTGTTGACCGGACATGCACAAGCTGCTGACAACGTCGGCAAAACCCGCGAACAAGTGCGCGCTGAATTGGCTGAAGCCCAACGTACTGGCGACATCGTTGCCGGAAAAGACGCCGCTGCTGACGAGTTCACCTCCGGCGCTTTCAAAAAGCTCAATGAATTGAACCCAGCCGCTTACCCCGCCAAGGCTGCCGTTGCTGGCAAGACCCGCGCACAAGTTCGTGCAGAGCTGGCCGAAGCCCAACGCACTGGCGACATCGTGGCTGGCAAGGATGCTGCTGCTGACGAGTTCAGCTCCGGTGCTTTCAAAAAGCTCAATGAATTGAACCCAGCCGCTTACCCCGCCAAGGCAACCGTGACTGGCAAGACCCGCGCACAAGTGCGTGCAGAACTGGCCGAGGCACTCCGCACCGGCGATATCGTGGCTGACAAGGATGCAAGCGATGAGTACACCGCAGCAAACGGTCACAAGCTCAACGACATCTACCCTAACCTGTACCCTGCTACCCAAACCAACTAATTTGGTTTAACCCGTAAAGCCCTCCAGCGCACTGCGCTGGAGGGCTTTTTTGCATTCAGGGCTCGTAGGCCGCCAGCCGTTTGCGCTCGGCTTCGGTGAATCGGGCTTGTTGCAGCGCGGTCACGGCTGCCGCTTGCTCAGTGTCCGCAAGCGCACTTGCGCCCTGCAGAAGCCGGCTTCGCTCAGCCAGGTAGCTGGCAATTCGCTCCTGCCAGGCTCGCTCTTCTTGGTCCAGTTCGGCAAAACGGCCTGCTGCTGCACTGTCAAATGCTTTGGCGCGCGCGCGGTAGACCTCGTCCTCCCCTGCACCGGCTGCGCGCAAAGCGGCCACCTGCGCTTCCAGCTTGATGACTGCGCGTGGCGCCTCGCGGTCTTCGCGCAGGCTGGGGGGGAGCTGCTTGTCCAGCGCGGCCAAGCGAGCCTGCTTGTCTTGCGGGGAGAGCTGTGCATCGTTCACGATATCGAGCCGGGCGAGTGCATCGAGGTCATGCAGATCCTCCGCGCCGAACATCGCTTGAGCCTCCTCCGCGCTGAAAAAACGGGCGCGCACCACGCGCATGGCTTCAAACCTCTCGCGGAGCACCGCGTTGCCCGGGGGCGTCTTGGCGAATTGCTGCTCTACCACCACCAGCGCCTTTTTGAACGAGAGGTACCGCTCCAACAAGCGCTCGGCTTGGGGCAGTTGTACAGGCTTCAGGTTTTGGGCCAGCACGGTGCGGATTTGTGCCCCAATAGCCTCCACACTGAGTTCGCCCACGGTGCTCAGGTAGTAATCAAACAGGCGTTTGAGTTCTGCGTAAGGCAACACGGTGCAGCCCGCTTCGCGGCACTGCGTGGGCAAAGCGTGGAGCCCCATGGTTTGCACCGCGTGCAAGCCATCGGGCGCGGTGCCCTGCAGCGAGCGGGCGGGGCCGGTGGCTATCGCACCGGAATCTGCGTTTTGTACACCGGTTGGCGATTCGCCCCCCAACCACATATCGGCACCCCACCCACCCAGCAGGGCCAAGCCTGCCAAGCCTGCGAGTGCCTTGCTGCGCAGTCGCATTACAAACCGGCGTTGCGCAGGCGGTTGGCCTGTTGCCGGAACAAGGTGACCGGGTTGGTTTCAAAAATATTGGTCAAGCCTACCGTCTGATTGACCTCATCCAGGTGGTTGAAGGCGTAATCATCGCGAATGACACGGCCCAGACGCGACGAGCAGCTGCTGACCAAGCCATCGTTTTTCGCGCCTGCAAACGCCAGCGAGGTCAATGCCAGAGCGGGGTCCACGACATCGAGCACGTTGCTATACGGTTTCGCACCACTCCAAGAGTAATAGGCAACCCCGTTGACGCTGTAAGCGCCCTCGCCGCAAGCGGTGGTCGGCACACCTTGGGGGTGCTTGGCATTGAACTTCAAGGTACCGGCGGTGCTGAGGGACTGCGCTGCTGCCAGCGAGTTTTGGGTGTTGCCGCCGCCCCCGGACAAGAAGTTGATGATGCTGGCCAGTCCATTCGTGACCGACACCAACGC
>DGQR01000083.1 GCA_002390825.1 Rhodoferax sp. UBA4409
ATCTTGACGAACTCGGTGTAAGCATCGATTTCGCCACGGCTGATACCACCGCCTTCCACCGAGCCACCGGGAATGCGCAAGGCCACCACACGGCCGCCCTTCATGGTGGCGGCGCCGGAGAAGACCTTGAAGTCCACATCCTTCATGACGTCGGTAAGTTCGGCAAACTCAAGGTTCACGCGCAAGTCAGGCTTGTCGGAGCCGTACAAACGGGCTGCATCCTGGTAGGTCATGACCGGGAATTCACCGAGGTCCACACCAATGGTGTTCTTGAACACGGTGGTGATCATGCCTTGGAACATGTCACGGATATCCTCTTCCGTCAGGAACGAGGTTTCGATATCGATCTGGGTGAATTCGGGCTGGCGGTCAGCGCGCAAGTCTTCGTCGCGGAAGCACTTGGTGATCTGGTAGTAGCGGTCAAAGCCCGCCACCATCAACAACTGCTTGAACAATTGGGGCGACTGGGGCAGCGCAAAGAATTGGCCATCATGCACACGGCTGGGCACGAGGTAGTCGCGCGCGCCTTCGGGCGTGCTCTTGGTCAACATCGGGGTTTCGATGTCCACAAAACCGTTGGCGTCCAAAAACTTGCGCACTTCCATGGCCACACGGTAGCGCAGCATCAGGTTGTTTTGCATGTAGGGGCGGCGCAGATCCAACACGCGATGAGTCAAGCGAGTGGTCTCAGACAGGTTGTCTTCGTCCAGCTGGAACGGTGGGGTTACCGACGCATTCAGCACCGTCAGTTCATGGCACAGCACTTCGATCTTGCCGCTCTTGAGGCCGTCGTTGGTGGTGCCTTCGGGGCGAGCACGCACCAAGCCCTTGATTTGCACGCAATACTCGTTGCGGATCTCTTCAGCCACCTTGAACATATCGGCGCGATCGGGGTCGCAGACCACTTGCACATAGCCTTCGCGGTCACGCACATCGACAAAAATCACGCCACCGTGGTCGCGGCGACGGTTCACCCAGCCACACAGGGTTACGGTTTGGCCCAACAGGGCTTCGGTCACAAGACCGCAATAGTGAGTACGCATAGCCATATAGTGCTTTCGATTCGTCGCAGTGCCTGCGACGGGTTAGTAATAGGGTTATTGAGGCGCGCTACCCGGCTTCACGGGGAGTGCACTGGGGGCCACAGAGCCCATGGAAATCACATAAGTCAACGCTTCGTCCACGCTCATGTCGAGCTCAATGACGTCCTTGCGCGGCAACATCAGAAAGAAACCGCTGGTCGGGTTAGGCGTGGTCGGGACATACACACTGACAAAAGCATCGCCCAAATGCGAGGCCACTTCTCCGCCCGGCGTACCGGTCTGGAAACCGATAGTCCAGCTGCCTTCGCGGGGGTATTGAATCAGCAGCGCAGTGCGAAACGCGTTTCCATTGCTGGAGAACAAGGTGTCAGACACCTTTTTGACGCTGTTGTAGATGGATTTAACAATAGGAATGTTGGTAAACAACTTGTCCCACTGCTTGACCCACCAGCGTCCTGCCACGTTGGATACCAAAGCGCCCGTCACCAACAGGGCCGCAAACACCAAAACCACCCCTAGACCAGGAATGCTGTGCAGGTGCTCAATGGTCGGCGCACTGCTGGTCGGTGCGACCGCCGATACGCCACTCAAAAAGCTGGCGAACACGGCGTCCAACAAACCCACCAACCACAAGAGGACCCAGATCGTGATCGCCAACGGCAACCACACCATCAGGCCGGTAAGCAGGTATTTTTTAATGGGCACAGGTGCTCCGGTTCAGGTGGAGGTAGTCGGTGTTGACGCCGCAGCGGGAGCAGGTGCGGCAGCCGGAGCTTCCGATTTCGAGTCGGTTTTCGAGTCGGTTTTGGGTGCTGCGCTGTCCGGGGCGGCAGGTGCCACACCGGTTGCTGGAGCGCTGCCACCTTTGAAATCGGTTACATACCAACCGGAACCCTTGAGTTGGAAGCCGGCGGCAGTTACTTGCTTTTTGAATGCCGGGGCATTGCACTGAGGGCAATCCTGCAGGGGTGCATCAGAGATTTTCTGCAATACATCCTTGGCAAACCCGCAGGACTCGCATTTATAGGCGTAAATGGGCATGGAAGTAGAGCTCAGACCTGAAGTTGCAAAACTCTCAATTATAGGTGCGCTGTCAGAACCACCGGAAGCGCGCCCACAGCTGCAGCACCACCAGCCCCACAGAAAACCCGATGACTATCGCCACCAGCGTCTGGAGCAAACGATTGGTGCGCTTTTGCTCCACCAACAGCTCGCGGATCAACGCGTCATTGCCGGAGTTGGGCCGCTGCAAGTACTGGTGCAACAGACTAGGCAACTCTGGCAATAGCTTGGCGTAGCGTGGTGCCTGGGCCTTGAGTTCGTGCAGCAATTTTTGCGGACCCACCTGCTGCAGCATCCACTGCTCCAAAAAGGGTTTGGCAGTGGCCCACAAGTCCAAGTCCGGATCCAGGTCTCGCCCCAAACCTTCGATATTGAGCAAAGTTTTTTGCAGCAATACCAGCTGCGGCTGAATCTCGACCTGGAATCGTCGTGAGGTCTGAAATAGTCGCATTAGCACCATGCCGAGCGAAATTTCCTTGAGTGGCCGGTCGAAATACGGCTCACACACAGCCCGCACTGCCGCTTCTAACTCGTCCACCCGGGTCGCCGCAGGCACCCAACCAGACTCGATGTGCAGCTCCGCCACCCGCTTGTAGTCGCGGCGAAAAAACGCCACAAAATTCTGCGCGAGGTACTCTTTATCGACCTCGGTGAGGGTGCCGACAATACCGAAATCTAAAGAGATATAGCGCCCAAAGGTCTCAGGCGCCAAGCTCACTTGGATGTTGCCCGGATGCATATCCGCATGGAAAAACCCATCGCGGAACACTTGGGTGAAAAACAGCGTCACGCCGTCACGCGCCAACTTGGGAATATCCACCCCCGCTGCACGCAAGGTATCGATCTGGCTGATGGGCACACCCAACATGCGCTCCATGACTAGCACTTCGGTGGAGCAATAGTCCCAGTGCATTTCAGGGATCAGCACCAGGTCCAAGCCCTCCATATTGCGGCGCAACTGCGCCGCGCTGGAGGCTTCGCGGACCAGGTCCAACTCATCGTGCAGGTATTTGTCAAACTCGGCCACGACCTCGCGGGGCTTGAGGCGCTTGCCGTCTGCAGACAGCCCCTCGACCCAGCCGGCCATCATGCGCATGAGTGCCAAGTCTTTGTCGATCACCCGCAACATGTCAGGCCGCAATACCTTGACGGCTACTGCGCGCTCCCGCCCCTGCCGGTCACGCAGCACGGCGAAATGCACTTGGGCAATCGATGCGCTCGCCACAGGAGTGCGCTCAAACGACACAAACAATTCCGACACCGGCTTGCCCAGTGCACGCTCAATCGTGGCCACCGCGATGGCTGAATCGAATGGGGGCACCCGGTCTTGCAGCTTGGCCAATTCATTGGCGATATCCAGCGGCAACAAATCGCGGCGGGTCGACAACACCTGACCGAACTTGACAAAAATCGGGCCCAAACGCTCCAGCGCTTCACGCAGGCGTTGACCACGGGGCTCATCGAGAGAGCGACCGACCGACACCACGCGGGCCAGCAGGCGCAGCCAAGGCTTCTGGAAGCTGGTGAGTACCAGCTCGTCGAGCCCGTAGCGCAGGACAACCCAGACGATAAAAAACCCGCGGCCGAAGCGGCTCATGGCGTGGTGCCGGTCGAACCCGCAGACGCGCGTTTGGCCACAAACTGCTGCAAGGCCTGGCCGGCGGTGCGGCAGGTTTGCATGAACATGTGCGCAGGCGCATCGCCCATGATCTTGGAAAGATCTTCTTCCACATCCCAGCGCACATGGTCTGCCAGCCAGTTGACTTCAGCGGCTAACTGCACGTCGCCTTCGATCCGCACCGAGGGTTTGGCACCTTGCATGACCGCCTGCGCAATCGCGAAGGGGGAGTCTTCAGTGATGGTGAGAGAAAGGTCGGGGGTAGCATCAGCGTCTGCCAGATCCAGCAAGCCCGCTGCTGTCGCCTGAACCCGGAAGGTGAATTCGCGCCATTGCGCGTGGATGACGCGCCCTTTTTGTCGCGCCAGACGCTCGGTAGCCTGGGGCTCTTGCTGCAGCACGTGATTGAGCAAAAGCACCACACGGCGGTGGCTTTCTTCAATCGCCCAAGCAGGCGGCGTCAGTGGAAGGGGAAAGTTCTGGAAGAGGCCTTCCAGCATAGAAAAAGGGGACTGTGTTGCCATAGTCCCCCATTATCTGCCTGAAAAATGACCGGCTTTACTGCAGGGCTTGAACCCCTGC
>DGQR01000080.1 GCA_002390825.1 Rhodoferax sp. UBA4409
GTTCGATGAGTCCATCGACGTTGCAGTGCAATTGGGCATTGACGCTAAGAAGTCTGACCAAGTAGTTCGCGGTGCTGTTGTGTTGCCTAACGGCACCGGCAAGACAAAGCGCGTTGCTGTGTTTGCTCAAGGTGCTAAGGCTGAAGAAGCTAAAGCCGCCGGTGCAGATGTGGTTGGTATGGACGACCTCGCCGCCATGGTGAAGGCTGGTGACATGCCTTTCGATATCGTAATTGCTGCTCCTGATGCGATGCGTATCGTGGGTACATTGGGTCAGATCCTTGGACCACGTGGCTTGATGCCTAACCCCAAGGTTGGCACAGTCACCCCAGACGTTGCTACGGCAGTGAAGAACGCCAAGGCTGGTCAAGTGCAGTTCCGCGTTGACAAGGCCGGTATCGTGCACAGCACCATCGGTCGTCGTTCGTTCGAAGCTGGTCAGTTGCAAGGTAACTTGGCAGCTTTGGTCGATGCTTTGAACAAAGCTAAGCCCTCATCTAGCAAGGGTCTGTACCTGCGTAAAGTGGCGGTGTCTTCTACGATGGGCGTTGGCGTTCGCGTCGACATCCAGTCCATCGCGGCGTAATCGTGAATTTGGGTTGGCCCTCGGGCCAATCCGATGTGGTGGGCCGGGGATGCTGTCGAAGCGTACCTGGGCCATCCAAGACCGTTGGTGTGCCCTAGGCACTTAATTTTCGCCAACGCAGATGGCGATCCCGCTGCAGATGGAATGAGAGTTCTGTTAACAGTTGGTCGCTGCAATGTGGAGCATGAGCAGCGTAAGTTGCAAAGTGCATTTAAAGGAGTAGACCTTGAGTCTGAATCGCAGTGAGAAAGAAGCGGTCATCAGTGATGTGACCGGCCTCGCCGCTAAAGCTCAAACGCTCGTGATCGCGGAATACCGCGGCATCACGGTCGCTGACATGACCAAACTGCGTAATACAGCACGCAGCGCTGGTGTGAGCCTGAGTGTGTTGAAAAACACCTTGGCTCGCCGCGCCGTTGCTGGTAGCGCGTTTGAAATTGTGTCCGACCAGATGACCGGTCCTCTGATCTACGGCTTTTCCGAAGACGCAGTAGCTGCCGCTAAGGTAGTTGCCGAGTTCGCGAAAACCAACGACAAGTTGGTGATCCGTGCTGGTGCGTACGGCGGGAAGGCTCTGGACGTGAACGGCGTGAAGCAATTGGCAAGCATCCCTTCGAAGGAAGTGTTGTTGGCTCAGTTGTTGGGCTTGATGCAATCCCCCATTTCCCGCACAGCACGTGTGTTGTCGGCATTGGCGGAGCAGCGTGGCGCTGGCGCAGCAGAAGCTGCCCCCGCAGAGGCAGCTGCAGCGTAATCGCTGCCTGTCTGTAGTAACCAATATTGTTAGGAAATCAAAATGGCATTCGATAAAGACGCATTTTTGACCGCGCTGGACAGCATGACGGTCATGGAACTCAACGACCTGGTGAAAGCCATCGAAGAGAAATTTGGTGTGAGCGCTGCTGCTATGGCTGCTCCTGCTGCTGCTGGTGGCGGTGCCGCTGCTGCTGCAGAAGAGAAGACTGAATTCAACGTTGTCTTGACTGAAGCTGGCGCAAACAAAGTGTCCGTCATCAAGGCAGTGCGCGAAATCACTGGCCTGGGCTTGAAAGAAGCCAAGGACCTGGTTGACGGCGCACCTAAAGCAGTCAAGGAAGGCGTTTCCAAGGCTGACGCTGACGCTGCTAAGAAGAAGCTGGAAGAAGCTGGCGCTAAGGTCGAACTCAAGTAATCGACCGATTCGCATGGGCTGGAGGTTCCAAAAGGGCCTCCAGCCTTTGCCGCTTGTAGGCTCCGCATTAGTGTGCACAGGAAAGTAGTGACCAACTCCTTTCCTGTGTCTTCTGATCCGACTGCAGAAGATGCCTTGGTACGGGTCGCGTGCAACGCGTGACCGTCCGCCAATGATTGGTAGTGGCCAATCGCCAAGTCTGTTGAGAATGCTCAACGCGACAGTCGCCTAGGACCCCCAGGATTCCTCAGCCTTTGCCCGGAGATCTAATGGCTTACACATACACAGAACGCAAGCGAATTCGCAAAAACTTCGGTAGTCGCGATAGCGTGCTAGAGATCCCTTACCTGCTGCAAATGCAAAAAGACGCCTACACAGCGTTCTTGCAAGCAGACGTCACACCGAAAAAGCGCACTGCCGAGGGCTTGCAAGCTGCCTTCGAAGCTGCTTTCCCGATCGTTTCGCACAACGGTTTCGTGGAAATGAAGTACCTCGAGTACAACTTGGCCAAGCCAGCTTTTGACGTTCGTGAATGCCAGACTCGTGGCTTGACCTATGCATCTGCGGTTCGTGCCAAAGTGCAATTGATCATTTATGACCGTGAGTCTTCGACCGGTCAGAACAAAGTGGTCAAGGAAGTCAAAGAGCAAGAGGTCTACATGGGCGAAGTGCCCTTGATGACTGGCAAGGGTTCTTTCATCATCAACGGAACTGAGCGCGTGATCGTGTCCCAGTTGCACCGTTCCCCCGGCGTGTTCTTCGAACATGACAAGGGCAAGACCCACAGTTCGGGCAAATTACTGTTCTCTGCGCGCATCATTCCTTACCGCGGTTCTTGGCTCGACTTTGAATTTGACCCCAAAGACTTGCTGTATTTCCGTGTGGACCGTCGCCGCAAAATGCCGGTCACGATCTTGCTCAAGGCCATCGGTCTAAACAATGAGTCCATCCTCGCCAATTTCTTTGTAAACGACAACTTCCGCTTGATGGACAGTGGCGCGCAAATGGAATTCGTGGCTGAGCGTTTGCGTGGCGAAGTCGCACGCTTTGACATCACAGACAAGTCGGGCAAGGTCGTTGTTGCCAAGGACAAGCGCGTCACAGCACGTCACACCCGTGAACTGGAACAGTCCGGCACTACACACATCAGCGTGCCTGAAGACTTCTTGATTGGCCGCGTCGTCGCGCGCAATGTGGTCGACGGTGACACCGGCGAAATCGTGGCCAAGGCCAACGAAGAGCTGAC
>DGQR01000204.1:0-981 GCA_002390825.1 Rhodoferax sp. UBA4409
GCCGAAAAATGAAACCCAGGCGCCCTGCCCCTCGGGCGGCACCTGATCGGGCAGTAAGCCCACGGCTTGGCCCGACCGCAAGGCTTTGATCAACTGCTTTACCCCCGCAAGATTGGCAGGGGCCGTGGCCAAACCTGGGCGCCTGCGGCTCGCTTCGATGATGCTTCGCAACCAGACCTGACGCGCAGGCCGGTACAGCACCGTCATGGGAGCTTGGGCAACACCGAAGCGCTGGGCATAGGCCCGGGCGGTGACTTCGAAACTCCCCAAATGCGGCGTCAAAAAAATGACGCCTTGATGAGACTCCAAGGCCGCATCAATCAGTTCAGCGCCATCCCACTGCACGGGCACCTCCGGGCCGATCCAGAGACGGGGTAACTCCAACACCATCTGCCCGGCTGCTGCGATCGAGGCGCGCACACACGACGGCTTCACACCGGCGAGACGCGCGTTCTCCTGCAAACGACGGCGATAGGTCGGCGACAAGCCATACACCAACCAGCCACACAGCCAGCCGATGCGGTGTAACAGACCCAGCGACTGTCGGGAAAGGAATCGAAATACAAAGGCCATGGTGGGCTAAAATCCGCGACGTCACCGAGTTATAGAACTACTTGCAGGGTGACTTCACAGGGGCAACTGATCAAAAAGGAGCCATTGTGCCTCGCCGATTCCGGCGGATCTGCTAAAGCGTTCGCTGAAAGCCCCAAAGCTCAAGCAACGCGTCTTGATGTTTTTTTGGAGAAACTTTATGGCGAACGACTTCCTCTTTACCTCTGAGTCCGTATCAGAAGGCCACCCCGACAAGGTCGCCGACCAGATTTCCGATGCGATTCTGGATGCGATTTTCAAACAAGACCCCCGCTCCCGCGTAGCTGCTGAGACGCTGACCAACACCGGTCTGGTAGTTTTGGCCGGTGAAATCACGACCAACGCGCATGTGGACTACATCCAGGTCGCGCGCGACACCATCAAGCGCAT
>DGQR01000204.1:1194-18044 GCA_002390825.1 Rhodoferax sp. UBA4409
CTACGCCTGCGACGAAACGCCCGAGCTGATGCCCGCCCCCATCTACTACGCCCACCGCCTGGTAGAGCGGCAAGCCCAACTGCGCAAAGATGGCCGCCTGCCCTTCTTGCGCCCCGACGCCAAGAGCCAGGTGACCATGCGCTATGTGGACGGCAAGCCCCACAGCATCGACACCGTGGTGCTGTCTACCCAGCATAGCCCTGACCAGTCTGAGACCCAGCACAAGATGAAGGCCTCGTTCACCGAAGCCATCATTGAAGAAATCATCAAGCCGGTATTGCCCAAAGAGTGGCTGCAAAACACCCGCTACCTGATCAACCCCACCGGCCGCTTTGTGATCGGTGGCCCCCAAGGTGATTGCGGCCTGACCGGTCGCAAAATCATTGTGGACACCTATGGTGGCGCTTGCCCCCACGGCGGTGGCGCGTTCTCCGGCAAAGACCCGTCCAAGGTGGACCGCTCTGCCGCGTATGCTGCCCGTTATGTTGCAAAAAACATTGTGAAAGCCGGCCTGGCCAAGCAGTGCCAGATCCAGGTGGCCTATGCGATTGGTGTGGCAAAGCCGATGAACGTGACCGTGTACACCGAAGGCACCGGCGTGATCCCGGATGAGCAGATCGCCGCCCTGGTGAACGAACACTTTGACCTGCGTCCCAAGGGCATCATCCAGATGCTGGACCTGCTCCGCCCCATCTACGAGAAAACGGCGGCGTACGGCCACTTCGGCCGCGAAGAGCCCGAATTCACCTGGGAACGCACCGACAAAGCCGCCGCTTTGCGCGCAGCCGCTGGCCTGAAGTAAACCCGATCCCCCGTACCCATGAATATCCAGACACAACGCTTCATTGACCGCTGGGCAGGCCAGCTCCTGTGCGGCGCGGTGTCAGGATGGGTCAAGTTGACCGGCATGTTCGGTGCACCGGCGCGCATGTCGGCCACACCGAAAAACATCCTGGTGATCTTGCTCTCCGAGATGGGAAGCATCGTGCTCGCGGGTCCGATGTTTGCGGCATTGCGCCGCCAATACCCCGGGGCTGCGATCCACATCCTGCAACTCAAAAAGAACCAAGAAGTCTCCAAGCTTCTGTCGTTGACGGATGTCGCCCACATGCACACTCTGGACGACAGTTCGGGCGCATCGCTGATCAGCGACATCTTGAAAGTCAGCCTGCAGATGCGCCGCATCGGGCTGGACGCAGTGATTGACTGTGAGCTGTTTTCTCGGGTGAGCGCCCTGCTGTCGTTCAGCACCGGCGCGCCCGTGCGGGTGGGCTTCACGCCGCACACCCAAGAGGGCCTGTATCGCGGAAGCTTCATCAACCACAGCATTCCCTACAACCCTTACCAGCACATCAGCAAACAGTTTTTGTCGCTGGTGGATGCACTGCAGTCGCCGGAGGCCATGCCCCGCAACCGCGCAGGTGCCATCCGTGAAATTCCGTCGGAGCCCGAGCTGTCGGTTCCGTTCAGCGCCGATGAACTGCGCAGCTACCGCCAGAAGGTGGAGGCGGATCACCCCGTGACCGCAAACCGCGCCTTGGTGCTGGTCTACGCGGGCGGCGGCATCCTGCCGGAGCGCGCTTGGCCTGCCAGCCATTACGCGCGGGTGGTTCAGGGCTTGTGCAATGCCGGATACGCCGTGGGCCTGATCGGGTTGAAAGACGATGCTGAGCTGGCACGTGACCTCAAAACTCAAGTCGGCACCGAGGCCTGTATTGACCTGACCGGCTACACCAAAAGCATCCGAGAGCTGCTGATGCTGATGCATGCCAGCCGCCTGCTGATCACCAACGACGGTGGCCCCAGCCACTTTGCGACGGTCACCCCCATCCAGACCATGGTGTTTTTCGGCCCCGAAACCGGCAAGCTGTACGGTCCCTTGGGCAAAAAAACCATCATTCTGGAGAGCGGCATTGCCTGCTCGCCGTGTTTGACGGCCTACAACCACCGCCTCACCTTCTGCGACGGTGACAACCAGTGTCTCAAGCGGATTGCACCCGACCCGGTGCTGGCGCAAGCCCTGCAGTACCTGGGCACCGCTGTCGAGAGCCCCGCTGCATGAACGGGCTGCAACGCATCGTGCTGTGGGCCCTCGGGCTGCTGGAGCGCTACCGGTACATCAAGTTCGGCATTGTGGGGGCGAGTGGCACCGTGGTGAACCTGGCGGTACTGCATTTCGGTCATGAGTTTTTGTTCAACGAGATCGAATCCGGCTACAACAAGCCCTACTTTTCATTGGTGCTGGCGATTGCGCTGGCAACCCTGAACAACTTCACATGGAACCGGCTGTGGACCTGGTCCGACCGGGTAAAAACGCTGGAAGCCGGCGAAGTGCAACCCGTCAGCCTGCGCTTGCTGGGCATGGAGTTCGGGCAGTACGTCACCGCATCGGCATTCGGCAGTGGCATGCAATATGTATTGACCTTGCTGCTGTCCGGTAGCATGGACTACCGGCTGGCCAACATCATTGCCATCCTGGCAGCGAGTGTCAGCAACTTTCTGGCCAACGACCGGTGGACGTTCAAGCGTCACCGCGACTGACGGCCATCCGCTGCGCCAAGGCCATGGCACGGCGCACAACCGCTCCGGTACCCACGGCATCCACAGGCCTACAACCCCGCCGCTCTTTTTATGCCAAATAAGCAAATAGCCCCCGCCGATATTGCGTGGTTAGCTCTTGTTTTTATAGCAAGCACTTTGTATCTCTTGGGATTGGGCGGTAGCTACGCCCCCACCAATGGCGACGAAATGGTCTACATCCATATCGCCCGCATGACTGCTGAGAGCGGTCACTGGCTGCCGCTGCAGTCCGAGCTGGTAGGCACCCGTAACACCAAGCCGCCCCTGCTGATCTGGCAGGCCATGGTGGCAGGCGGCTGGGGAGAGACCTGGAGCTTGTTTGCATTGCGCCTGCCCAGCATTGCCTACACCTTTGCCACCACCGCCCTGCTGGCGTTTTTTGCCTACCGGATGAGCGAGGCGTCGAGCCGGCTGCGCACCGCCTGTGTAGCCGCTGCCCTGTACCTGCTGTTTTTCTCCACCTTCCGTTACGGGCGGGTGTACCTCACCTCTGCGCCCGAGACCTTCTGGCTGGCCTTGCCCATGTGGTGGATGCTGTGGCTGCGCCTGCGCGTTAGCACCTTCGACCGCGGGCACGCCGCGGAGACCACGCCCGGCCCCGTGGCCCACACCCTGTTCGGCATTGCGATGGGCTTGGGCGCGGCCTACAAGTCTTTTGCCTTGGTGGCACCGGCCGCTGCCGCCTTGTGGTGCGCGGTGCTGCTGAGCACGCCTTGGAGCTGGCGCACCGCGGTGCGCACCACGCTGGGGTGCGGCTGGAGCGCTGTGCTGGGCTTGGGAATTTTTGCGTTGTGGTTTGTGCTGGACCCGGACCCCGCCAGTGTCTGGCAAGAGTTTGTGGTGGCAGAAAACGCGGGCAAGATGTCCAGCAGCATGGGCTACTGGCAGGCTGCGCTGTCGGGCCCTTACCCGATGTGGACGCAGCTGCTGGCCTACCCGTCAAACGGCGGCTTGTTGGCGCTGCCGGTGCTGGGCTTTTGCCTGCTGGCACTGCGCCACACAGGGCAGCTGCGCCGCCACTCAAACCTGAGTCCGGCGCTCTGGGTCTTGCTGCCCTGGATCGTGGTGTGGCTGGTGGTGTTCACCGTGCCCAACCAGCGCTCGGAGCGCTATGTCATTCCCGCCATGCCAGCGGTGGCGATTGCCATGGCATTGGTGTGGGACCGGCTGCCCCGCCTGTGGTTCTGGCTCACCTTGCTGATCACAGCCCCGGCATTGGTGATGCTCGGTCGCATTAGCTGGGTGATGGGTAACTTGTCGATGGCATCCACCAGCGAAGTTGCTATTACTTTGATAGCTGCAGGCGCAGGTATTACGGCGGCTATCGCCGGTTTTTATCGAAAATCATGGGCGGGCAATGCCAGCCTTGTAGCGGTGTTGGCGGTGTATGGCTGCTTCACCCTCATGGTGCAGCCTATCTCGAAGGACGAAGCGGGCTACAGCCCGGCCATAGAAGCGCGGATGAAGGGCCAGCGGGTCGCCGTGCCCAACGGGTTCACCGGGCAGTACGAGCGCTATCACTTCCAGCTACATGGAGCGCGCATCACGCCCTATGACGCCGAAGGCCGCAACACCGGCGCGCTCTACCCCGAGATGCCGCCCAAGGAACGGCTGGTGCGCTTGCTGAATGAATTTGATGCCGTGGTCTGGCTGCAGGAAGACTTGAACGAGCCGCCTTCGTGCCTGCCCGATTGCACCCAGCTGGCGCAGCGCTGGCACGTGAAGAGCCGCCACAAGGACGGCGAGGTCACGCTGGATAACCTCTGGCAGGTGCAGGACTGGCTGTTCCGCCGCGAGTGGCTACTCACAGCCGCCCGATAAACACCCGAGAAAAGGCCCGCTTGCAGGCCTACTGGTATTGCAGCGTTGCCAGCGAACGCAGCTCATCGGCGCTGGTACTGGGCAGGCCAAAGTACTCCAGATACGCCGGAATCTGCTCAAACAACATGTCCGAGCCCACCTGCACCTGGCAGCCACGTGCAATGGCTGCCGCCAGAAACGCGGTGGTCTCGGTTTTCATGACCACCTCGCCCACAAAGGTGCTGGCTGACAGCCGCGAGACATCCAGGGGCATCGGGTCACCATCGTTCATGCCCAGAGGCGTGGCGTTCACGACCAGGTCAAAACCTGCCGGATCGGTGGACCCGGTGGTGACCTCGATCTGAGGGTAGTGCTGGCTCAGGCGTGCTGCCAGCCCCTCAGCGGCCTCTGCATTCACATCAAACAGCGCCAGTGCCGACAGGCCTTCGGCTGCCAGCGATGCGGCAATCGCACAGCCCACGCCACCGCTCCCCACCACCAAAGCGCGTGCGCCCTTCAGCACCAGCCCTTTGCGCAGCACTCCGCGCACGAAGCCGGCGCCATCGAACATGTCGCCTTGCAACTGGCCTTGCGGCCCCAGGCGCACGGCGTTGCAGGCACCTGCAATCTGGGCTGTGGGCGAGAGCTCGTCCACCAGCGTGGTGGTGGTCACCTTGTGCGGCATGGTGATCAAGGCGCCCCGGATGTTGGAGAGCTTGAACACGCTGCGCAAGAAGGCGGGAAAATCTTCGGGCTTGGAGCCCATGGGGACCACCACCGCATTGACCCCGGCTTTTTCAAACCAGGGGTTGTAGATCATGGGCGCCTTGAAGGCGTGGGTCGGGTAACCGAGGTGAACAATGAGCTCTGTATTGCCGTTGATGATCATTTTTTCGCAGCTTTCGCCGCAGACACCCCGGCGCGCAGGGCCAGCAGGTAGCTGTCCGCGCCGAAGCCTGCGATCTGGCCCTTGACGATTTCCGCGAACACAGACTTGTGGCGGAATTCCTCACGGGCGTGAATATTGGACATGTGCAACTCGACGATGGGGCAGGTCAGGATGGCCAGCGCGTCGCGGATGCCATAGCTGTAGTGCGTCCAGGCGCCGGCGTTGATGAGGACTGCGTCCACACCGTCGACGAAACCCTGGTGAATGCGCTCGCACATGGCGCCTTCATGGTTGGTTTGAAAGGTCTCCACCTCCACACCCAGTTCGCAGCCCAAGGCCGTCAGGTCGGCGTTGATTTCATCGAGCGTGATGGTGCCGTACTGCACCGGGTCGCGCTTGCCGAACATGTTGTGGTTAATGCCGTGGAGCATCAGGACTTTCATACAAACCTCTAGAGAAGATGGAATCAAACGCGGAGCAGTCCTTGCAGGCCGCTCCGCACGGTGTGATTACTTGCGCATCTTGGCCAACTCGGCCTGCACATCAGCCACGACGGTGCCCAAGGCAGCGCTGTGCTTGTCGATCACGGGCTTCATCTTCTCACGCAGCTTGGCGATTTCTGCGGCTGGCAGAGTCGTCACGTTCATGCCGTTTTTCTTGAGCAACTCGAGGTTGTTGTTCAAGGCGGCACGGTTGGCTTCACGCTGGGCTTTCACCGCTTCGTCGGCGGACTCGTCGATGATTTTCTTTTCAGCAGCAGACATGGTGTCCCAGACCTTTTTGCTGAAGATCACGGACTGGGGGTTGTACTGGTGGTTGGTGAGGGCCACGTTCTTTTGCACCTCCCAGAACTTGTTAGCGGCAATCACGGCAATGGGGTTCTCCTGGCCGTCAATCGCGCCCTGCTCCAGAGCAGCGTACACCTCAGGGAATGGCAGCGGTGTGGGGTTCGCGCCCAAAGCCTTCACCCAGTCCACGTTGATGGCGTTGGGGATCACACGCAGCTTCAGGCCGGCGATGTCGTCCACCTTGGTGATGACCTTTTTACCGGTGGTGATGTTGCGGAAACCCAGCTCCCAGTAAGACAGGCCGACGATGCCACGGTCCGCCAAGGCAGCGTGCATTTTCTGGCCGATGGGGCCGTCCACAATCGCGTCGGCTTCTTTCTCGTTGGCAAACAGAAAGGGGAAGTCAAACACCTCGAGGGCCTTCACTTCGCTGGCCAGAATGCCGGAGTTCATCACGGCCATTTCCACGGTACCGCCCTTGAGTGCGGACAGGGTGGCTTGGTCGCTGCCCAAGGATCCGTTCAAGAACAACTGCACTTTGATCTTGCCACCGGACTTGGCTTCGACCGCGGATGCGAACTTGCGCATACCGGCCACCGCGGGGTGACCTTCGGGGCTGTTCAGGCCGAATTTGATGGTGCGCTCTTTGATGTCCTGGGCCGATGCCAGCCCACAAGCGGCCAATGCCACGGTTGCCAAGACGGATTTGATAAACAGTCGCTTCATGAGTTGTCTCCTGGACAGTTAGAAATGTAAAAAGCAGGCGTACGCGGTGAATAAGAATCCTGAGCGTGGCGTACCCATCACGCACAGGCTTGGAACCACATCAATAGAACCAGCGGGCCGGCACCATCACGAGTTGCGGGAACAGCACCATCAAAAACATGATGGCGAACTGGGCAATCATGAAAGGCACTACGCCTTTGGTGACCTCATCCATACCCACTTTGCCCACACCGGCCACGGCATTGAGCACGGTGCCTACCGGCGGTGTGATCAGGCCAATCGCGTTGTTGATGATGAACAGCACACCGAAGTACACCGGGTCAATGCCTGCGGCCTTGATGACAGGCATCAAAACCGGAGTCAGCAGCAGGATGGTGGGCGTCATGTCCAGGGCAGTACCCACCACAATGACGAGCACCATGATCGCGAACATCAGGAGGCGCGGGCTGTCCAGCAGCGGCTGGAGCAACTCCACCACCTGGGCCGGCAGGTTCGCCACGGTAATCAGCCAGGCCGAGACCATCGCAGCAGCCACCAGGAACATCACCACCGCGCTGGTTTTGGCCGCAGAGATAAACAGCGGAATCAACTTGGCGAAGGTCAGCTCCCGGTAGATCACCGTCGAGATGAACAAGGAATACACCGCTGCCACAACCGCCGCCTCGGTGGGCGTGAACACGCCGAACTTGAGCCCGAACACAATGATGAAGGGCAACACCAGCGCCCAAGTGGCCAGGCGCATGGCATCCAGCACTTCGGCCATGGTTTTGCGGGGCGGCGGGGTGATGTGCTCTTTGCGAGCCAACCACCACCAAGTCACCACCAACGAGAGTGCCAGCATCAAGCCCGGAAACACGCCCGCCATGAACAGCTTGGAAATGGACACGTTGGCGGCCACGCCGAAGATCACAAACCCGATGCTAGGCGGAATGACAGGGGCGATGATGCCGGCCGATGCAATCAGGCCCGCAGAGCGACCTTTGTCGTGCCCCGCAGCGACCATCATGGGCAGCAGCAAGGCGGTCAAGGCCGCGGCATCCGCCACGGCGGAGCCTGAAAGCGAGGCCATGATCACCGCGGCCACGATCGTCACATAGCCCAAACCCCCTTTGACGTGACCGACCAGCGCCATCGCAAAGTTCACGATGCGGCGGGATAAGCCGCCTGCGTTCATGATTTCACCGGCCAGCATGAAGAAAGGCACTGCCAGCAGCGGGAAGCTGTTGGACCCTTCGAGCAGGTTTTGCGCGAGGATTTGCGCATCGAACATGTTGAGGTGCCACATCAGGGCGGCACCGCACAACAACAGAGAGAAAGCGATGGGCACACCGATGGCCATGGCTGCCAGCAGAGAACCCAGAAAAATAATGATCGTCATGACAATGGGCTCCGGGGCTTAGTGGGGGGCTTCTTCGGATTCCTGAATCAGCATCAGGTCCTTGTCCGCAATTTGGCCGGTCACGAGCCGGAACAAATCCAGCGCCAGGATCGGAAAACTAAGTGCCGAGAACACCATGCCACCGGCATAAAACCACCCCATGGAGACTTCCATCACCGGGCTATCGGAATCCTTGTTGACCAGGAATTGGTCATAAGTCCCTTTGAAGATCAGCCACAGGCACCAGATCATCAAGAGCAAAGACACACCCATGGCAAAGCGCTTGCCCTTGGGGCCGAACTTGCCGACCAGCATGTCGGTACCCAAATGGGCGTTGTCGCGCAAAGCGATCACGGCGCCCAAGAAGGTGACCCACACAAACAACCAGCGGGACAACTCTTCCGACACGGTCAACCCCGAGTTGAAGGCATAACGCATGAACACGTTGCCGAACACCAGCACCACCATCAGCGCAAGAGCGGCGGCGATGACATACCCCAGCAGTCGGCAATAGCCATCGATAAATTTTTTGAGCACACAGATCTCCGGAAAGTCTCACTTCCAATAATGTACGAACTAGTTAGTTTTTAATATTGCGGGTTTTCCCTAAAGCAGCCGGGCATAACCGGGAAAGCTGTTATGCCGGAAAGGAATTACTTGCGCACGAAGCGCACCACCATGTCGGTGATGCTGGCGCGCCGGTCGGCCGATTGGGCAGAGCGCGCCTTGTCCTTGAAAATCAGCCCGAAGGTGTGGCGGTTGGAGACGTTGAAGAAAGTCAGCGCCGAGATGGACGCGTGAATGTCCACCGGGTCCAGCCCCTCGCGGAACACACCCTGCTCCACCCCCCGTTGGTAAAGCCTGCGTATCGACTCGATGGCCGGCACGTTGAGCTGCTGGATCGAGGTGCTCTGGGCCAAAAAAGTGCCCTGCTGGATGTTCTCGTTCATCACCAAGCGGATGAAATCTTCGTTGTCCGCATGCCGGTCGAAGGTGAACTCCACCAGCCGGCGCAAGGCTGCTTCGGGCTCCAGATCGTCCAAGTGCAAGTCGCCCTCGATCTGCCGCATGCGGCGGTACGACTCCTCCAGCACCGCGAGGTACAAGCCCTCTTTGCTGCCGTAGTAGTAGTAAATCATCCGCTTGCTGGTGTGGGTGGCCTCCGCAATCGCGTCGATGCGGGCACCGCTCAAGCCCTTATCGGCAAATTCTTTGGTCGCCACCTCCAGGATGCCGGCCATGGTGCGGGCCGGGTCGTTGGTGCGCGTGGGTGCAGCCTTGGCGCTACCGGCTGTGGCCGCTTTGCGTCGGGTGGGTTTGTCTGTCTCTTTATTGGAATGTACTAACTCGTTCATTCGACCAGTATAGGAGGGCGCACGCCGCGCCTACAAGTGCGGCGATTCCGCAGCCCCTTACCGGGCTTATGCATCAAATCAGTTCCTGGCGCTGATGAAATATGCGCGAGCAGCTATCAAAACAGGAGCAAATTGAAGATTAGCCCCAGAGCACCGAGCGCATGGAGATGGATGCAGACTGAAACCCGGTATTGAAAAAGCGTGGCATCTCGTCCGGCCGCACCGCGCCGGCAGCTACCAGCAAGGGCAAATAGTGCTCGTGCGAGGGGTGGGCCTGTTGCGCCACCGCGCCCAGCGACTGGAACTTGGGCAACTGGTCGAGCTGGCCTTTTTTGATCTGGTCCTGGACCACGGTGTCGAATTCGCGGCCCCAGTCATAGGTCTCGTTCGGCCCTGCGCCGTTGCGCGTGGCCCGCAGGTTGTGCACGATGTTGCCGCTGCCCACTACCAACACGCCGCGGCTGCGCAGCGCATGTAGCTGGCGCCCCAGCGCAAAGTGTTCGGTCGGCGGGCGGCTGTAGTCCATGCTCAGCTGCAGCACCGGAATGTCCGCCTTGGGGAACATGGGCTTGAGCACCGACCAGGTGCCATGGTCCAACCCCCATTGGCTGGTGTCCAGTGCCAGCTTGTCGCCCGACGGCACCTTGATCTCTTGCGCCAGACTGCGGGCCACCGCCGGTGCACCGGGCGCCGGGTACTGCACATCATGCAGTGCCTGCGGAAAGCCACCGAAATCATGAATCGTTTGCGGCTGTGCCATGGCGGTGACCTGCCAGCCCTGTGTCAACCAATGGGCCGAGATGCACACAATCAGTTGTGGCTGCGCCTGCCGAGCCAACAGCTCTTTGCCCATGGCCTGCCAGCTGCGGCGCCAGGCGTTGTCTTCAATCGCGTTCATCGGGCTGCCGTGCCCGACAAACAGCACCGGCATGCGGGGCGAGGGTTTGAGCGACTGCAACAAAGGCTGTGTGGAAGCGCCGGCCAGGCTGCTGCGAAAAGTGGTGGAGAGGGCGGCGAGCGTTGCCAGTGCGGATCTGCGGTGCATAAGGGAAGCGAGTGAAAAGACAGGAGGTGGAGTCGATCTGCGGGGCCAGAGTTCCCGATACGAACCTCACCTCATGCGCCAGCGCCTGTGTGCCCTGCCACACAGCCAAGCAGCCCGGGTACATGGACACTGGAATGCCGTGCACCAGCGCACGCCTTTTTGAAAGTTACCCATGCTCTACACCATCGCACTTGTGCTTATTGTTTTGTGGCTCCTAGGGCTGGTCAGTGCCTACACGATGGGGGGCTTTATCCACGTCCTTCTGGTCATTGCGGTGATCATGATTCTGGTGAACCTGATCAACGGCCGCAAACCGCTATAAAAAAAGGGCCCGCAGGCCCTTTTTTTGGATGGAGTCGTACTTAGCGCGCGTCCTCAGACACTGCCATGGTGGCCACCTTCTGGTCCAACAGCACTTCAGGCTCCTGGGCTTCGATGGTTGTGGGGTTGTTCAGGCCTTCGGTCAGGCGCTGCATATCCAGGTCACCGGTCCACTTGGCTACCACCAGGGTCGCCACACCGTTGCCCACCAGATTGGTCAGGGCGCGGGCTTCTGACATGAAGCGGTCAATACCGAGAATCAGCGCCAAGCCGGCTACCGGCACATGGCCCACGGCAGACAAAGTCGCTGCCAACACGATGAAGCCGCTACCGGTGATGCCGGCTGCACCCTTGGAGGTGAGCAACAACACCGCCAGCAAAGTGAGCTGCTGGGTCAGGTCCATGGGGGTGTCGGTCGCCTGGGCGATAAACACAGCCGCCATAGTCAGGTAGATCGACGTGCCATCCAGGTTGAACGAGTAGCCGGTGGGAATAACCAAGCCAACCACCGACTTGCGGGCGCCCAGGTTCTCCAGCTTTTCCATCATGCGGGGCAGCACCGACTCCGAGGACGAAGTGCCCAACACGATGAGCAACTCTTCCTTGATGTAGCGCACAAACTTCACGACGCTAAAGCCATGCAAGCGGCTGATGATGCCCAGCACGCCGAACACAAAAATCAGGCAGGTCACATAAAACGCGCCCATCAACTTGCCCAGCGAGAACAAGGAGTCCACACCGTATTTGCCAATGGTGAAGGCCATCGCGCCGAATGCGCCGATGGGAGCAACCTTCATGATGATGCCCACGATGTCGAACAGCACATGCGATGTCTTTTCGATCATGTCAAACACCATGGTGCCGCGGCCGCCGAACTTGTGCAGCGCAAAGCCAAACAACACCGAGAACAGCAGCACCTGCAGGATCTCGCCCTTGGCGAATGCATCAATCACCGAGCTGGGAATCACATTGAGCAGGAAGTCGACCGTGCCCTGCATCTTGCCGGGCGCGGTGTAGGCCGCAATGCTCTTGGTGTCCAGGGCAGCTGCGTCCACATGCATGCCGGCTCCCGGCTGCAACAGGTTCACCACCACCAAGCCGATGATGAGCGCCAAGGTGGACACCACCTCAAAGTACAAGAGCGCCAGACCGCCGGTCTTGCCGACCTTTTTCATGTCCTCCATGCCGGCAATGCCGACCACCACGGTACAGAAAATGATCGGGGCAATGATCATCTTGATCAACTTGATGAACGCGTCGCCCAAGGGCTTCATGTCTGCGCCGGTTTGCGGGAAGAAATGCCCGAGCAACACCCCGAAGATCACGGCGGTCAAAACCTGGACGTAAAGAGACTTGTAGAGCGGTTTACGCCCGGTGGATAAAGACATGGTGAAGTGTGGAAAGTGCGTAAAAAAGCAAAGCACAAATCAATCAGCACGCGGCGCGCGCCATGATTCGCGAGAGGGCGCAACGATACGGCGCACACCCCTTAACGCCTACTGTGGCGTTCAACAGTAGGGTTAACCCTTATATTTCCAAGGCTTTACGCGCCCTTGCGGCGCACCCACCCACGCACTGCCACGATGTGCAAAACAAGCCAGAGCCAGGGGTCGAGCACCGCGTCCCACAAATTGCCGCTCGGGAGACGGAACACCGCAAACAACAGCAGCGCTGCCGGAACCACCCACGCCGTGCCGCGGCGCATTGCACCCGCTTGCAACAAGGGGGCCAAAGCCATTGCCAGCACCACTGCCAGTGCCGCCGGCCCAAACCCCAGCGGATACACCGACCACGGTAGCTGCGCAAAGGTATCCAGCAACAAGACCCAGCCCCCCACAATGCCGGCCAGCACCAGCCCGGTTTCCCCACGGAAAGCGCGTGCGCCATGGGCAGCAACACCCTCTGGCGGCGCCTTGCGCAGTGCAGTCCAACCCCACCAGGCGCTCAGCAAAGCCAGCACGCCACTTGGGGCCTGAAACGCCAGCCCCAAGCCATAGGCGGCTGACAGCTCACCGGGCCACAAGGCCCACACCCCCAGTACCGCGGGCACGCTCAGGCGAACCCACCGGGGCACCGGCAGACGGGCCAACAGCCCCGCAGCGCCACCAGCCAGCACCAAGGCCCAGCCGATATGCAGCCAGCACTGCATCGCCACCAAGGCGGGCAAGGCAGGCGCGCTCATGGTGTACCCCCGGGAGTAAAGCGCTGCCAAGACAAGGTGGCCCGGTCTACGGTGTAGGCCAACCACAGCGCATCGTCTGCCCACGCCATTGCGGGGTATGAAAACTCGGCATCGCCGCCGCCAGTGCGCAGGGTTTGCTGCAAGGTCCACTCCAGCCCGTCCCGGCTGCGGCTCAAGTCGAGGCGGGTCCGGCCCTCAGGCGTCGGGTTGTGGGCCATCAGTATCTGGTCCGGCCCGAATCCGAAGGTAGCTACCGCAGAATCCGGGTTGCCCAAAGGCAGATCGGGCAGGTCTTGCCAGTGGGCACCGCCATCGGAAGTGCGGACCGCGGTGATCTTGCCGTTGTGTCGCTCATCGCGCATCAGGGCGACCCAATCGGTGGGGCTGCGCACCACCACACTGGGTTGCAACTGATAGGCCAAGCTGGACATGCGAACCAAGCCCGCAAACTCACCGGTCTCGTCGAGGCGCACTGCGGCGGGGTATTTCAAACCCAACTCAAAATGCACCGGCAGCACGGTGCCACCATCCTGCAGCGGCACTACCGCGTTGCGCACCAGAAAACTGGTGTTCCAAAGCCATGACAAGGGCAGCACCCGCACCGGTTCAAACGCCAAATCCTGCAAGGCGGTGGACGTGCCGCTCTGGCGCAAGTGCAGCACCCGGCTAGCCGCCCAGCCGCCCCACCCGGTCGCCACTACAAACAAATGGATACGGCCACTCGCATCGGCCCAGGCCACCGGGTTGCCCAAGCGGCGGATCCCGTGGCCCAGCAGATCGCCCATGGTGTGGCGGTTCACCACAAAGCGCGGCTCCAACCAACGGCCAGACGCCCGGTCCCATTGGGTGGCCGCAATTTGCACCAGCGGGCCGCTTTCGCGCTCGCCCGAGAACCAAAACAAACTCAATGCCGCAGGGCTGCTGGCCGGCATCGGCAACAAGCTACTCGCATGGGCGGCTGCGGTACCGGGCGGCATCGGGACATCGCCCATGGCAACCCGCTGGAGGCTGGCGGCCTGCACCGGCTTGCCCTGCACCGACACTGCGGGCACCACGGCTTGGGCCGGCTGCGGCCCTGCCGGACGGGCGACAATATCCAGCGCCAGCACGGCGGCCGCGCCCACGAGCACAACTGCCCATCGGGACCATAACGAAGAAAACAACATGGGGCGATCTTAGTGGCCGCCAGCAAGGCCTTGAAACAGCTAAGACAATGGAGCCCATGAAAACACTGCTCTCCATTGCCCCCCTCGGTTTCCCCTGGCAAACCGTGGACCCGTTTTTGTTTTGTGTGCACCACAACGACGCCTACCCCGCGGGCAACGCGCAGATGGCGCCGGACCCTGCCCTGCTGGCCGGTCGCAACATCGGCCAGGACTTTGCGGGCAAAGATGGCTGGAGCATGTACCACGGCGACACCGTGCCTGGCTTTCCCTCGCACCCGCACCGGGGGTTTGAGACCGTCACCATCGTGCGCAACGGCCGCATCGACCACTCGGACTCGCTGGGCGCTACCGCCCGCTTTGGCGGCGGTGATGTGCAGTGGCTCACGGCAGGCAAAGGCATCGTGCACTGCGAGATGTTTCCACTGCTGCACACCGACGCGCCCAACCCTACCGAGCTGTTCCAAATCTGGGTGAACCTGCCGGCCAAAAACAAAATGGCCGAGCCGCACTTCACCATGTTCTGGCACGAAGACATTCCCCGCATCACGGCTACCGACGCGCAGGGCAAAACCACCGAAGTGGTGTGTATTGCTGGCAAGCTCAATGACAAGCAGGGCTTGCCACCGCCCCCGGACTCATGGGCCAGCGAGCCCGGCAGCGACCTGGGTATTTACACCATCCAACTCAGTCCCGGCGCGCAGTGGACGCTACCAGCAGCCGAGAGTGCGGACACCCGCCGCGTGCTGTATTTCTTCAAAGGTGGCGCCCTGCAAGTGGCGGGGGAAGACGTGCCGGTGAAGTCGGTGATGGTGGTGCAAGCCGACCACGACTGCACTTTTGTGAATGGCGATGCCGAGAGCGAGCTGCTGGTGCTGCAGGCCCGCCCCATCGGTGAGCCGGTGGCCCAATACGGTCCGTTTGTGATGAACACCCAGGCTGAAATCCACCAGGCCTTCGCCGACTACCGTCGCACCGAATTCGGCGGCTGGCCCTGGGGCGCCAATGACCCGGTGCACCCGCGCGATAAAGGCCGCTTCACCAAGCACGCAGACGGCAAGGTCGAAGAGCGCTAGACACCGCTGACCTGCAAGGTGCAACCGGTCACGGTCGGTTGCAAAACCAACGGAATCAAAAAAGTTACCGATCAGTTCATTTAATTACCGCAAAATTCAAAGGGTTACTGATTCGGATATATTTCGTTCGCACCGGTATTTTCCGGTGTGAACTACCGAATTCAACCCTTTGGAGATTCCGATGAAAAAATTGCTGATTGCTTCCGTCCTGGCACTGGGTGTCGCCGTTTCTGCACAAGCCAAAGACATCGTGGACACCGCCGTCGGCGCGGGCAACTTCAAGACCCTGGCTACCGCGCTCGGCGCCGCCGGCCTGGTCGACACACTCAAGGGCAAGGGCCCGTTCACCGTTTTCGCACCGACTGACGAAGCATTCGCCAAGGTCCCCAAGGCCGACCTCGAAGCCCTGCTCAAAGACAAAGCCAAGCTCACCGCGGTGCTGACCTACCACGTGGTCCCCGGCAAAGTGATGGCTGCAGATGTGAAGGCCGGCAAGGTCAAAACCGTGCAAGGCAGCGACATCACCGTCAGCACCATGGGTGGCGTGAAGGTGGATGCCGCCAACGTGATCAAAACCGACATCGTGGCTGACAACGGCGTGATCCACGTGATCGACAGCGTGGTGATCCCCAAGTAAGCGCTTTACGTTTCGCTCGCTGCCCAGGACTGCCTTGCACTCCTGGGCTTTTTGGTTTTTAAACCGGGCCCAGCCCACTCCGTCCATGAACGCCGCATGAAAAAGGCCTGCCATCAGGCAGGCCTTGTTGCGGGAGCGGTGTGACTTACTCGGGCTTGATACCGGCCTTCTTGACCACCACGGCCCAGTTGTCGTACTCGCGCTTCATGTANNGGCGTGATCCACGTGATCGACTCCGTGATCATGCCCAAGTAAGCCCCTCACAGGCACTTACAAAAAAGCCCCGGCAGTTTCGGCTGCCGGGGCTTTTTTTATGCGGGCGGCTTAGCCCCCGATTTCCAACTCGGCTTGCGGCTTGGCGTCGGCCGCCGCGCCACCGGTTTTCACCGCGCCCAAAAACAGGCGCTCGGCGGCCAGCTTCCTGCCCGCAAGGTACTCTTTCACCACCACCGCGCGCTGCAATGCGAGGTTGCGGATATCGTCTTCATTGGCGCTCAGGTTGGCCAGCAACAAGGACTCCATGTCGGCCACTGCGATGTCTTTGGTCAGGCCCACCAGATTGCGGGGTTTGGTGATGTCAGAGCGGCGGTACACCGCGCGCAGCAGCACCGGCATTTCTTCGGTGCTGTAGCTGGTGACCGTAGCGGCATCTTTGCCCTGCGCACTGGTGGTGCGGCGCTTTTCGGCCAGCAGCAACGCCTTGAGCTTTTCACGCTTGGCAGCATCGCGCTCGGCTTCCAGGTTGGCGGACCCCACTACCGTGAGCTTGAGGGCGGGCCGGTCTTGCAGGGCCTGCGCCACCTTGTCCAAGCCAGCGCGGGCCGCATCACTCAGGCCTGCGCTCCCCGGGGCAAACACCACACTGCTGAGCTCTGCGCCACCGCCGCCCCCGAGGGCATTGGCCAGCAAG
>DGQR01000200.1 GCA_002390825.1 Rhodoferax sp. UBA4409
GCGGCCAGCATTTCGGCGTGCGCCAGGCTGCCGGTGATGTCGGCCTGCCAGAGGCGCTTGTCGAAAAACACGCTGGAGGTGTAGCGCTTGACCAGGTCGCTCATGGGCTCGGAAAACAGCGCGGACCACGCTTGGGACTTTTTATCGAATTGGTTTTGTGACATGGAAAGCGCTTTTCAGGAATGGAGTCAAAATCCGGTGGACATGAACGACAACCAAATATTATCGACGTTCCACGAACTCACCCCGGCGGTGCCGGCTGCGCAACCTGCGCCGGTGCTGGTGTTTGATGCCTGCCACATCGGTGTGGTGCTGCGTGCGGTGTTGTTTGTGGAAGTGTCGCTGGCGGTGGTCTGTATGTATGGCGCGACCAGCCTGTGGGATTGGGTGGCTCGCGTGGCGCTGGTCACCGGCGCCGCATTGCCGGGCACCTTGGCGTGGCTCCTATCGGCCTGTATTGCCAAGCGCTGGTTGGGCGCCATGCCTCGGGCAGCGCAGTACGCGTTGGCAATTACGCTAGGTGGTGTAGCCGGTTTGTATGGCTGCGGGCTGCTGGCCTTGACGGGCCTGCTGGAGAGTCCACCCTGGGTGTCCAGCCTGTTCTCCGGGGCCGTGTTGTCCAGCTTGCTGGTGGCGGCACTGGTGATGCGAGCCAAAGGCCGCACCCCGGCCGATACCGCGGCCCGCCTGGCGGAGCTGCAGTCGCGCATCCGGCCACATTTTTTGTTTAACACCCTCAATAGCGCGATCGCGCTGGTGCGCGCCGAGCCTGCCAAGGCAGAAGCCTTGTTGGAAGACTTGAGTGACCTGTTCCGCCATGCACTCAAAGACCCGAGCAGCTCGGTCACTTTGGGCGAAGAGTTGACGCTGGCACAGCGCTACCTTGCGATTGAGCAAGTCCGGTTTGGCGAGCGCCTGCGGGTGCAATGGGATTTGGACCCGCGGGCAGATCGCGCCCAATTGCCGCCGCTGATTTTGCAACCGCTGGTGGAAAATGCGGTCTGCCACGGCGTGGAGCCGAGCCCTGTGGGTGCTGATATCAAGATATCGACCCGTTGCAAGGGGACGGTGGTGGTGATCAAGGTCACCAATTCGGTACCCGCCGGGCAGGGCGCGCGCGGCCACGGCTTGGCACTGAACAATGTGCAGGAGCGCCTGGCTTTGTTGCATGATGTGCAGGGCCAATTTAAGAGCGGCCTGATAGACGGGGTGTACCAAGTGCGTATGGAGGTGCCTTTATGACTGCAATGCAGCCTGACAACCCTCTGCGGATCATGCTGGTAGATGACGAGCCTTTGGCGCGGGCGCGCTTGCGCACGCTGCTGGGCGACTGCAACGACCCGGCGGTTCACGTGGCAGCAGAGGCACCCAATGCAGAAGTTGCAGCGCCCTTGCTACGCGAACACCCGGTGGATGTGGTGTTGCTGGACATTCGCATGCCGGGTGACAGTGGCTTGAAACTGGCCAGTACCCTGCGCAGTTTGCAAAGCCCCCCGGCGATCGTGTTTGTGACCGCCCATGCAGAACACGCGGTAGCCGCCTTTGACCTTGAAGCGGTGGATTACCTGACCAAGCCCGTCCGACTGGAGCGTCTGCAGCTGGCGCTACAAAAAGCAGAGCGGTATGTGCAGGCAAATAGAGGGCTACAGGCCAATTTGGCTACTGAAGAGGTGCTGGTGATTCAGGAGCGCAACCGCACTGAGCGGGTGCCTCTATCGCGGGTGCTGTATTTCAAGGCTGAGCTCAAGTACATCACGGTGCGCACCGCTAACCGAAGCTACATCCTGGACGGGGCGCTCAACGACCTTGAAGAGAAGTTTGGTCAACAATTCATTCGCATCCACCGCAATGCCTTGGTGGCCCGCAAAATGGTGCGGTCCTTGGAGAAGCACTTTGATGCCGAAGAGGGCGAAGGTTGGGCGGTGCGGTTGCAGGGGCTAGATGAGCTGCTGTCCGTATCGCGCAGGCAATTGTCGACCGTCAGAGGGGTGCTTTCTCAATGAGTCTTCGTCGTGCTTTGGTACTGGGATCGTTAGCAAATGTTTTGCTGCCATCGGTCCACGCGAAACCAGGCACGATCAAGGTGCAGATTGGCGCCGAAGACGATTGGCGCCCCTACGCCTACACCCTGTCTGGCAAGCCGATGGGCTTTTCGGTGGAGCTGGTGCAGGCCGCTTGGGCGGCTGCCGGCGTCGAGGTGGAGTTGGTGGCCCTGCCGTATGCCCGCTGCATGCGCGAGGTCGAGGCGGGCAAACTCCCTGCGTGTTTCAACACCTTGCGCGATTCGCGCACCGAAGATAAATACCTCTGGCACCGCCACCCCTTGTTTCGCGCCCGGATCGGGATATACGGTCGCGCAGACGGCCCATCAGAGCCGGTGAATCTGCAAAGCCTCAAGGGGAAACGCATCGGTGTTACCAACGGCTATGACTACGGCAGCGCCTTTGATGATGACCCCGCCATGGTGCGCGATGTGGCCAACTCGGACCTCACCTCGCTACGCAAGCTGGTTGCCGGGCGGGTGGACTATGCCTTGGTATATGACCGGGTTGCCAACGAAATCGCGGTGAATAATCAGGCGCTGGGGCAGCAGTTCCGCTTGCGCGGAACGCTGCTGGAAACGGGGCTGTACCTCTCGTTCTCCAAGCGTTTCGAGGGCGCTGCGGCGCTGGTGCAAAGGTTCGATACCGGTTTGGAGACGATTCGCAAAAACGGGGAATACGCGCGCATCGAAGCCCGCTGGCGCTAGTCGATGTGTCACACATAAAAAAAGGGCCCGAGGGCCCTTTTTGCTTTTTGGCATACACCGGTCAGCCGGTGTTGCGCAGTCCGGCGGCAATGCCATTGATCGAGATGTGGATCCCGCGCTGCACCCGTTCGTCGGCCTTGCCCTCGCGGTAGCGGCGCACCAGTTCGACTTGCAGGTGGTGCAAGGGGTCGATGTAGGGGAAGCGGTGACGGATCGAACGCTGCAACGCCGCGTTGTTGGCCAAGCGGTTTTTCTCGCCGGTGATGGTGGCCAGCGCCTGCGCGGTGCTGTGCCATTCGGCTTCGATCGCGCTGAAGATTTTCTTGCGCAGTCGGGCATCGCTGACCAACTCGGAGTAGCGCGAGGCCAGGGCCAAATCGCTCTTGGCCATGACCATGTCCATGTTGGAGAGCAGGGTGCCGAAAAACGGCCACTGCTTGTACATTTTTTGCAGGAGCGCGACGCGTTCTTTTTGCTCTGCAGCCGTGCCGGAGCCTACGAACTTTTGCACGGCCGAGCCAAACCCGAACCAACCGGGCAGAGTCAAGCGGCATTGGCCCCAGCTGAAGCCCCAGGGGATCGCGCGTAGATCTTCAATCCGCTGTGAGGCCTTGCGTGAGGCCGGGCGCGAGCCGATGTTGAGTTCGGCAATTTCGCGCAAAGGCGTGGAGCTGAAGAAGTATTCGGTGAAACCGGGGGTTTCATACACCAGGGCGCGGTAAGCCGCCATGCTGTTGCCGGAGAGCTCTGCCGCTGCTTCCAGGAAGGCCTTGGTGGCCGACTTGGTGGGTTGCAGCAAAGTCGCTTCCAGCGTGGCTGCGACCAGAGTTTCCAAGTTGCGCCGGCCGATTTCAGGGTTGGCGTATTTGGAGCCGATCACTTCGCCTTGCTCGGTCAAGCGGATCTGGCCACGCACCGTGCCGGGGGGCTGGGCCAAGATGGCCTGGTAGCTCGGGCCGCCGCCGCGACCCACGGTGCCACCGCGGCCATGGAACATGCGCAGCTGGATTTTGTGCTGGGCAGCCAGCACATCGAACAACTCGACCAATGCGATCTCGGCGCGGTACAGCTCCCAGTTGCTGGTGAAGATGCCACCGTCTTTGTTGGAGTCGGAGTAGCCCAGCATGATGTCTTGCTCGCCACCGCTGCGCTTGACCAAATCGGCCACACCCGCCAGGGCATAGAACTCGCGCATGATCGGCGCGGCGTTGCGCAGGTCTTCAATGGTTTCGAACAGGGGCACCACGATCAGGTCGGAAATACCCGCCGCATCCAGGGTGCCGCGCATCAGGCCGACTTCTTTCTGCAGCAACAGCACTTCAAGCAAGTCGCTCACGGTTTCGGTGTGGCTGATGATGTAGTGGCGGATCGCCTCGACGCCAAAGCGCTCACGCATGACCTTGGCCATGGCAAAAATGGCGAGCTCGCCTTGGGCATGTCCCGAGTATTCCGCGCCGTGCACCCGCAGCGGGCGTGCGTCGTTGAGCAGGCCCATCAGCAGGGCACGCTTGGCATCTTCTGACAGGCTGCTGTAGTTGGCGTGCACACGGGCAGTGGCCAGCAGTTCTGCCACCACTTCTTCGTGCTTGTCAGAGCTCTGGCGCAAATCAACCGTGGCCAAGTGGAAGCCAAACACTTCCACCGCGCGGATCAGGGGGTGCAGCCGCTGTGCCGTCAGTGCGCCACCGTGGTTGGCCTTGAGGGAGGTTTCAATCACCCGCAAGTCGGCCACAACGTCTTCGGCCAGCAGGTAGGGGTTTTGCGGTGCTACCGCGTGGCGGGCTGCTTCGGTGCCGGTCAGGTCGGACAGGGTGGCGGCCAGGCGCGCATACATGCCGGTCAGGGCGCGGCGGTAGGGCTCGTCTTTGCGGTGGGCGTTCTGGTCCGGGGAGCGTTCGGCCAGCGCTTGCATCTCGGGGGTGCAGTCGGCCAGCATGGCGGAGATGGAGAGCTCACCGCCCAGATAGTGCACCTCGGTCAGGTAGTGGCGCAGCGCCACTTCGGCTTGGCGGCGCAGCGCGTATTCCAGGGTCTGGGCGCTGACGTTGGGGTTGCCGTCGCGGTCGCCACCAATCCACTGACCCATGCGCAAAAAGCTGTGCACCGGCTGGTTGCCCAGCATGCTTTCGAGCTCGGCATACAGCTTGGGAATCTCGCGCAAAAACGTGGATTCGTAATAGCTCAGGGCGTTCTCGATCTCATCAGCCACGGTGAGCTTGGAGAAGCGCAGCAAGCGGGTTTGCCAGAGCTGCATCACGCGGGCGCGCATCTGGGCTTCGTTGGCGGCCAGCTCTTTGGGGGTGAGTGCGTCTTTTTTGCTGTCGACGGTGCCGGCGCGCTGCTTGATCTCGTCGCGCTGGGTCAGCAGCTGGGCAATATCGCGCTCGGCGTCCAAAATGCTTTTACGCTGCACTTCGGTAGGGTGGGCGGTGAGTACCGGAGACACAAAGCTCTGGGCCAGGGTGTTCGAAATCGCTTTGGGCGCAATGCCGGCCCAGCGCAGGCGGGACATGGCGACCTCGATGCTGCCCTCTTGGGTGTCACCCGCGCGCTCGTGCACTGCACGGCGACGGATGTGGTGGCGGTCTTCGGCCAGGTTGGCCAGGTGCGAAAAATAGGTGAAGGCACGAATCACGCTCACGGTCTGGTCGCCAGAGAGGCTCTTAAGCAGTTTCTTGAGGGCCTTGTCGGCTTCCTGGTCGGCATCGCGGCGGAAGGCGACGGACAGCGTGCGGATTTTTTCAATCAGCTCGTAGGCATCCACACCTTCTTGCTCTCTGATTACATCCCCCAAAATGCGCCCAAGGAGGCGGATGTCTTCTACCAAGGGACGCTCGTTGTCTTTTGTGCGCTTGGCCGTTTCTGCGGCAGGTGCTTTATTCATAGGTCTGGGAGTGGGGTGGGGGAGGCTTCAGCTGAAGCAAGGAACGCGCCCATGCTAGCATCGAAGCCATATTTTGGATTACAGCCGAGTTACGATTTTGCCCACATTTACGATCGCCACCCGAGAGAGCCGATTGGCACTTTGGCAGGCTGAACATGTTCAGTCTTTATTAGAAAAAAACGGGTCAACGGTGGCCCTCTTGGGGATGACCACCAAAGGCGATCAGATCCTCGATCGCTCGCTCAGCAAAGTCGGTGGCAAAGGCCTGTTCGTCAAAGAGCTGGAAGTCGCCCTCGAAGAAGGCCGTGCCGACCTTGCGGTCCACTCCCTCAAAGATGTGCCGATGGAGCTGCCCGAAGGCTTTGTGCTGGCCTGCGTGATGGAGCGGGAAGACCCCCGCGATGCGTGGGTGTCGAGCACCTACGCCAGTGTGTTGGATCTGCCAACCGGCGCCATCGTCGGGACCTCGAGTTTGCGACGTGTGGCCCTGTTGCGTGCCATGCGCCCCGATCTGAAGATTGAGCCACTGCGTGGCAACCTCGACACCCGATTGCGTAAGCTCGACGAAGGCCTGTACGACGGCATCGTTCTGGCGTCAGCCGGCCTGAAGCGTTTGGGTTTGGAGGCGCGTATTCGCGCCGTCTTTGAGCCTGAGCAGATGCTGCCCGCGGCCGGGCAAGGTGCCTTGGGCATCGAGATCCGGAGCGACCGTGCAGATGTCGCAGCCGCCTTGCAGCACCTGGTGCACATACCCACTTGGCTGGCGGTGTCTGCCGAGCGGGCGGTGAGCCGCATGATGGGCGGGAGTTGCTCGATGCCGTTGGCGGCGTATGCCCGGTTTGATGGTGAGAAGTTGCGTATCCGGGCGGCTTGGGGCGATGCCGATGGCGTCCAGCCTGTGGTGTACGCCCACGCCAGTGGCCGTGTGGCCGACACCGCGTCGGCCATTGTGCTGGGTGAACAGGTCGCGCTTGCATTGCAAGAAGGCGTGCGGGCGCAAACCGCCTAAGGCCGCGATGCGCGTCGTCATCACCCGGCCTCAATCGGAAGCTGCACCGTGGCTCAAGGCACTTGCGGACGCCGGCTATCAGGCCGAATCCTTGCCCTTGATTGATATTCAGGCTGCGACGGCAGTCGCGCCGCTCAGCGCGGCCTGGGAGCGCTTGGGCAGCTTCGATGCCGCCATGTTTGTCAGCCGTAATGCAGTGCACTATTTCTTCGAACAAAAAACAATGGTGGCGCCCGTATTTACTGCGGGATCAGCTATCAAAACAAGAGCATTTGTGACGGGGCCTGGCAGCTACTCTGCGCTGCTGAAAGTCGGCGCCCAAGCGGCATGCATTGATGCGCCGGACCATGAAGGCGGCCAATTCGACTCCGAAGCCTTGTGGGACGTGGTGTCTGCTCGAGTGGTGCCCGGTTACCGCGTGCTGGTGGTTCGCGGCACCACGGTAGATGCAGGCGCCAGCGATGAAGGGTTTGGCCGGGATTGGTTTGCCCGCCAGGTGAAAAGCGCCGGAGGCGAGGTCGAGTTCGTCGTTGCCTACCAGCGACAACGCCCGGTGTGGGATGCGGACGCACTGGCCTTCGCCAAGCGCGCCGCCGCAGACGGCACAGTGTGGGTGTTCAGCAGCTCCGAAGCGGTGCGCAATTTGCAGGCCTGCTGCCCGGACGGAGACTGGAGCCGGGCCAAAGCCGTGGTGACCCATGCCCGCATTGAAACTGCCGCATTGGAAGCGGGCTTTGGCCAGGTTTTGCAGGCGAAACCTGTGCTGGGCGCACTGTTGGCCTCGATAGAATCCCTGCAATGAACTCTGAAGCCCCCGAGCCTATTGCCAAGGATGCCGCGACTGCGGTTGGAGTGACTCCGATTGCGAAGCTGGCGGAGCCCCATCGGTGGTTGGGGGTTGTCGCCCTGGTGGCAGCTGCCGGCGCAATCGGCAGTGGGATGCTGTGGCAGAAGCTCGGCAATGTCCAGGAGCAGTTGGCTCGCCAGACGGCGGATTCCGGCGCGCAAGCCGGCGAAGCGAGGAGCACCGCCAAGCAGGCGCAAGAGCTCGCCATTGAAACTGCGGCCAAAATTGCCGTGCTGGATGCGCGCTTGAGCGAGGTGACACTGCAGCGCACGCAACTCGAAGAGCTGATCCAAAGTCTTTCGCGCTCACGCGACGAAAACCTGGTGGTCGACATGGAGTCGGGCTTGCGCCTTGCCCAGCAACAAGCGCAGCTCACCGGGAGTGTCGAGCCTTTGTTGACGGCGCTGAAGTCCGCGGAGCAGCGGGTCAACCGCGCCGCGCAGCCCCGCCTGGCGCCGATCCAGCGCGCCATTGCCAAAGACATCGCACGTATCAAAAACACTGCGCTCTCAGACACCCCGGCCATGCTGCTCAAGCTGGACGAGTTAGTGTCTTTGGCGGACGAAATTCCGGTCAGCAATGCACTGCCCTCGGCTAAAACTCCGCCGGTTTTGGAACGGCAGGCCCAAGAGTCTCTGCCGGGGTGGTGGGGGCGTGTCGGTGTCGTGATCCGTGACGAGGTACGGGGCCTGGTGCGGGTGAGCAAGATCGACAGCCCGGATGCTGCCTTGTTGTCCCCGGAGCAGGCGTTCTTCGTGCGCGAGAACTTCAAGCTGAAGGTGCTGAACGCGCGCTTGGGTTTACTGGCCCGCCAAACCGAAGCTGCCCGTGCCGATTTGACCGCAGCCTCGGGCTCGCTGACCCGGTTTTTTGATGGCTCGTCCCGCAAAACACAAGTGGCCCAGGCAGCCTTGCAGGTGCTGCAGTCTCAAATGCGCACGCTCGAGGTGCCACGGGTAGACGACACCTTGGCCGCACTGGCTACGGCAGCCGCGGGGCGCTGATCATGCGGTTTGCGCTTTGGTTGATCGCCCTGTTTTGCGTGGCTGTGGTGTCTGCACTTTTCGCAGGAAATAACCATGGCACGGTCACCTTATTCTGGCCGCCTCACCGTATCGACGTATCGCTGAACCTTGTGTTGCTCGGCTTGGCACTGCTTTTTGTGACCTTGCATTTGGCCTTGCGTGCCCTGTCGGGCTTGTTCAGCATTCCGCAGCAGGCCCGTCGCTGGCGGCTCTCGTACAAAGAGCGGAGCATTTACTCCGGTCTGCTCGACACCATTTCCCATTTGGTAGCGGGCCGGTTTGTGCGGGCCCGCAAAGCCGCTGAGGTGGTGGTGGCGATTGAAGACGCGATGCTGGCAAGTGGCGACGCCTTGCCGGATGCCGCGCGCTTGCGCACATTGGCGCACCTGCTGGCTGCCGAGAGTGCCCATGCCCTGCAAGACCGAAGCCTCCGTGAGGCGCACTTTGAAAACGCGCTGGCAGAGGCCAGCAGCAAAGAGGCTGGAGACTTGCGGGATGGTGTTCAGTTGCGTGCAGCGCGCTGGGCTCTGGAAGATCGCGATTCAGCCGGTGCCGTGCGCTGGCTGGAGCAATTGCCCGTCGGCACGGCTCGGCGCACCATTGCGCTGCGCTTGCGTTTCAAAGCAGCGCGTCAGGCCCGAAATACCCGTGTGGCGCTGGATGCAGCCAGAGTGCTGACCAAACACCGGGCATTCTCGGAAGTGGCGGGAGCCGGCATTGTGCGTGGGCTGGCCCTTGAGATGCTGCGCAACGCGCACGATGCTGCGCAGCTGTCGCAGGCGTGGGCGTCTTTGGAATTGTCCGAGCGACAGCAGCCGGATGTGGCGCTGGAGGCTGCGCAACGCTTGCTCAGCGTACAGGGCGATCCTGCGGTGGCGCGTCTCTGGGTGTTGCCCCTGTGGGAGTCGCAAGGGCATAGCCTGACCACCGATCAACGGGTGCGGCTGACCGGTATTTTGGAAACCAGTTTCGGTGCCAGCGAGGCCTTGCCAGACGCTGCTTGGCTTGCCCGCATCGAGCAGGCGCAAATGGCGCTGCCCGGTGACCCCTTGCTGCAGTACCTGGCCGGCGTGATGTGTGTTCGCTTATCTCTGTGGGGCAAGGCGCAGGCTTTGTTGAAGCAGTCCATCCCGCTGCTCAAGGATGCCGGTTTGAAGCGTCGGGCCTTGCTGGCCTTGGCCGATCTGGCCGAACACCGCATGGACACCAAAGCGGCGGCAGAGGCTTACAAAGCGGCTGCAAGGGCGTAAACCCATGGTGACGCCGCAAGGCGTTGGGGCTATTATGGTTTCATGGCCTCACTTATTGAACACCTCATCAAGCTCACGGACCACCGCGACCGCGATCTGCTGGAGCTCACCCTCTCCAAAGCCCTGATTGACCTGGTGCCTATCCAGCGGGTGCTGGTATCCAAGGTCGTCAGCGAAGAGGGCGTCAAACGCTGGATGGATGTCACCGTGCTCGATGCGCGCGGTGGTGGCAAGGTGGTAGATCCCTTGCGCGTGGATTTTCAAACCCTGCCTTTGCTGGAGGACAACCGGGACCGCTTGCACTGCATTCAACGCCGCGAACGGGTCGAAATTGCCTGGGCGGGCGAGGATGGACCGCGGATTACCTATTTGCCGCTATTTGCTGACCCGGTGGCCGACGTGGAGGGTGTACTGGAGATTCATTCGGCCAGTGCGCTGCTCGACGACCAACTCATGGTGATTGCGGATGTGTCGCGTGTTTTTCGCAATATGTACCGGCTGCTGGCCTACAGCGATCGGGATGCCCTGACGGGTCTGCTCAACCGCAAGTCTCTGGATGACACGTTTTACAGCGCCGTCCTCGAAGAGTTGGGCGAGATGCAGGACGCGGCAGCCGAAGCCCGCCAGATCGTGTTGGCGGCGGGGCAGGAGCGCCGGCACCGGGTGCCTCCCAACTATTGGCTAGGCACTATTTGTGTAGATAACTTCGGCACGATCAACGACCATCATGGGCATCTGATCGCGGAGGAGGTGCTGCTGCTGGTCGCGCGCATCATGAATAACACCTTCCGCACCTACGATCGTTTGTACCGATTCGGGGGGGAGCAGTTCGCGGTGTTGATGCATTGCCCCGATGAGGCCTTGGTGCTCGCTGCATTTGAGCGGTTCCGGGCCAATATCGAGAAATTCAATTTTCCACAGGTGGGGCATTTGACGATTTGCGGCGGCTTCACCCGGGTGACGCCCGATGATTCGCCAAACACTGCCCTGGAGCGCGCAGAGCGCGCGGTTGACTATGGGCAGCATCACGGCCGGAACAAGGTGTTCAGCCATGCGGAACTCGTGCGCAAAGGCTTTTTTGCCGAGGCCCTGAAAATCGGCGCGGTAGATATTTTTTAGTGAGATATCGCCGGTAATCCGGCATAAAAAAAGGGCACCTCGGTGCCCTTTTTTTATGAATAGTCACCGCGCATGGCGGTGACTGGACTGGCAGCTTAAGCCGTTTGATCGTTCTCAAACGGGAGCTTCATCTCACGCAGATCGCGACGTGTCTCGACCAACACCAAGGGGCGGTCGTCAAGTTCCACCGGAGCAGGCCGCTCGCGAGGGACGTGCACTGGCTTTGGTTCTGCTGCAATCGCAGCTTGCACGGCTGCGATTTTGTCTGCATCCGAGTTCACCCATTGCAGGCCAGAGCTGTTGGCCACTTCCACCAAGGCAGCGGTCGGCAGGCTGTAGCCTGCCACTTTGGGCATGCGGCCGGCGGGCACCGCTTCCGCGACGGGCGCTGGAGCTACAGGTGCTGCGACAGGCGCTGCAGGTGCTGGTGCGGGTGCACTTACCTCTGCGGTTACTGGTACAGCGGCTTGCGGTGCCACAGTCACGACCACAGCTTCCGGCGCAGCACTCGCCTCGGGCGCCACTGCTGCGGCTTCTGCACCGTCGATTGCGTTGCGCTGACCATTTTCACCACGGGGGCCGCGGTTGCCACGGTCACGACCGTAGCGGTCACGGGAGCGGCGTTCACGCGTCTCTTGCGCAGCGCCGTTGTCGGCAGCAACTTCGCCAGTAGCGACAGCTTCCGCAGTTTCGTTGCCGGTAGCGTCAGTCACGGCTGCTTGTGGCGCTTGACCTTCGTCCTGGCGTGGCGCCCGGTCGTTGCGGCGTCCACGGCCACGGCCATTGCGGCCTTCGCGTGGTTCGCGTCCTTCAGCGCTTGGGTCTGTTGCGGGCAATGCGCCTTCTGTCAGCGCTTGGGGCGCTACTACATCGCTGGTGGGCTCCGTAGCGCGTACTTCCGTGCGCTCGCCGTTGCGCGGTCCGCGGTTGCCGCGTTCGTTGCGGTTGCCGCGCTCCTGGCGGCCTTCGCGGGGCTGCTGTTGGCTACCTTGGTCGGCTTGGACGCTGACCTCAGTGTTGACCGCTTTGGCTTGTTCGGAGTCCATGCGATCTTGGCGGGGGGCTTGGTTGCGTTCGCCGCGCTCATTGCGGGCACCCCGTTCGCCACGCTCAGGGCGTGCATTGCGGTCACCGCGTTCATTGCGGTTGCCACGGTCGCCGCGCTCGCCACGGTTGTCCGGGCGGGCATCGGTGCGCGCTTCGCCACGGCCTTCCGTACTGCGTTCGCCACGCTGGTTGCGGCCACCGTGACGACCACCGTCGCGGCCTGGACGGGCTTCGCGCTTCTCTTCCACCTTAACCGGAGCCGGGGCCACAGGGGCTGGTGCGGCAGCGGGAGCTGCAAACAAAGACTTGAGCCAAGCAAAGAAGCCTGTAGGTGCCGGGGCCGCTGCATCGGGTGCTGCGGGCGCTGCTACTACCTTGACGGGCTCTGGCTTAGGAGGCGCGATGGGTGCGGGGGCGTCAGGCAACACACCCTTGATCACAGGCGTTTGCTTGTTTGTCGGCTCTTGGGAGCGACGGGTCACGCCGGTGCCTTCTTCCATGTCGTCAGCCATCTTGTAGCTGGCTTCGATGTGGTCGAGGCGTGGGTCGTCGTGCTTCAAGCGCTCGAGCTTGTAGTTGGG
>DGQR01000240.1:0-3412 GCA_002390825.1 Rhodoferax sp. UBA4409
AAGCATCGGCATGGCGGCGGAGATTGCGCATGGCAGCTGCACGGATGTGCCGCCGGCGCGGAAATAAGCCAGTCTCTAAGCTACTTTGACAAGGCCCGAACTGGAAACGGTTCGGGCCTTGTGCTTTGCGTCAACGATTGCGATCCGTGCCACTTGGCACGCACGTTGCTCTATCTAACAATCGCCAAGTACTAAGAGGTGTTTACGCTTTAGTAGCTAGCCAGCGGGGCCAGCTGAGTGTTCTTGAACGTAAACACGGTAATGGGGGCTTGCTTCATGTTGCCCTTGTCATCGTAGGCGTAGTTCGCAGCTACGCCCTTGTAGCTGCTTTTACGCATTTCCATGGACACTTTTTCAGGCTCGATGGAGCCCGCTTTGCTCATGGACTGGGCTACAAACATGGCTTGGTCATAGAACGAAGCAGCATACACATCGGCATCTTGGTTGAAGCGCTTCTTGTATTTGGCCTTGAATGCGGGGCCGTCGGTGGACTTGTCCAGCATGGCGCCGCCTTGGGCACAGAACACCACGTCATTGATCGCCTCACCACCGATCTTGCCCATTTCGGGGCTGCACAGGGTATCGCCACCCAGCATCTTGGCGGTCACGGCGAGTTGCTTCATCTGGCGCACCATCGGAGCCGCTTGGGGAGCGTAGCCACCGTAAAAGATCACTTCGGGCTTTTTGGCCTTGATGCTGGTCAAGATAGCGGAGAAGTCGGTCGATTTGTCGGTGGTGAACTCTTGCGCCACGACGGTAAGGCCTTGGTTTTTGGCTTCCTTCATGAACTCTGCAGATAGGCCTTGGCCAAATGCGGTGCGGTCGTCAATGACGGCCACCGTCTTGGCTTTGAGTACTTTGGCGGCATAGGTTGCCATACCAGTACCGATTTGGTTGTCTCCAGCCACGATCCGGAAGATATTTTTGTAGCCGCCATCCGTCACTTTGGGGTTGGTGCCCACAGTGGAGACCAACACACTGCCGTCGTCATATACGCGCGAGGTCGGAATAGCAACGCCGGAGCAGTAAGGCCCCATGACGTATTTGATGCCGCTATCCACCATTTTTTGCGCCACAGAGACCCCGGATTTAGGGTCGCACTGGTCATCTTCAGACACCAGCTCGAACTTCAGGGTTTTGCCAGCCACCTTGATCTTTTTGGCATTGAGCTCTTCTACGGCCAGGCGGGTGCCGTTTTCATTGTCTTTGCCGGCAAAGGCATTGGGACCGGAGAGGGGGCCCGTTTGGCCGATCTTGATAACCTGTTCTTGTGCAAAGGCACTGCCGGCCAAAGTCAGCATGATTGCTGCGAGCACGGGGGATGACGTAAGGCTACGTTTCACTGTCTTATCCTTATGAGATGGTGTGTTTATGAAAAGAAAACTGCATGGTTATGCGTTTTCCTGCGCACACGCGCTGCCGTAACTTTGTGGGCTCTGACAATCTGCGCGTCGCATCGGGGATGGTAGCAAACGAGAACCTCACTTTTTCGAAGCGCAAGGGACGACTGCACAGTCTTCACCGCCCAGCAGTCACCGCAGGCTCTTAACTAAATCTAGACCATTGCTATTGATTCAGTAGCTAGCTGCGCATATTCCGTCAGGGCTGTGCGGCTTTTTTATGATCCGATGACTGGAGCTTGCGCGGGGCTTCTTGTCCCTGCGCGGGTCGTCGGCGGTGTTGTCCGCCGATCATTGCTCCGCTTCGATCGACGACAATAGTGGGCCTTCGGCGCGCTCTGCGCAACGCACTGACCTTCTGAGCGAGAACCACCGCCCCATGACCCCTCTGATCCGCGAATTAGCCCACACCGAGTTGTTGTGCAATTTGCCTGACGCTGTTCTGGAGCAGGTGGCCAAGCATGCGAGCCCCCGTTTGCTGGCAGCCGGAGAAGTGTTGTTGGCCCCAGAGCAAAACAATGAGCATGTGTTCGTGCTGCTGAGCGGTGCACTGACCATACATTTTGGAACCGCGGACTCCCCGGTGATCCGCGAGGTGGCTCCGGGTGGGTCGGTGGGGGAAATGTCTGTGATTGATGGCACCCGTCCGTCTGCTTATGTGGTGGCCAAAATGCCGAGCCGTGTGCTGGGTATCCACCGCGATTTGATACAGGCTTTGTTGGCACAAACCCAGTCGGTGGCGGGCAACCTGCTCAAGCTGCTCACCCGTTGGATGAAAGAGAACACGCACCGTATCGTCAGCGACCGCTTGCAGATTGAGGAGCTGAACGACCACGTCCATGTGGACGCATTAACGCGGCTCTACAACCGGCGCTGGCTGGACAATGCGCTGGAGCGGCTGCTTGCGCAAGCCATCAAAGCGCAGCAGGGTCTTGGCGTCTTGCTCATCGATGTGGACTACTTCAAGCAATACAACGATACCCATGGGCACCCGGGGGGCGATCAAGCGCTGGTGGCCTTGAGCAATGTGCTCAAAACCACTCTGAGGCCCTATGACTTCGCCACCCGCTACGGTGGCGAGGAGTTTTTGGTGCTGCTACCTCACACGACGGAGGAAGAGGCCATCGCGACTGCGCAGCGCCTTTGGGACGCTGCGCGAGGCGTCGCCATTTTTTCGCCGACGGGCACAGCGCTACCGGGTATTACCGTGTCCATCGGCGTGGCGGTGAGCGATGTCCACTCCACCGTGCATTCGCTGGTCGCTGCGGCTGATGAAAAACTCTACCTAGCCAAGAACTCAGGCCGCAATTGCGTGAAGTTTTGAATTCGTAGGTTCTTTTGGAGGGCGGTAAGCCCTGTTGTGCATGTCTTTTTTTACCCACCCTCGAAATGTGTTTCTGCTTGCAGGCCTGTGTTGTCTGCTGTGGGGGAGCGCCTATCCGGCCATCAAGCAGGGCTATGCCTTGTTGGAGATCAGTCGCAGCGACTTGGCTGCCCAGATTTTGTTTGCGGGCTACCGGTTCGTAGGGGCTGGCGCTTTGCTCCTGATGTTCGCCAAGCTCACTGGTAAGGACTTGCGATTGCAACGTGCGCAGGTGGGTGAAATGGCTGCACTAGGGGTGTTCCAAACCACGCTGCAGTACATCTTTTTCTACATCGGCGTCGCCAACACCACGGGGGTGAAAGCTTCCATTCTCAACACCTCCGGCGTGTTTTTCAGTGTGCTGCTGGCGCATTTTTTGTACCACAACGACACCCTGACATGGCGCAAGATGTCAGGTTGCGTGCTGGGCCTCGCAGGGGTGCTGGCAGTGAACGCGGGCGGGCTGTTGGGCGATGCCCATCCGGCAGACACAGGTTTCTCCTGGCTGGGAGAAGGCTTTGTGGTGCTGGCCGCGCTGGTGTTGTCGTCCGCATCCCTCTACGGAAAGCGCCTATCGCAGCGTATGGACTCGGTGGTAATGACTGGGTATCAACTCGGTATCGGCGGGGTAGTGTTGGTCGCCATAGGC
>DGQR01000240.1:3445-16050 GCA_002390825.1 Rhodoferax sp. UBA4409
CGCCATAGGGTGGGGCGCTGGCGGCCAGATCGGTGGCTTTACGTGGCCAGCGGGCTTGCTGCTGGTCTACATGGCGTTTTTGTCGGCGGTGGCATTTGCACTCTGGGGCGTGCTGCTGAAATACAACCGCGTCAGCACCGTAGCACTTTACAGTTTTTTGGTACCTGTGTTTGGGGCCGGACTGTCTGCCTTGTTTCTCGGCGAATCGCTGTTGGAGTGGAAGTATCTGGTGGCCTTGTTGCTGGTCAGCTTGGGCATATACCGTGTGACCAAGGAGCAGTAAACGCTCGGCAATTGTGCAGAGGAAATCGCAAGCCCAAGACGCAAGCTCAAAGTGGTGGCGCCTGATGGATGTTTTCTTCTGGTTCTGAGGGCGTCGCAGAAGCGCGTTGGGGCATATGCCGATCTTGTTTCAAGATCGTGACACGGTGGCAGTTTTTCGTGATTTTCCGGTTGTTTCGTGTACCCAACAACAGCTGTTCACAGCCCCGAAAAACCCGGCTTTGCCCGTGACATACTGGCCGCATGCGTGTGTCTTTTCTACTGGTTTTTGCACTCGGATTGTGCGGTGTGCTTTCCGCTTGTTCCACCCAAAGCCTTGTCACCAAAGGTATGGCAGATGCGCTGGCGAGTCAGTCTTCATCGGAAGAAGATGACCTGCAACTTGCACGCGAGGCCAGTGCTTTTTATCTGAAGTTGTCCGAGTCGGTGCTCCTGAAAACGCCGGCTCATACCGCGCTGGCCACCTCGGTCACCAGTGGCTTCACCCAGTACGCCTACGCCTTTGTGGCCCTCGAAGCCGAGAAGCTTGAAACACAGGATGTCAAAGCCGCGCTGCAGCAGCGCCAGCGGGCGGCACGCCTTTACGAACGCGCCAAGCAGCACGGCCTACGTGCACTGACTTTGCAGCAGCCCGGCCTGCTGGAGGCACTCGCAACCAACAAGCCATTACCACTCCGTGCCGAACAGGTAGGCCTCGCTTACTGGACAGCCGCCGCGTGGGCCGCATCTATTTCGCTTAGCAAGGACCAGCCCGAACGCGTGGCCGACTTGCCGCAAGTGCTGCGGCTTGCGCAGGCTGCCTATGCCTTGGCGCCGCACCATGATGACGGTGCCATTGCCTCTTTGCTCGGCACACTGGAAGCATCGCGTCCCGGTGGCAGTACTGCGAATGCCGCCACCTACTTTGCCCGTGCTGCGCAATCTGGCGCGGGCCGCAGTGCAGGTTTGTTGGTGGCTGAGGCAGAAGCCTTGGCATTGCCCGCCGGCGATCGTCCCCGCTTTGAAGAGCTCCTGCAACAAGCGCTGCAAGTCGCCCAAACGCATCGCAACTTAGCCAATGAAGTCATGCGCGAGCGCGCGCAGTGGCTACTCCACACGATCGACGACCGCTTTTGACCTATGCACACTCCACGCCGCCTGATTCTCGCCCTTCTCGCCAGCTTTGTATTTCCACTCACCAGCCAGGCCCAGGTGGCACAACTTCGCATCGCCAGTGTGGTGCCGAAAAACTCGCTGTATCACCAGTCACTGCTGGAACTGGGCGAGGCTTGGCGCACAGCCCAAGGCGCCGGTGCACGCTTCACGGTGTTTACCGACGGAAGTCAGGGCGGCGAGGCCGAGATCGTACGGCGCATGCGGATCGGCCAGCTGCAAGGCGGGCTGATGTCCGTGGTGGGACTACGCGACATCGAGCCCAGCATTGCCGCTTTGCAAAACCTTCCCTTGCTGTTCAGGAGTTGGGAAGAGATCGATTACGTGCGGGACAAAATGCGCGCCGGCATGGAAAAGCGTTTCCTGGACAAGGGCTTTGTCGTGATCGGTTGGGGCGACGCGGGCTGGGTGCGGTTTTTCAGCAAAGAAGCAGCCTTCAGCCCTGGCGATTTCAAAAGTCGCAAATTCTTTGCATGGGGCAGCGAGCCGGAGCAGCAAGCCATCATGAAAAGCTTGGGCTATACCCCGGTTCCACTGGAAACAGGCGATGCATTGGCCGCCATCCAGACGGGCATGATCGATGTGCTGCCTTCCACACCTTACTTTGCCTTGGCAAGCCAAGTCTTCGGCACCGCCAAACACATGCTGGACATCAACTGGGCGCCCATTGTCGGTGCGCTGGTCGTCACCCAGAAAGCATGGGATGCCATGACGCCAGCGGGGCAGGATGCGCTGCGCAAAGCCGGCGAAAAAGCCGGTCTTGCCATGCGGGCACAGGCGCGCAAAGAAGTGGATGAAGCTGTCAGCGCGATGCAAAAGCGCGGCCTCACCGTAAACCGCCCGAACGAGGCGCAAATGCGCGAGTGGAATGCCTTGGCGGAACAGCTGTACCCGCGCATCCGCGGCGCCATGGTTCCGGCTGATACTTTTGATGAGGTCTTTGTACATCTGCGCGCCTACCGGGCCGGGAAGCGCTGATGCGGTTCGCACACTGGGGGCGCCTCGACGAGTTGCTGTCAGGCACAGCGCTGGCCCTCATGGTGTTGCTGCCTGTGGTTGAAATGGGTTTGCGCGCCAGTAGCGGGCTTGGCGTGGAAAACGCGTCAGTGCTGGTGCAACACCTTGGCTTGGTGATGACCATGTTCGGCGCGGTGGCGGCGGAGCGCCACGGGCACCTGACGTCACTGGGCTCCAGCCTCGGACAGTGGGGCAGTGCCCGCACCCAAGCCCTTATCAAAAGCCTGGTGCAAGGTGCCAGCGGTGTGCTGGCTGGTTTGCTGGCCTTGGCTAGCTGGCGCTTTGTGGCCACTGAAATGCTGGCCCCGCAGGCGCTGGCTTACGGTATCCCGGTGTGGTGGGTGCAAGCCAGTATGCCGCTGGGTTTTATGCTGTTGGGCATCCGGCTGGCCTCTCGCTGCACGGCAGCGACCCTGCTGCGCTGGCCAGTCGCGGTGCTGCTGCCGCTGGCGGGTTGGGCACTCGGTGTGCATTTGGATGGAATCCCCCAGCCGATCACGCCCGGCCTAGTCCTGCTCACCGCCATGCTGATTGCGGGGGCACCGGTGTTTGCGGTGCTGGGCGGCCTGTCGCTGCTACTGTTCGCAGGTGACGCACTGCCGCTGGCGTCAGTGGCCCTGAGCCATTACCAGATCACTGTCAACGCTTCGCTGCCCGCGCTGCCGCTTTACACCCTGGCTGGTTTGTTGCTCGCGCGCAGTGGCGCGGCGCAGCGACTGAGCGCGTTGTTTGTGGCCATGTTCGGTGGCGGCGTGCGGGGCAGCGTGATTGCTGCTGCTGTGTTGTGCTCCACCTTCACCGCATTCACAGGCGGCAGTGGTGTCACCATTCTGGCGCTCGGCGGCTTGTTGCTGCCTCTATTGATGAAGGCCGGTTACCCGGAGCAGCGTGGCATTGGCCTGGTCACGAGCGCGAGCGCACTGGGCGTGCTACTGGCGCCTTCCGTGCCCTTGATTCTGTACGCCGTGATCGCCCGGGTACCCATCACGGACATGTTTCTCGCCGGTTTGATTCCGGCCCTGTTGATGGTGCTCTGCTTGCTTCTGCTGGGTGGTTTTTTGCGCCGCGACAAAGAGGCCCCGGTGGCTGCTCCGCCGGATTTTCACGACGCACTGTCCGCCGCATGGACCGCAAAATGGGAAATCGCAACCCCCCTGGTTGCGCTTGGGAGCCTGCTTAGCGGTCTGGCCACGCCCATGGAAAGCGCAGCCCTCACCGCCGCCTACGCCTTGTTCACCCAAGCGCTGGTTCATCGTGAATTGGGCCTGAAACAACTTGCCCGCACCTTTAGTGATTGCGCCCAGATCATTGGCGGCGTCATGCTGATACTGGGCATGGCACTTGCACTCACCAACTTTATGATCGACGCCGGAATTCCGGACCAAGCGGTCGAGTGGGTGCAAAGCGTCATTCCGAACCGCTATGTGTTTCTGGTGTTGCTGTGCATCTTTCTATTTTTCGCCGCTGCGTTGATGGAAATCTACGCGGCTATCGTGGTGCTGGTGCCGCTGCTGCTTCCGCTGGCGAAGTCCTATGGCATCGACCCGGTTCACTTCGGAATCATCTTTTTGGCGGCCATGGAGGTGGGCTTTCTGTGCCCACCTGCCGGCATGAATATCTATTTCGCGTCGGCCATGTTCAAGAAGTCCATCGCCACAGTGGCCCGTTCGGTGTTGCCTGCCATGGCGGCGATTTTTGTGGGCACACTGCTGATTGCACTGATCCCACCACTGGCAACCGGCCTGCCTGCGCTGTTTCGGTAAGCTTCGGCCAAGCTGTCTGATACGGAGATCCCATGACCCCATCTTCCCCCGGCGCACACGCGCAACCGACCGATCGAAAAGGCATCTGGAGCTGGATGTTGTTTGACTGGGCTGCGCAGCCCTTTTTCACGGTGGTAACCACTTTCATCTTCGGGCCGTACTTCATCTCACGCATGGTGCTCGATGCGAACGGCAACCCCGATCCGGTGGCGGGGCAAGCGGCTTGGGGCTATGCCATCGCTATCGGCGGCTTGGTGATGGCGGTGCTGGCGCCAGTGCTTGGCTCTATTGCAGACCAGAGCGGGCCACGTAAGACATGGATTGCAGCCTTTGCTGTGCTGAAAATCGTGGGTCTGCTGTGTTTGTGGAGTGCCGCACCGGGCTCCAGTGTTTTCTGGATTTTGCTGGCCTACACCGTGGCCGCTGTGGCCGCCGAGTTCTCTATCGTTTTCAATGACTCCATGCTTCCGTCTCTCGTCCGCAACGAGAAGATCGGCGCTGTGTCCAACACCGCATTCGGTCTGGGCTATCTGGGCGGCATGCTGGTGTTGATCATGGTGCTGACTCTGCTGGCCGGAAGTGCGGCGACTGGCAAAACACTTATCGGTATCGAGCCCCTGTTCGGACTCTCGCCCGCCTCGGGGGAGGATGCCCGTGTGACCGGGCCTCTCTCTGCGCTGTGGTACCTGGTCTTTATCCTGCCGATGTTTTTGTTCACCCCTGACCTTGGCACCCGCCGCCCTATGGGTGAGGCGGTCAGGTTGGGGTTCTCGGAAATGCGTCAGACCTTGGGCGAGCTACGGCGCCGGGCAGGGCTGATGCGCTTTCTGATAGCACGGATGCTCTACCAGGACGGTATCGGAGCCATGTTGGCGTTGGGGGGCGGGTTTGCCGCCGGCATGTTTGGCTGGTCCATCATTGAGTTGGGTATCTACGGAATCATCCTCAATATCACCGCCATTGGCGGCTCCGTCTGGGGCGGCAGAATGGACACTAAGCGTGGCTCGAAGCGCGTGGTGATAGGCACTATCGTCGCGTTGTTGGTGGCCACCCTCGGCATTATTTCTACAGGGCCGGGCTTCACCTTGTTCGGACTTTGGACTTTTGCCACGACCGACACGGGTGGCTTGTTTGCCACAGGTGCGGAGAAAGCGTACGTCGCGTTCGGCCTGCTGGTCGGCCTCGCGTTCGGCCCGGTGCAAGCGTCTTCCAGGGCCTATATGGCACGCAGCGTTGCCGCTGACGAATCTGGCCGCTACTTTGGTATCTATGCACTGGCCGGTCGGGCAACGAGCTTTCTGGCGCCGCTCAGTGTGGCACTCGTGACGGATTGGACCGGTAGTGCCCGCGCCGGCATGGCCATGATTTTGCTTTTCTTTGCGGCAGGCCTCTATGTTCTGCTGTCAACACCTTATCCAGCCCACCGGCCTGCAACAAGGCCTTGACACTGCGCAGGTGCCACCGGGCTGGGGGCACCCACTTTGCGCTATCGAACTTGCTCCGCAATTCCTGTAAACGTGGGGTAAAGCCCATGAATTTTTTTGGTTTAGATTGCATTTAGATATATCATAAATACAATCTAAATCAACAAGGATGTCGATGCGGTACCCCTCAAGACACTTTACCTATCAAATGCGTTCCAGCGGAGCAGATGACGTCGCCGGGGGCGGTCGGCATGGCGGGCGCAGTCTAGACCATCCGGGTCGCCGTGGAGGTGGGCGCGTGTTCAGTCATGGCGGCCTGCGCTTTGTGTTGTTACAACTGATCTCCGACAAGCCGAGTCACGGCTATGAACTTATCAAGTTGATCGAAGACCGGTTGGGCGGCAGCTACAGCCCGAGCCCCGGCACTGTGTACCCGACGCTCACTCTATTGGAAGAGCAAGGGTATGTGAGCGGCCAGACAGCGGACGCTGGTGGACGAAAAAGCTACGCGATCACCGAAGCCGGCAAGGTGTTCCTGGAAGAAAACCGCGAGATGACTGATGCCATGATGGCCCGGATGAGCGACGGCGTTGACGGCGCAGGCCCGCGCGGAGGGCGTCCGCCGCAGGTGATGCGCGCTATGGAGAACCTCAAACTTGCGATGCGGATACGCCTGTCCCGAGACCCCCTTACGGTTGATCAAGCCAATGCCTTTGCAGCGGTGCTGGATCACGCGGCCCAGCAACTGGAGAAAATCTAATGCCACTGCCCGCCGAATCCATAAGCAGTACGGGTGCAGTTCCCGATTTGACCATCCAGCGCGTGCGGCATCCCCTGCGGTTTCGCTTGTTGGAGGTATGCCGGGTCGACCGCCTGACGCCGCACCTGTTGCGCGTGACCCTTCAGGGGGATGCACTGGACGGCTTTGTCAGCACGGGGTTTGACGACCACGTCAAAGTATTCTTTCCTGACCCTGTGACGGGTGAACTCCTTGCCCCTGCGCTGGGCGATGACGGCCCCATCTGGCCCGAGGGCAAGCGACCGGTGATGCGCGATTACACCCCGGGCCAGTTTGACCCTGTGAACCTCACCCTGCAAATAGACTTCGCGCTACACCAGCCGGGCGGCCCTGCCACTTGCTGGGCAGAGCAAGCCCAAGTGGGGCAGAGGCTGGGAATCGCCGGTCCGAAAGGGTCTTTTATGGTTCCGACCGGGTTCAATTGGCACTTGCTGGTGGGTGACGACACCGGACTGCCAGCCATAGCCAGGCGCCTGGCCGAGCTCCCGGCGGGCGCGCGAGCAGAAGTCTTGATGGAGGTGGACAGCCACGCTGATCACATCCCGCTCCCTAGCCTTGCCGATGTGAATGTAGTGTGGGTCCACCGCGAGCAGCACCAATCCCTTCTGGACGCGTTAGCCCAGATGCGCATGCCGAGCGGTCACTTTTTCAGTTGGATTGCGTGCGAGTCGGCCCAAGCCAAGGCCATGCACGCTTTTCTGATCAACGAATGTCGCGCCAATCCGAAATGGGTTCGTGCTTCAGGCTATTGGCGCAAGGGCAGCATGGCCAGCTATGAGTCGTTCGATCGGTGAACCGGGCCAAACATATCGGCAGAACGGTGCCACCATAGCTTCGCTCTGCTCCCACAAACTGCGCGCTGCGCTGCCATCAGCATCCTGAAAACGCAGGGGCATGGGTTTGGTTTTGTTGTACATCTCACCGGGCTGCCAGTCGGTGCCGGGCAGTCCTTCGGCAAGCGCAGTGAGGCGCTGCCCGCTGGACTCCGGGCTGATGGTGAAGAGGTATTTCAAGGGGGTGTGGTACAGCACCCGCATGAGGTGGCTGGTCTCGCTGGCAAAGTTGCTGCGCACCACGCCGGGGTGAAATGCCACTGCCGAAATACCGTCTGCACCATGCCGGCGCTGGAGTTCGCGGGTAAAGAGAATGTTCTCTAGCTTGCCGTTGCCATAGGCCTGCTCCGGCCGGTAGTGGCATTCGTTGTTCAGGTCGTGGATATCAAAGCTGCCGCCAAAGACATTGGCCGCAATACTGGCGGTTTGAATCACTTTGGCTTTGCCCGCTATCAGCTGCGGCATCAGCAGCTTGGTCAGAAGGAAGGGGGCAAGGTGGTTCACTTGAAAGGTCTTTTCGAACCCGTCCTGGGTAAGCTCCCGCGGGCCCATGATGCCGCCTGCGTTGTTGGCCAGCACCTCGATGCGCGGGTGATGTGCAAGCTCTCGGGCCAGCCGCTGCACATCGGCCAGTCGGGTGAAATCGGCCAGATGAAATGGCGCCCCCAGCTCGCGGGCCAGCGCTTCGGTCTTGTCGCGCGAGCGGCCCACGAGGATGACGTGGTGCCCTTTGGCCTTGAGTTGCCGTGCACTGGCGGCGCCGATGCCATCGCTGGCGCCGGTGATAAGAATGGTGTTCATGCACTCACTGTGCCACAAGCGCTCTGTGGCCCTATGGGCGTATTCAGGTGTCCCCGGTGGCTAGCGCAAAGCCTTCATCCAGCCAGCCGGTGATGCCACCGGCCATGATCTTGACCGGTCGTCCCAAGCGCGCCAGCTTGAGCGCGCCACGGGCGGCACCATTGCAGTGGGGTCCGGCGCAGTAAGTCACAAACAGCGTGCCCTCCGGCCACTGGGCCATCTTGCTCTCTACGATCTTGCCGTGGGGCAGGTTGATGGCGCCCGGCACATGCCCGCGCGCAAACAGGGCAGGGGAGCGCACGTCCAGCAATACAAAGTCGGCGCCTTGTGCCAGGGCATCGTGCGTGTCCCAGCAGTCGGTCTCAAAGGTCAGCTCGGCGGCAAAGTGCGCCTCAGCAAGGGCAGAGCTGGCGGCGGGTGTAGCGGTTACTGCGGTGGGCATGGGGTTCTCCGGTGCGTTGTAAGAGGTTCTATGGTGCAAACAGCCGCCTATTTCTACAATTGGCGTAAAAGACATTTATGACAAAAATCGCGCCAAGCTCTGCCCGCTCAAACCTAAACGCGCCTTGGTCAACCACCGGGCCGCTGGTAGTGGTGCCCGTGTATGACGGCCTGTGTACCTTTGAGTTTTCTATTGCAGCCGAGATCTTTGGCCTTTCCCGGCCTGAAATGGGCCCTGGCTGGTACCGCTTTGCCAGCGCGGCCATCGAGCCAGGCCCGCTGCGCGCGCACGGAGGATTGCAAGTCACGACCGATGGCGATGCCCGTTTGCTGGAGCAGGCGGACCTGATCGTGATGGCCGGCTGGAAGGGCGCCCAGGTGCCCGTGCCTGATGCACTGGCTCAGCTGTTGCGGGCTGCATGGCAACGTGGCGCGCGGCTGGCGTCTATTTGCTCGGGGGCTTTTGTGCTGGCCGCTACCGGCTTGCTGGATGGCCACCGCGCAGCCACCCATTGGCGCTACGCCAAAGCGCTGCAAGCCCAACACCCAGGGGTGGAGGTGGACGCCAGCGTGCTCTACGCCGAGGGCGATCGCGTCTACACCTCTGCCGGTAGCGCCGCGGGCATTGATCTGATGCTGCACATTGTGCGCAGTGACTTTGGGGTGGACGCGGCCAACAGCGTGGCGCGCCGTCTGGTCATGCCACCGCACCGCAGCGGGGGACAAGCCCAGTTTATGGAGCGCCCGGTGCCGCAAGAGGGTGACTATCGCTTGGTGCAACTGCTGGACGACGTGCGCAACGATCTGCAAGCGCCGTGGACGGTGCAGCACATGGCCGATCGCGTTGCCATGAGTCCGCGCACATTTTTGCGCCGCTTCGCCGAACTCACCGGCCAGTCCCCCGGCCAGTGGGTGGTGGCTGAACGGGTAGAGCATGCCAAGCGCCTGCTAGAGGGCAGTGCGCTGCCGGTAGAGCGCATCGCCACCGAGGTAGGTTTGGGCAGCATGCAGGCCCTGCGCCACCACTTTCAGCAGCAGCTGGGTTTATCGCCCAGGCAGTATCGGGCGATGTTTTTAGGTTAAATCGAGCTCTAGCGCTGGTATTGATTGCACGAGTAGCTATCGATTTGATAGCAATTCGAATGGCGACAGAGAGCTTCCAGTGGGTGACAGCTGGCTCTCCTTTGTCTTAACCGCAAATGGAGTTTTGCGTGCGGAACAGCGCTGCAAGCGCACTGCACGGCGTAGACGGGAACTTTTGCAGGCCCCGCGATTCCGATACGCACTTTTGCTTCACCACCCAAAACGCCTATGCACCCACCTCATTCCCGCCGTTCCCTGTTGGCTCGTGGTGCCGGCATGTTGGCTGCCACTGGTGCGCCGGTATGGCTTGCGCCAACGGTGGCACAAGCCCAGTCGGTTTTGCGGCCCACACCCCGGCAAACTGAGGGGCCGTTCTATCCGGTAGCACTGCCCGGCGACCAAGACTTTGACCTGCTGCGCAACGGTGCTGCGGTTTATTCCAAAGCCCAACCGGTCTGGGTCGAGGGGTTGGTGATGGACACCCGTGGCATGCCAGTCGCTGGCGCGGTGGTTGAAATCTGGCAATGTGACCACGAAGGGCACTACCACCACCCGCAAGACGGCGGCAAAGCGGACCCGAAGTTCCAGGGCTTTGGCCGGGTGGCGGTGGGCAAAGATGGGCGCTACCGTTTCCGGACCATGCGGCCGGCCCCGTACAGCGGGCGCACGCCTCACATCCATGTGAAAGTCAAGTTAGATCGTAAGGAGCTGCTCACGACGCAGCTCTATGTGGCGGGCGATCCGGGTAACCCGCGCGACGGGCTCTGGCAGCGCCTGGATCTGCAAGACAGGGCGGCGCTGACCCGCGAGTTCAGTGCTTCAGCGGATGGGCTGCGTGTCGACTTTCCCATCGTTGTACAGGTCTAAGCGCTAAAGCCAACTCTGCAATGGATTCATTAACCCAAATAGCGCTTGGTTCATCGGTGTGTGTGGCCGTCATGGGCCGGCGCACCGCGGTGTGGAAATCCGCTTTGGTTGGGGCTGTTGCCGGTACCCTGCCGGATTTGGATGCCCTTATCGACCACGGAGATGCCATTTCCAATATGGTGCTGCACCGGGCGGAAAGCCACGCCTTGTTCTTTCTGACTCTGGTGGCCCCTGTGTTTGCCTGGTTGGTGGCGCGGGGGCGCGACTTTATGCGCTGGTGGCTGGCACTTTGGCTGGTGCTGGTGACCCACCCCTTGCTAGACACCATGACGGTGTACGGCACCCAGTTGCTGCAGCCGTTTTCCAATTACCCCTTCGGGGTGGGCAGCGTGTTCATCATCGATCCGGCCTACACACTGCCGCTGATCATTGGGGTGGCTGCGGCCTGGCGCTTTAGAGATCTGGCGCGCGGGCTTCTGTGGAACATGGTGGGCTTGGCCTTGTCGACAGCCTATTTGGGCTGGAGTGTGTTGGCGCAACAGCATATCGAACAACGTGCGCGCGCTTCTTTAAGTGAACAGGGTGTGTCTGCTCAGCGGGTGCTGGTGACGCCGGCGCCCTTGCAAACCTTGCTCTGGAGGGTGGTGGCCTTGCCAGACGATCCGGCCGATCCGAAGTTTCATGAAGCCTATGTGTCGGTGCTGGACGGCCAGTCCCCGGTGCAATGGGAAGCGCATGCGCGGGGCAGCGAACTGCTGATCGAACACGCAGCCTCCGCACCAGTGGCGCGTTTAACGTCGTTCAGCCACGGGTTCGTGAAGGGCGCAATCGCGCCTGACGGACAGCTGCGGATTACGGACCTGCGCATGGGGCAGGAGCCGCACTATGTGTTCAGCTTTGACCTAGGACTGCCTGAGGCCGTCGGCCAGGCGCCCGCCACACAGGTCAGTGCCCGCCCGCCCGTAGGTCCTACGCTGCGTTGGATCGGACAGCGGATGTGGGGGCCAGCAGCACGGCAATAGTGCTTGGGTCGATCAGGGACATCAGGCGGCGCACCAACGCAGTCAACTTCTGTCCGCGGCAGCTATGATGCAGCCAACGATGGAACCAAAGATTGCCCCGCATCTCACGCCGGTCAGCAGGAGTGACGAAGAGGTCTACCGACCCGTTACTTGGGAGCCTTCTTTTTCTTTTCTCAAAGCCGCAGTGGTCGCCATCTTTCTGAGTGGTGTGCTGGTTACTGCGGCAATCTATTTCTTCATCCCCAATGGCCTGAGCGCAGCGCTGCGCACCAGCACCATCCTGCTAGTGGGCGCTGCGGGTTGGTTCTTCTTGTGGCGGAAGAGGTTGCAGACCACGGTTACCGCTCTGGGCGTGGGCATGTGGCTTTACGTTGCCTTGATGATGTTTGTGGGCGGCGGGATTACTGCGCCCGTTCAGTTTGTGTTTCCGCTGATCATTTTCATGCTGGGTTGGCTGGTCAGTACCCGGGTCGCGCTCATCGTCGCGGCCCTGACGGCGGGTGTCACCATCCTTACTGTTGTCGCCACAAAAGGCGGGTGGCTACCGCAATCCGCCGACTCCCCCCCTTGGTTGCATGCGCTGGTGCAGATTTGCGTATTTCTTATGGCAGCGGTTTTGGTGCATTTTCTGGTCCTGGCTTATCAACGCCGATTGCGTGAGCTGGACCTCACCAATATCCGGATCGCTCTGCGAAGTCGGGATTTGGAGTTTGCAAAGTTGGAGTTGCACCAAGCGCAAGCGCAAGCGCAGGTCGGTAGCTGGGTGTACACGGTCGAGTCCGACACGATGCAGTTGTCCGATGAGGCCTGCCGGATTTTCGGACTGGCGAATGGCGCTACGTTGAGTCGTGATTCGTTCCTGGACCTGATACCGGTCGACGAGCGTGAGGCCGTCTTTGTCCTCTGGCGAGACGCGGCACGGACTCAGCCCGTCTTTGAGGCTGAGCACCAGGTCAGGGTGCGTGGGGGGCTGCACTGGGTTCTGCAAAAAGCGAGATTTGAGCGGGATGACCAAGGTGCCGTGTTCCGGGTGACCGGTACCACCCAGGACATTCACACCCGTAAATTGGTGGAGCTGAACCTGCGGCAGTCTGAGCAGAAGTTTGCGACCGCATTTCAAT
>DGQR01000096.1 GCA_002390825.1 Rhodoferax sp. UBA4409
CCTGCTGCGTTGTGCAGGTAGATGACTTTGCTGGCTTCGTCATCGTCGCCGACTTGCACTTGGGAGAGGCGGTTGCTGGCGTCATAGCTGAAGCTGCGCAGGCCGTCACTGGTGAGGTTTCCTGCTGCGTCCAGTCCGTAGTTAACTTGGCTGCTTGTGGTGCTGGTGATTGGTTGACCTTTGGCGTTGAGCCGTTTGGTGGTGTTGGTTTGGCTCCAGCCCAGGAGGCGGTTGCTGTCGTTGGCGATGGCCAGACTTTGGGCGGTGCTGAGTTGCAGGTCACTGCTATCGAAGTCCCCATCCAAATCCGTGTCGCTGGTGGTGGTGTCTGTGCTGCTCAGGCGGTTGCTGTTGGGGTCGTAGCTGTATTGGGTGCTAGCTCCGGGGCGGCTGAAGCTGGTTAAGCGGTCCCGGTTGTCGTAGCCTGCGGTCCAGCTTAGGGGGACTGAGTAATAGCTGGCGGGGACTGCTGGTATGGCTGGTGTGGTGGCGGTGGCTGGCACTTCCGGCACTGCGGCTTGCAGGGCCCAGAGGTTTTGCGTGAGTCCGGTAATGCGGCCTGCGACGTCGTAGCTGTAGCTGGCGAATTCATTGGTGACCATGCGGCCATTGGCATCAAAGCTGCGGCTTGCCGCATCGCATGGCGTGGCTTGGGCCGTGCTGCCGTTGCCGGTCAGGCAGTTCCAGTTCCAGGCTTTGGGTTGGCCCAGAGCCGTGTACGTCAAGTTAGTGACGAATGGCAGCACGCGCTGGTTGGCTCCAGGTTCTTGCACGTCTACCTGCGTGATCTGGCCCACTTGGGTGCCGGTGCCCAGGCGGTAGAACACTTGGAGGCCACTGGGGTAGCGAATGCTGGCCAACTGCCCGCCGGGGTGGTAGGTGTAGGCCGTTGTATAGCTGCTGGGGTTGGCCGGGTTGTCGTTGACGGCTTGGGTTTTTTGCAGGATGCGGCCCAGGGCGTCGCGTGTGTACACCGTGCTGCCGCTGGCGTCGGTCATTTGCACCAGGTAGCCGGCGGGGTTGTAGGCCAGGGTTTGCGTGCTTCCATCACTCAGGGTGATGCCGGTGACTTGTCCCAGGGCGTTGCGGGTGTAGGTGGTGGTTTTACCCAGAGCGTCGGTCTTGCTGGCAATGTTGCCGGCTGCGTCTCGGGTATAGCTTTGGGTGCCGCTGTCCGGGCTGGTCTCGCTCAGCACTTCGCCCCAGGCGTTTCTTTGGTAGCTGGTGGTGATGCCTTTGGGGTCTTTGGCGGATGCGAGTTCACCCAATGCGGTCCAGGCCGTTTGGGTGCTGCTGTTGTCGGGCAGTGTGGTGGCCGTGGGGCGACGCAGGGCGTCCAGGGTTTGGGTGGTGGTCTGGCTTAAGGGGTCGGTTTGGCTTACGGCCTGGCCGTTGGCATCAAAGCCGTATTGGGTGGTGCCTTGGCTGGCACCTTGCCCGCTGGTGATGGCGCTCACCCGGTTCAGGCTGTTGACGACCAGGCTGGTGGCGTAGGCGATGTTGTTGCTGGCGTCGCTGATTTGCTCGCGGACGCGGTTGCCCATGCCGTCCAGGGTGTAGCTGGTGCGGTTGCCCCGGTTGTCGGTACTGGCGATCAGGCGTTGGGCTGCGTCGTATTGGTAGGACACGCTGTAGCCGTTGGGCAGGGTGGCGCTCTCTAGTTGGCCGGATGCGGTGTAGCTGTAGCGGGTGGTTTCGCCTGCGGCACTGATGCTGGTGATGCGCCCGCGCTGGTCGTAGGCGTAAGTGGTGACCAGGCCACCCGGCTCCGTCTGGCTGCTCAGGCGGCCTGCCGTGTCATAGGTGTAGCTGGTGGTTTGCCCTAAAGGGTTGGTGGCGCTGGTGCGCTGGCCTTGGGGGTTGTAGGCATAGCTCCAGACTTGGCCCAGGGGGTCGGTGTGGGTGGCGACCAAGTTGCTGGGGGTGTAGGTCCAGGCCCAGGTGCGGGAAGTCGGGGAGTTGCTGCCGTTGCTAGCGTTACTGGCCCCGGTGGTGTCGGTCTCGGTCTGGTTCAAGACGTTGCCACGGCTGTCGTAGCTGATGTCGGTGGTCTTGCCGGGCTCGGTCAGTTTGACGGGCAGGCGCAGTGTGGGGTGCCACTGGGTGCTGGTGGTCACGGCCTCGGGGCGGCCTGCGGCTTGGGTGGTGGATAGCGGCAGGCGGCGGGTGTTGTCCCAAGTGTACATAGTGAGTACACCGGCGAAATCGGTCTCGCTGTCGATGAGGCCGCTGGCGTTTTGCACGCGGCTGGCGGCGTCGCTTCCGCCCCTACTTCCACTGTTCTCGCTGGGTTTGTCGGCTCCGGTGACGGCGAGTTTGCCCAAGGTGGTGCCGTACTGGTAGGTGCGGGTGGTGCCCAGGGGGTCGGTGATTTGGGCGCTGCTCCAGTTGGAGGTAGCGGGGTAGCTCACCTTGTAGTAGTCGGCCCCGCCTGCGTAGCCGCTCTCTACCGCCCTGCCCTGTGCGTCGTAGACGACGGTGGCCAGGCGGGTGCCGCGCTCGTCGATGATGCCGGTCACGCTTTGGGGCCAGCGGCTGTCCTCAAAGAGGTAGGTTTTAGATGAATTATCTTGGTAGCGCACATTGGATATGCGCGAGCTGCTATCGAATGTGTAGCGCACGGTTTGCCCGTCGGGCAAGGTGGCGGTCTCTAGCTGGCCTGCTGCGGTGTAGCTGAATTGGATGCTGCGGCCGAAAGCGTTGGTGATGCTTCCTAACTGGCCGGCGCCAGGGCCTGCGGTGAGGTGGCTGTACGTGGTGGTCCAGCCGTTGCGTTCGGTTTTGCTCTGGAGCTTGCCGTTGCCGTCGAATTGCCAGGTGCTGTCGTCGTCAGTGAGTTTGAGGGTGTAGCTGCTTGGAAGGCTTGAGCCACCCAGGGTGCTGGTGGCGGTAATGGTGCTGGGGCCGCTGCTGTCTTTGAATTGGTTGGTGCCACTCACGGGCTCGAAGAGGCGGATGGAGCCGTTGCCTTCTGTCAGGCGGATGGAGGTAACTGCCAGAATCGCGTTTCCACCAGTACCTGCGTTGGTTTGGATGCTCAGGCTGCTGCTGTGGTTGTGCGCCCAGCTTTGCCCCAAGCCGGGGTTGGCGGCAAACCCTGCGGCGCCACTGACGGACCAGCGGCTGCGGTAGGTGCGGGTGAGGCCTAAGGGGTGTGGGCCGGTGTCGGTGAAGTCTGTGTGGGTGTAGAGCTTTTCGCCGGTGGCGGGGAAGATGGGTTTGGGGGTGCACATCCCGGATTGGGGTAACTGACCCAATCCAGTTTCTGCTTGCGCTGGATGGGCATTTGGATAGGACACCGCAACATAGATGAGTTGGTTGTACCAAGCCTCGACAAAGCAAGTATCACCCTCGAATTTTGGGGTTCTACCACAAGTACTGTACGCAGGATAAGTACGAGCGTCCGGACTACCGGCTGGTAGCGGAGTTGATCGAAAGTAGCTGACTAACGCATCAGGGGCATGTATGTATTGCGGTTGGTCCTGACCAAAACCATGCTGCCCCGTCCACCTGAGTTCACTGTTCTGAGAAAAACTGCATTGACAAGCGAACAACAAATACACAGAAAGAAAGAAACAGCGCAAACCTCGAACAGTACAAATCATCCCTTAGCCCCATCTGCGATTCAAGAAAACACTAAGCCGCTTTTGGCGCGGAGCATAAGTTTCTGCCTGGGACTAAACCATCCCCCATTCGGGTGATATTTGTTGCTTTGTGTATGCAAAGCGCAGGTCACAAACAGCTTATTTTGCTCATCGTTTGATAGCTACCCGCGTAAATTCCACAGGCGCCAGAGGCAGATTTGACTTAAATCCGCCTCTGCACACCCATCAGGAAGCCAGTTCCAGCGGTTTGCTCTTCCAGATCTTCTCAGCGTATTCGCCGATCGTGCGGTCGGCGGAGAACGGGCCCATTGCGGCCACGTTGCGCAGAGCCATGACGGACCAAGCTTCCTTGTTCTGGTAAGCCACGTCCACCTGCTCTTGCGCGGCGATGTAGGCAGCGTAATCGGCCAACAGCAGGTAGTGGTCGCCCCAGTTCACCAGCAGGTCGTAGATGCTCTGGAAGCGGCCGGGCTCGTCCGGGCTGAAGACGCCATCGCGGATGGCTTCCAGCACCGCAGTCAGCTCGGCATTGCCCTCGGCGATGGCGCGTGGCTGGTAGCCGGCAGCGCGGGTGGCAGCCACCTGCGGTGTGGTCAGGCCGAAGATGAAGATGTTGTCTGCACCCACGTTCTCCAGGATTTCAACGTTGGCGCCGTCCAGCGTGCCGATGGTGAGCGCGCCGTTCAGGGCGAACTTCATGTTGCCGGTGCCGGATGCTTCGGTACCCGCGGTGGAGATTTGCTCGGACAAGTCAGCCGCAGGGATGATGCGCTCTGCCAGGCTCACGCTGTAATTAGGGATGAACACCACCTTGAGCAGGTTGCCCACGCGCGGGTCGTTGTTGATCACGCTGGCCACGTTGTTGATCAGGTGAATGATCTGCTTGGCCATGTGGTAGGCCGATGCCGCCTTGCCGGCAAACACCACCACACGGGGCACCGTCACCGAGCCGGGGTTGTTGATGATGCGCAGGTAGCGTGTCACCACGTGCAGCACATTGAGCAGCTGGCGCTTGTACTCGTGGATGCGCTTGACTTGCACGTCGTAGAGCGCATCGGTGGGAATGGTCAGGCCCATGTTCGCCTGCACCCAGTCAGCCAGGCGCTGCTTGTTGGCGAGCTTGGCGCCCTGAAATGCTTCGATCACTTTGGGCTGCGTCAGCACCGCATTCAGACCGCTGAGTTGGGTCAGGTCACGGCGCCAGCCGGTGCCGACCTGCTTGTCCAGCACCGCCGACAACGCGGGGTTCGCCTGCGCCAACCAGCGGCGCGGGGTGATGCCGTTGGTTTTGTTGTTGAAGCGCTCGGGCCAGAGGTTGGCAAAGTCGAAGAAGATGCTTTCCTTCATCAGCTCCGAGTGCAGCGCCGACACGCCGTTCACCGAGTGGCTGGTGATGACAGCCAAGTAAGCCATGCGTACGCGGCGCTCTCCGCCCTCGTCCACCAAACTGACCTTGCGTAGCAGCTCGGGGCTGCCACCGCGCAGTGAGATCTGGTGCAAAAACTGGGCGTTGATGTCGTAGATGATTTGCAGGTGGCGCGGCAGGATGCGGCCCATCATTTCGACCGGCCAGGTCTCCAGCGCTTCGTGCATGAGGGTGTGGTTGGTGTAGCTGAACACGCCCTGGCACAGGCGCCAAGCGTCGGCCCAGGACAGGTGGTGCTCGTCGAGCAGCAAGCGCATCAGCTCGGGGATGGCCAACACGGGGTGGGTGTCGTTGAGGTGGATGCTGACCTTGTTGGGCAGGTTCTCAAAGTTGTCGTGGGTGCGCAGGTAGCGGCGCAGCAAGTCTTGCACGCTGGCGCTGCAGAAGAAATACTCTTGGTGCAAGCGCAGCTCTTTGCCGGATGCGGTGGAGTCGTCCGGGTACAGCACGCGGGACACGTTCTCGGAGTGGTTTTTGGTCTCCACTGCCGCAAAGTAGTTGCCGCGGTTAAAGGCACCCAAGTCAATTTCTTGCGTAGCCTTGGCGGACCACAGGCGCAAGGTGTTGGTGGCCTTGGTGGCGTAACCTGGAATGATGGTGTCATAGGCCATGGCCTGCACGTCGTGGCTGTCCACCCATTGGTAGGCGTCGCCCACTTTCACCACATGGCCGCCGAACTGCACGCGGTAGTTCACCTCGGGGCGCGGAAACTCCCACGGGTTACCGTGGGTGAGCCAGTAGTCCGGCACCTCGACCTGGCGGCCGTCCACAATGGTTTGCTTGAACATGCCGTAGTCGTAGCGGATGCCGTAGCCAAAGCCAGGAATATTCAGCGTGGCCATGGAGTCCAGAAAGCAAGCAGCCAAGCGGCCCAAGCCACCGTTGCCCAGAGCGGCATCGGGCTCCAGCTCGGTCACCGCATCGATGTCCACCCCAAAATCCGCAAGGGCTTGCTTGACCCGCTCGCGCAGGCCCACGGCGAGCATGGCGTTGCTGAAGGTGCGGCCGATCAAAAACTCCATGCTGAGGTAGTACACCCGCTTGGCATCTTGGGCGTATTGGGCGCGGGTGGTTGTCATCCAGCGCTCGACCAACTGGTCGCGCACGGCATAAGCGGCTGCATGCAGCCAGTCTTCAGGGCGGGCAGCTTCAGGGTCTTTGCCCACCACAAACATGAGTTTGTTGGCGATGGAGCGTTTCAGGGATTCGAGGTCGCGCCCGGGCGCATCAAATTCAAAAGTCACAGGGGCACTCGCAGTAGGGGAAGAGGTGTTGGTCATTCTTGAATCAACCTTTGGTAAAGGTGGGTGTAGTGTCCGGCGGCGGTAGCCCAGTCGAAGGCAAGCTTCATGCCGGTTTGGCGCACGCGGTTCCATTCCGCCTTGCGGTGGTAGAGGGCAAAGGCGCGGCGCACTGCCTTTCGGTAGGCGGTTTCGTCAAACGCATCAAATACAAAGCCGGTGGCGGTGCGGTCCTCCAGGGTTTCGAGGTCGCTGTCCACCACCGTGTCAGCCAAGCCACCCACGCGGCGCACCAAGGGCAGGCTGCCGTATTTGAGGCCATACATCTGGGTCAAGCCACAGGGCTCAAAGCGCGATGGCACCAGGGTCACGTCGCTGCCGGCGAATACCCGGTGGGCAAAGGATTCGTCATAGCCCAGTTTCACGGCCACGCGGCCGGCATGGGTTTTGGCGCGCTCGGTGAAGGCCTGCTCCATCCATGTGTCACCGCTGCCCAGCACCAGCAATTGGCCACCACGGGACACAATTTCGTCCAGCCCGGCCAGCACCAGTGGCAGGCCTTTTTGTTCGGTTAAGCGGCTCACCACGGCGAACAGGGGCGCATCAGGTTCGATAGCCAGGCCCATGGTGCCTTGCAGCATGGCCTTGTTGATCGCTTTGCCTGCCATGTGGCGGGCGTCAAAATTTTGTTCCAGCAAGGCGTCGCTGGTCGGATTCCAGACCGTGTCGTCCACGGCGTTCAGAATGCCACTCAGGGCATCACGCCTTGCCATCAGCAAGCCATCCAGCCCGCAACCCTGCTCCGGCGTCTGGATTTCGCGGGCATAGGTGGGGCTCACGGTTGTGATGTGGCTGGCATAAAACAAGCCCGCTTTCATGAAGGAGAGCTGGCCATGGAACTCCATACCCTGCACGTGAAAAGCCTCGCCCGGCAGGCCCAGTTCGCCGAAGTATTGCGGGCCAAATACGCCTTGGTACGCCAAGTTGTGCACGGTGAATACCGAAGGTACGCGCGTGGCGCCACGGTCGGCCCAGAGCTTGAGGTAAGCGCTGGCCAAACCTGCGTGCCAGTCGTGGCTGTGCACCAGTTGGGCGCGCCACAGGCTGTCCATGCCATGTGCGAGATGGGCCGCCGCTTGACCAAGTGCTGCGAAACGGCGGTGGTTGTCGCCATATGGCTGCTTGTTGGCATCTTCATACGGGTTGCCCGGGCGCTCGTAGAGCCCAGGCGCGATCAGCACATAAGCGCCCTGCTGCATGTCACCGCGGGCGAGTGCCGGCAAGTCACCATAAACAACTTCCACCATTTCGCCCCAAGGCATCACAAAAGCGCCCACCGGGCTCGGGTTGCGCAAGCCCGCCACGATGGCCGGAAAACCCGGCAGCAGCACCCGCAAATCGCAGCCGGCTTCATGCAAAGCCGCCGGCAGCGCACCGGCAATGTCAGCCAGCCCTCCGGTTTTGAGCAGAGGGAAAATTTCGGCACTGACTTGCAGGATGCGCATGGGCGGTCTTTCGTTGAACTAATTTATTGGGCTTCCAGCCGCTTGAGCATGTCTTTGGTGACCAGCACCACGCCGTTGTCGGTGCGCTCAAAGCGTGCCGCATCTGCCACCGGGTCTTCACCGATGACCAAGCCATCAGGCACTTCCACACCCCGGTCAATGACCACACGGCTCAGGCGACAGCCACGGCCGATGGTGACTTCGGGCAAAAGCACTGCCTGGTCAATCACGCAGAACGAATGGATGCGCACGCTGCTGAACAACACCGAGTTGCTGACGATGGAGCCCGACACAATGCAGCCGCCCGACACCATGGTGTTGATGGCCTGGCCGTGCTTGCCATCGGCATCCTGCACAAACTTGGCAGGTGGCAACTGGCGCTGGCTGGTCCAGATGGGCCAGTTGGTATCGTAGATATCCAGCTCAGGGGTGACCGAAGCAAGGTCGAGGTTGGCTTCCCAAAAGGCGTCGATGGTACCCACATCGCGCCAGTAGGGCACGGCGTCCGGGGTGGACGACACGCAGGACATCGAGAAGGGGTGGGCCACCGCCCTGCCCTCGCGCACCACGCGGGGAATCACGTCCTTGCCGAAATCGTGGCTGGACTCGGGGTTGGCCAAATCGTCTTCCAGCAGGTCGTACAGGTACTTGGAATCGAAGATGTAAATACCCATGCTGGCCAGGGACACCGCGTCGTTGCCGGGCATGGCGGGTGGGTTGGCAGGCTTTTCCACAAACTCGGTGATCTTGCGGCTGCCGTCCACGGCCATCACGCCAAACGCGCTGGCTTCGTCGCGGGGCACTTCAATGCAGCCCACGGTGCAGCCTGCGCCGCTCTCCACGTGGTCTTTGAGCATCAGCGAGTAGTCCATCTTGTAGATGTGGTCGCCGGCCAGCACCACCACGTACTCGGGCTTGCTGCTCTGGATGATGTCCAGGTTCTGGTAGATCGCATCGGCCGTGCCGCGGTACCAGTGCTCCTCGTCCACCCGCTGCTGGGCGGGCAACAGGTCGACCATTTCGTTGAGTTCGGCGCGCAAGAAGCTCCAGCCGCGCTGCAAATGGCGCAACAGTGAGTGCGATTTGTACTGGGTGATGACGCCGATGCGGCGGATGCCAGAGTTCACGCAGTTGGAGAGCGCAAAGTCAACGATACGGAACTTGCCACCAAAATACACCGCCGGTTTGGCGCGGCGGTCCGTCAGCTGCTTGAGGCGCGAGCCGCGGCCACCGGCCAATACCAGGGCGATGGTGCGGCGCACCAGCATATGGGGCTGCATGTGGCGCTCTTGAAGCGCGAGGTTACGGGTGTTGTCTGTGGTGCTCATGGGTTTGTCTCCTGTCGCTTAGGTTTTTTTGAAAAAATTGGGGCCTGTGCTTCTGCGGCTCAGGTCGTCACGGTGGGTTGGTTCATGCCGGTGAAATGGCGGATACGGGCCACCATTTCAGCCAAGGCAATAAGAGGTTGCAGTGCCTCTTGGGCCGGGATGTCCTGGCGGCTGGCATCGGGTTCGTGGCGCTCCAGGTAGACGCGCAAAGTGGCCCCCTCGGTGCCGGTGCCAGAGAGGCGGAACACCACGCGCGAACCATCGGTCAGCACAATGCGCACGCCCTGTTTCTGGCTCACGCTGCCATCCACCGGGTCGGTATAGGCAAAGTCATCCGCGAAGGCCACCGGCAATCCGGCAATGGTGGTGTCACCCAAAGTGGGTAAAGACGCACGCAAGTCGCGCATCAGCGCGTCAGCCTGCTCGGTAGGAATGCCCTCGTAGTCGTGGCGCGAATATACGCAGCGGCCATATTGCGCCCAGAGCTCACGCACCAGCGCCTCGACTGACTTGCCACTGGCGGCAATCAGGTTGAGCCAAAACAGCACCGCCCACAAGCCGTCTTTTTCGCGGACGTGGCTGGAGCCTGTGCCGTAGCTTTCTTCGCCACACAAGGTGACTTTGCCGGCATCCATCAAGTTGCCGAAAAACTTCCAACCGGTGGGGGTCTCGAAACACGGAATGCCCAGCGCTTTTGCGACGCGGTCCACCGCGGTAGAGGTGGGCATGGAGCGGGCCACACCGGCAATGCCAGAGCGGTAGCCCGGCACCAACGTAGCATGGGCTGCGATCACAGCCAAGCTGTCGCTGGGCGACACCACAAACTTGCGGCCGACGATCATGTTACGGTCAGCGTCCCCATCGCTAGCAGCCCCCATGTCGGGTGCGTCGGCGGCAAACAAATGGGCGATCAGGTCTTCGGCGTTGACCGGGTTCGGATCCGGGTGCAAACCGCCGAAATCTTCGAGTGGTGTACCGTTTACCACCGTCCCCGCCGGAGCACCCAGCTCGCCTTCCAGCAAGGCTTTGGCGTAGGGGCCGCCCACAGCGCACATGGCGTCATAACGGAGCGTGAAGCCGCCTGCAAACAACTTGCGGATAGCGTCAAAGTCAAATAGGCCACGCATCACTTCGGCGTAATCCGACACAGGGTCAATGACTACCACCTCGGTACTGCTGATGTGCTGGCTGCCCAGAGTGTCCAAGCTGATGTCAGGCGTGCTCATGGTGCGGATCTCGCGGACCAGCTTGGTGCGCTCGTAAATCGCGTCGGTGACCTTTTCAGGCGCGGGGCCCCCGTTGGCTACGTTGTATTTAATGCCGAAGTCGCCATCCGGACCGCCGGGATTGTGACTGGCCGACAGCACGATGCCGCCGCTGGCGCCATGGCGGCGGATCACAGCGCTGACTGCGGGTGTCGACAAAATGCCGCCCTGCCCCACCAGCACACGGGCATAGCCTTTGGCGGCTGCCATGCGCAGAATGGTTTGAATGGCTACGCGGTTGTAGAAACGGCCATCGCCACCCACCACCAACGTCTGTCCGGCCGCATCCGGCAAAACATCGAACAGTGCCTGGACAAAGTTTTCCAAGTAACGGGGTTGCTGGAACACGGTGACTTTTTTGCGCAACCCCGAAGTACCGGGGCGCTGGCCATCAAAGGGCGAAGTGGGCAGTGTGATGCGTGGCATGGTGGTGTGACAGAGGTGGAAATACGGTTGAAGAAATGGTTATCAAGTCAAAAGCATGAGGCTGTCAGCCTGCAACGATATGACATTGCCAACCACCGGGACGCCTTCTGAGGGCACCTCCGGACGGGCGGAATCCAACACCACGCGCCAGGCACCTTGCGGTAAGCAAAAGACCTGCTCGTGGGGACTGGGATTGAGGAGAAGCAACACCGCATCCGGCGAGCCGGCCTGAAGGGCGACCGCCATGGCGCCGCCGTGGGGGGTATCCCAATCAGCGGGCTGCAAGGGACGGCCGTCCGGCAAGGCCCAAGTAGCTACAGGGCCGCAACCGGCGGACTCCGCGCTGCTGCGCCACCAACCGCCGGCTTGTAGTGCCGGCAGTTGCCGGCGCAAGGCAATCGCGCGGGCCCAGAAAGCGGTTTCATGTTGGGCAGAAGCGTCCCAGCGCAACCAGGTCGTGGCATTGTCTTGGCAGTAGGCGTTGTTGTTGCCGCCTTGGGTGTGGCCGAGCTCGTCGCCGGCCAGCAGCATGGGGGTACCCAAGGACAAAACCGTGGCTGCCAGCAAGGTGCGGCGGTGCCGGGCCCGGGCCTCTAGCACCGCAGGCAGGTCGCTGGCGCCCTCGACGCCGTGGTTGACGCTCAAGTTGTGGCCATGGCCATCGCGGTTGTGCTCGCCGTTGGCCTGGTTGTGGCGTTCGCAGTAGCTCACGACGTCCATCAAATTGAAGCCATCGTGGGCCGTCACAAAATTCACGCTGCTATAAGCAGCACGTTGCCCACGGGCAAATGCATCCGCCGAGCCGGCCAAGTGATGGGCCAAGGCACCCCGGCTGGCGCCATGCCGCAGCCATGCGCTGCGCTGGGTATCGCGGAAACGGTCATTCCACTCGAGCCACCCGTGCGGAAAAGCGCCTAGCTGGTAGCCACCGGGCCCGATGTCCCAAGGCTCCGCCACCATCAGGCGATTGCGCAACACCGGGTCTTGGGCCACAGCCAACAACCACGGGGCGTGTGGCTGGAAGCGGTAGCCGGCGTCTTGTGATCCACGCGCCATGACAGGCGCGAGGTCAAAGCGAAAACCATCGACCCCAAAGTCCTGCACCCAGGTGCGCAAGCTATCCATCACGGTGCGCAGCACGATCGGGTGGTTGAGATTGACGCAGTTGCCGCAGCCTGTCCAATTGATGTAGCGGGCAGGATCTACGGGCTCCAGGTGGTAATAGGTGGCGTTGGCAATGCCGCGCAGGCTCAGCAGCGGGCCGAACTCATCGGTCTCAGCCGTGTGGTTGTAGACCACATCAAGAATCACTTCCAAGCCTGCGGCGTGCAAAGCATCGACCATGGCACGGAATTCCGAGCGCGGGCTGCTGCCCGGTGTGCCGCTCCAGTAGCGCGGCTCAGGCGCGCTCCAGGCAATGGGGCTGTAGCCCCAGTAATTGCTGAGCCCCAGGTGCTGCAAACGCTCTTCGTCAGCGCGCGCGGCCACCGGCATCACACTCACGGTGGTAATGCCCAGGGCCTTCAAATGTGCAATGGCTGCCGGATGCGCCAAGCCGGCATAGGTGCCACGCAAATGCGGCGACACTTCAGGGTGCAACTGGGTGAAGCCCTTGATGTGCAGTTCATACAGCACCCGCTGCGAGGGATCAATCTTTGGCCCCGCACTTGCGGGCGGCAAGGCGCTCACTACCCGGGCTTTGAGCGCGGTGGCTGCGTTGTCCCGTGAGTCAGGCGGCTGCACGCCGCGGGCGCTTTCAGGGGTATGGGCCCAATGCAGGTCTGATCCGTCGTAACGGCCCACGACCTCCAAGGCATAGGGGTCGAGCAACATCTTGGCCGGATTGAACCGATGTCCCTGCGTGGGAGCCCAAGGACCGTGAACCCGGTATCCATACACTTGCCCTGCCCCTGCGCCGGGCAATAGCCCATGCCAGACCGGCCCGGTGCGCACCGGCAACAGGATGCGCTGCAGCTCGGTGGTGCCGGTGTCGTCAAACAGGCACAGCTCCACGCGTGTGGCATCTGGAGCCGCCAGCGCGAAGTTCACACCGTCTGCAGTGAGGCTCGCGCCCCACGCAGAGGCAGAGCCCGGCAACAAAGTCGTCAAAGGCATAGAAAGACTCATTCTTCTCCGGGAACGAGCACAAGGCATGCCAAGGGCGGCAAAGTGATAACCAGCGACTGGCCATGGTGGTGCGCCGCTACCAGCTCGGTGCTGCGGGCACCTGAACTCAGGCTGCTACCGCCGTAAACCCCATTGTCGGTATTGATGACTTCGCGCCACGCGCCGGCCACCGGCACGCCGATGCGGTAGCCCGGCCGTGGCACAGGCGTGAAATTGCACACCACCACCACGACCCGGCCGTCGAGGGCGCGGCGCTGGAAGGCAATGACGGATTGGGCTGCATCGTCATGGGCAATCCAGGCAAAGCCGTCTGGCTCGATATCTTGCTCATGCATCGCAGGGAACGCGCGGTACACCCGGTTCAAGTCACGCACCAGCCTTTGCACGCCCTGATGCCGAAGGTCCTGCTCCAAGTCCCACGGCAACTGGGCGCCATCGGCCCATTCGGTGGGCTGGGCCAACTCCCCGCCCATAAACAGCAATTTCTTGCCGGGGTAGGCCCACATGAAACCGTACAACGCGCGCAGATTGGCGAATTTTTGCCACTCATCACCGGGCATCTTGCCTAGCAAAGACGCTTTGCCGTGCACTACTTCGTCGTGAGAGAGTGGCAGCACAAAGTTCTCTGTGAAGGCATACATCAGCCCGAAAGTGAGCTGGTTCTGGTGGTACTTGCGGTGCACGCCGTCCATGGACGCGTACTGCAGGGTGTCGTGCATCCAGCCCATGTTCCATTTGTAATGAAAGCCCAAGCCGCCACTTTGCAAGTCCGGCGATGGCGGCCGACTCACGCCGGGGAAGGCGGTGGATTCCTCTGCCAACGTAATGGCGCCAGGGCGCTCAGTGCCCACCACATGGTTCATGCGGCGCAGAAATTCGATCGCCTCCAGGTTCTCGCGACCGCCGTGTTTATTGGGTATCCACTGCCCTGCGGCGCGGCTGTAGTCGCGGTAGAGCATGGAAGCGACCGCATCCACCCGCAGACCATCGATACCGAAACGCTCCAGCCAGTACAAAGCATTACTCACCAAAAAGTTGCGCACTTCGGTGCGACCGAAGTTGTAGATCAGGGTGTTCCAGTCCTGGTGAAAACCTTCTTTGGGATCGGCGTACTCATACAGGTGGGTGCCATCAAATTCGGCCAGTCCGTGAGCATCACTCGGGAAGTGCGCAGGCACCCAGTCCAAAATAACACCGAGGCCCGCGTGATGCGCCGCATCCACAAAGTACTGGAAGTCTTCGGGCGACCCGAAGCGCGACGTAGGTGCAAAAAGACCCAAGGGCTGGTAGCCCCAGGATCCGTCAAAGGGGTGCTCGCTGACCGGCAACAACTCCAAATGGGTGAAACCCATCTCGCGCGCATAGGGCACCAGGGTGTCCGCCAACTCACGATAGTTCAGCCACCGCCAGCCGTCGGCTTTGCGCCATGAGCCCAAGTGCACCTCGTACACGCTCAAAGGCTGGTGCAGCCCGTTAGCCTTTTGCCGGTCTGCACGCATCGGCAACCGGGGCGGCAAGCCTGCGACGATGCTGGCGGTATCAGGCCGGAGTTGGGCGGCAAATGCAAACGGATCGGCCTTGGTGGTGATCGCGCCTTGTGCATTCCACAGTTCAAATTTGTAGGCATCGCCCTTGCCGACATGAGGCACGAAGATTTCCCACACACCACATTCATGGCGCAAGCGCATCAGATGACGGCGCCCGTCCCACCCATTGAAGGAGCCGACCACCGAGACACGCTGGGCATTCGGCGCCCAGACCGCGAAGCTGGTGCCGTCAATGCCGCACATCTGGACCGGGTGGGCACCGAGGCACTCGTACGGGCGCAGATGGGTGCCTTCCGCCAGCAGCCACAAATCCATATCCTGGAGGACAACCGGAAAGCGGTAAGGATCTTCCAGCAAGGAAACGCCCGCTTCAGGATCCTGCCAAGAGACCTCCAGGCGGTAATCAGGGAAAGACGTTGCGCCGGGCAGCAACAGTGAGAAGACATCCGTGCCTTCGTGCCTTTGCAATTCGCCCAGCAGTCGGCCCGAAGCGCGATCCATAGCCCGAACCGTGCGCGCAGCGGGATACAGCGCAGTGATTTGCACACCGCCCTCAACGGTATGGGGCCCGAGAATGCTGAAAGGATCGGCATGTTGGGCCCGCATCAAGGCACCCAGGTCGTGGTCTGTCAGCATATGTCTCTCACATTCACCCGTGGCGAGTCCGCGGGCTTGTCATTGGTTTAAATCACAGCTTATTGCATAAGTCTGCAAAAAACCGGTCACCGGATGGCAAGCCGCACCAAAAGCGGAATTTTGTAACCGTTACCACCAAGAGTTACCAATATTGTGAAGGCTGAGCTGCCTCTAAAAAGGCTTGCCAATCAGGGTAAACGCTCGACCTGATAGCCCATTCGGCCTAACACTGCGGGCAAACCCCGATCTCCCGCCATGTGCAAACTCCCGACCGCAGCAAATACACGCTGTCCTGCACGGTGCATCGCGTCAATCTGCTGCGCCATTGCGGGGTTTCGTTGGTCCAAAAGCCGCTGCATCTGTAACTTCTCCATCGGAGTTACCACGCATTCACACCATTGCTCGTAGGTATCAAGGCGCTGCTGATCGCCGGACTCCCACATGCGCACCAGGTCCCGCAGGCTCTGGCGCGCGGTACCGGCCTCGAGCTCTCGCAACCCATCCTCCAGCATCCCGGTGGCCTCTGCTGCGTTGGCGGACAGCAAAGCTTGTAACTGCAGCTCGACGGTTTCCAAGGACACCACGGGCATGCCACGTTGCCGGGCAAAAAGCGCTAAGTAGGTCTCAGATCCGAACTGCGCATCGAATCCATCCTGGCGCGCCAAAGCCAAGGCGACGCCCGACAACAGCAGTTCCGACGGGCTCGTGCCCACCGAAGTCACAGGTAGGCACTGCATTTGCAACTGGCGAACCAAACGCTGCCGCATATCGGGGGCGAGTGGCCACGAAGGCGCCTGCGCCAGCGCTACCCCCATGCGACGGGCGTTGTCAGGATCCAGCGGATCGAGCTCCAGCGCCAAGGTGCTTGCGTTCTGCAAAGCACTTGCCATTGCAGGACCCGCCGCCAACCAGGTGTCGCGGCCCACATGCAAGGTGCCATACAGATAGGAGCTGTGCCCGTTCCGAGTAACGCGCCAGAGAAATCCGCGATCCCGCGCCTGCGCCCGGGATGCAGCGAACATCTCGGCGCTCAAGGGCTTGCTCTCTGGCGGGCAGTCTACGGACCCGCCCTGAGCACGCGCATCCCGCGCGACACAGGCTAAACCTGCGAAAATTGCTATAAAAAGTAGAGCAACCTGCGCAAGCTTAGCGGGGGTAAACACCCCAAAAGACCTGAAGGAAATCGCCTGACTCCGGATTAGCGCGGCTTGCGGGCCGCTTTAAATGCCGGCTTCGGCGCCCCCGTATCGCGCGGGGGCAAACCGGTGTGCTGGGTCAGCAAGCGGCCTTTGACCGGTGCCGCGGCCTTACCAAAAGGCTGCACCCGCCCCGCAACCGCCTTGACCGGCGCCACGGTGGAGTTCTTTTTGCGGGCGCTCTGGTACCCACCATCCACCAGCGGCTGGAAGGTCGGAATTAGGTGGTGCTTGCCATTACCAATCAGGTCGGAGCGGCCCATAGTCTTGAGCGCCTCGCGCAACAGCGGCCAGTTGTTGGCATCGTGGTAGCGCAAAAACGCCTTGTGCAAACGGCGGCGTTTTTCGCCCCGCACGATGTCCACGGTCTCCTCTTCGCTCTGGGCGGTGCGATGCACCCGCTTCAGGGTGTTGCGACCCGAGTGGTACATGGCCGTAGCGGTCGCCATGGGGCTCGGGTAGAAGGTCTGGACCTGGTCGGCACGGAAACCGTTTTTCTTGAGCCAGATGGCCAAGTTCATCATGTCTTCATCGCTGGTGCCGGGATGGGCTGCGATGAAGTACGGAATCAGATACTGCTTTTTGCCGGCTTCGGCGCTGAACTTCTCGAACAGCTGCTTGAACTTGTCGTAGCTGCCGATGCCCGGCTTCATCATCTTGGTGAGCGGGCCCTGCTCGGTGTGCTCAGGCGCGATCTTCAGATAGCCGCCCACGTGATGCTGCACCAGCTCTTTCACATACTCCGGGCTCTTCACTGCGAGGTCGTAACGCAAGCCGGAGCCGATCAGAATTTTCTTGATGCCCTTGAGCGCACGCGCACGGCGGTAGATCTTGATCAGCGGGTCATGATTGGTCGTCAGGTTCTGGCAGATGCCGGGGTACACACAGCTGGGCTTGCGGCAGGCAGCTTCGATCTCGGGGCTACGGCAACCCAAGCGGTACATATTGGCGGTGGGGCCACCGAGGTCAGAAATCGTTCCGGTGAAGCCTTTCACCTTGTCGCGGATGTCTTCGACCTCTTTGATGATGGACTCTTCGGAGCGGCTCTGGATGATGCGGCCCTCGTGCTCAGTAATAGAGCAGAAGGTACAGCCGCCAAAGCAGCCGCGCATGATGTTCACGCTGAAGCGGATCATCTCCCAGGCCGGGATCTTGGTCGCGCCGTCATGGCCGCCGTTTTCATCGGCATAGGCTGCGTGCGGGCTGCGGGCGTAAGGCAGGTCAAACACAAAGTCCATCTCCGCGGTGGTGAGCGGGATCGGCGGCGGGTTGATCCACACGTCGCGCGCGGTCACACCCTCCCCGTGCGCCTGCACCAAGGCGCGGGCATTGCCGGGATTGGTCTCCAGATGCAGCACCCGGTTGGCGTGTGCGTAAAGCACCGGGTCACTTTTGACCTGCTCGTAGCTGGGCAAACGGATCACGGAGCGCTCGCGCGGTGGCACTTTGAGCTTGCCTTTGCCACTCGACAGCGCAGGGTTAGCGAAGAAGGTCAACGGTGCAATAGACGCATTGACTTCAGGTTGACCGTCTTTTTGGCCTGTAGCGCTCGTGGAATCTGCGCGAGCAGCTCCTGATTTCATAGCACCAGCTGCCTCAGCTGCTGCCGCAGTCGCTTGGGCCTCGTCGTCTTTGGCGCAAGTGGCACCGTTCTCGGCAGCCAACTCGCTGGTCGTCATGTAGGGGTTGACGTGGGCCTCAACCCGGCCAGGCTCATCCACCGTGGTCGACGTGATCTCGAACCAGTCTTTGCCGGACTCGTCATCCGGGCGACGCACAAAAGCGGTGCCCCGCACATCGGTGATTTGCTCCACAGGCTCTTTGGCCGCCAGGCGGTGGGCAATCTCCACGATCGCACGCTCCGCATTGCCGTACAACAGCAGGTCGCACTTGGCATCTACGACGATGCTGCGGCGGACTTTGTCGCTCCAGTAGTCGTAATGCGCGATACGGCGCAGACTGCCCTCAATGCCGCCCAACACGATAGGCGTGTCTTTGAAGGCCTCACGGCAACGCTGGCTGTAGACGATGGCCGCACGGTCGGGGCGCTTGCCGCCCACATCGCCCGGGGTGTAAGCGTCGTCACTACGGATTTTGCGGTCTGCGGTGTAGCGGTTGATCATGGAGTCCATGTTGCCGCTGGTCACACCCCAGAACAGATTAGGTTTACCCAAGGCCTTGAAGGCCTCGGCACTGGTCCAGTCAGGCTGGGCAATGATGCCCACCCGGAAACCCTGCGACTCGAGCATCCGGCCGATCACGGCCATGCCGAAACTCGGGTGATCCACATAAGCATCGCCCGTGACGATGATGATGTCGCAACTGTCCCAACCGAGTTTGTCCATTTCTGCACGGCTCATGGGCAGGAAAGGGGCCGTGCCGAAGCGCGATGCCCAGTACTTGCGGTAGCTGGTGATCGGTTTGGCGGCGCGCGCGAAGAAAGAGACGTCGAGGGGAGCGTTCATGGGAGTCCGGGGGATAACCCGCAAGTGTAAGGTTTTGCGCTTCCCAGCGCACTAGGTGGGGCTTCTTCGTCCCACTGGCAATTCCGATTTTGAAGAGCGAGTCTCCAGCGGGACTGTGCGCATTCGGAAATTTCCCCGCACAACAGCTTCCGAAACCGCCAAAAGCATGTTTTTTACCGGTACAAACCCCCATGCCCCATGAAGGGGCGGCATCAAATTTGCTGTGGTTACCCCGTAGAATGATTTTTTCTTTACCCAACCACCGGCTCTGTCCGGTACATCAAAGGACTTTTCCATGAAGAAACTCCTGCTGGCACTGGCAGCAACCTCCGTTTTGGCCGCCTGCGGCAAAAAAGAAGAAGCCGCTCCCGCAGCACCCGCTGCCCCTGCTTCCGCACCCGTTGCAGCCGCTCCTGCGCCAGAAGTAGGTCCCCTGAAGGTCGCGATCGACCCGACCTACGAACCCTTCACTTTCAAGTCTGCAGACGGCCAGCCCACCGGTTTTGACGTCGATGTCGCCAACGCCCTGTGCGAGCAAATCAAGCGCAAGTGCGAGTTCGTGGAACAAGTCTGGGACAGCATGATCCCCGGCCTGAACGCCAAGAAGTACGACGTCATCATCTCCTCCATGTCCGCAACTGACGAGCGCAAACAGGAAATCGACTTCACCGACAAGTACTACCAAACTCCTAGCCGCATCGTGCTGAAAAAGGGCACCAAATTCACCGACCTCGCCTCTCTCAAGGGCAAAAAGATTGGTGTTTTGAAGGGTTCCACCCAAGAAAAATACGCCATGGACAACTTGAAGCCCGTTGGCGTGGTCATTAACTCCTACGAAGCGCAAGACCAGGTCTACTTGGACATCAAATCAGGCCGTATCGATGGCACCGTGGCCGACTTCCTGGAAGTTACCGGTGGTTTCCTGTCAAAGCCTGAAGGCGCCAAGTACGAATTCATCGGCCCAGTGCTGAGCGATGTCAAATACTTCGCTGGTGCAGCTGTCGCCCTGCGCAAGGGTGAAGACCAACTTAAGGGCGAGTTGAACGAAGCCATCAAGGCCATCCGCGCCAATGGCACTTACAAGACCCTGAACGACAAGTACTTTGCCAAGTACAACATCGACGTTTACGGCGAATAAATCTTGTAAAACCCACGCATCGGGGCGCAGTAGTGCGCCCCTTTGCGTTCCATGCGCCCACAGGCTTTCATGAATTCTTATTACGTCGCCATATTGCAGGGCTCGGTACTCACGGTTGGAGATCGGAAGAGCGTCG
>DGQR01000193.1:0-22423 GCA_002390825.1 Rhodoferax sp. UBA4409
CGGTGGCCGTTGGGGTCAAAGAAGTAAATGCTGTGGAACATGCCGTGGTCGGTCACGCCCAACACGTCCACCCCTTGGGCTTCGAGGTGCGCTTTGAACTCCAGCAGCTCGGCCCGGTCTTTCACCTTGAAGGCGATGTGTTGCACCCAGGCCGGCGTGTTCGGGTCGCGGCCCATGGGAGGTTGGGTAGGCAGCTCAAAAAAAGCCAGCACATTGCCCTGCCCTGCATCCAAAAAAACATGCATATAAGGGTCTGGCGCTTTGGTGCTGGGCACCAGGTCTTCGGCAATGGCCAGCACAAAGTCCATTTGCAGCATCTTCTGGTACCAGAGCACGGTTTCTTTGGCGTCTTTGCAGCGGTAGGCCACGTGGTGGATGCGTTCTATTTTCATGGGGTCTCCTCGGGTCGCGTGCTGTCGAATTTATGCCACTTCGAGCGCGCCACGGCGCATCTGGTCGCGCTCCAGTGACTCAAACAAGGCCTTGAAGTTGCCTTCGCCAAAGCCCTCATCGCCCCGGCGCTGGATGAACTCAAAAAACACCGGGCCGAGCTGGGTCTGCGAAAAGATTTGCAGCAGCAGGCGCGGTTGACCGCCCTCAGTGCTGCCATCCAGCAAGATGCCGCGGCTCTGCAACTCTGCCACCGGCTGGCCGTGCCCGGGCAGGCGGCCTTCGAGCATTTCGTAGTACACGTCGTTGGGCGCGGTCATCAAGGGCACACCGGCCATGGCCAGCTTGTCCACGGTGCCCACCAAGTCGTCACAAATCAGCGCAATGTGCTGAATGCCCTCGCCATTGAACTGCATCAGGTATTCCTCGATCTGGCCGCCGCCCTGGCGCGACTCTTCGTTCAAGGGGATGCGGATCTTGCCGTCCGGCGCGGTCATGGCCTTGGAGGTCAGACCGGTGTATTCACCCTTGATGTCGAAGTAACGAATCTCGCGGAAGTTGAACAGGCGCTCATAAAAGTCGGCCCAGAAGGCCATGCGCCCGCGGTACACGTTGTGGGTCAGGTGGTCGATCAGCTTCAAGCCATGGCCTACCGGGTGGCGGTCCACGCCCTCGATGAATTCAAAGTCGATGTCGTAAATCGACTTGCCGTCTTCAAAGCGGTCGATCAGGTACAGGGGCGCACCGCCAATGCCTTTGATGGCGGGCAGGTTCAGTTCCATCGGGCCGGGGCGCAGCTCTACGGGCTGGGCGCCCAATTCAAGCGCACGGTTGTAGGCGTGGTGCGAGTCTTTCACGCGGAATGCCATGCCACAGGCGCTCGGGCCGTGCTCAGCGGCAAAGTAGCCGGCCACGCTTTTGGGCTCGCGGTTGACGATAAAATTGATATCGCCCTGGCGGTACAACACCACGTCTTTGGAGCGGTGCTTGGCCACCAGCGTGAAGCCCATGCGTTCAAACACCGGCTCGATCACGCCCGCTACCGGAGAGGCGAATTCCACAAATTCGAAGCCCATCAGGCCCATCGGGTTCTCGAACAAATCTCCGCTCGCTCCGCTGGTGTTGGTAGTGGTCATGGTGCTGCTCCTCGAACGCTGTTTTGAAAGCGTTAATTGTGGTCAAACCTGCCTGCAAAGGGTATGCAAATTAGCGGGACTACGCCCAGCCACATGCATAATTTGTGCATGAAGATGATTAAAGACGAAGATTCGTTGCTTGATAGCTTTGATATCAGCCTTCTTGCTGCACTGCAGCGAGATTCGCACGCCACCCACCAGCAAATCGGGGAGCAGGTGCATTTGTCGGCGTCCCAAGTCAGCCGGCGGGTGCAGCGGCTGCAGGCGGCCGGCATCATCCGGCGCTATGTGGCGCTGCTGGAGCCGCAGGCCATTGGCCTGGGCGTTCGGGCGATCAGCTACGTGACACTCACCCGGCACAGCGGTGATGAGGGCCTGGCATTTGAGCGGGAGATTGCCGCTTTCCCCGAAGTGTTGGAGTGTTACTCGGTCGCCGGTGAGTCGGACTACATCCTGCAAATCGTGGCTGCCGATCTGGGCGTGCTCTCCGAGCAGGTGTTGCGCCGCCTGACCAGGATTCAGGGGGTCGGCAGCATTCGATCGAATATTGTGCTGGGGCGCATCAAGAGCAGCACCGAGCTGCCCTTGGGCCACTTAAAGCGCAGCACGGCATAGAGCCTCCGGGGCAACTGTCATTGCCCCGGAGGCGGCAGCCTTTGCGCAGGCTGCCTTAACGCACTGCGGCCTTGGTGCCTTGCACGTCAACCTCGACACGGCGATCCCGCTGCAGGCAGGCAATCAAAGCCGCCCGCTTTCCATTGGGGCAATCGGCCAAGGCTGTCAGCGGGTTGGACTCGCCTTCACCATAAGCCTGAATGCTGGCCGGTGCCACGCCCTTGCTCACCAGGTAGTCGCTGACTGCAGTGGCGCGGCGCAATGACAGCTTCTGGTTGTACGCCGTGCTGCCAATGCGATCGGTATAGCCCCGCACGTGGATAGCATCAAACGTGCTGCCACTGAGCTCCACGGCCAAGCCGTCCAGCATCGCGGTGCCATTCGGTCCGAGAACCGATTGATCGAAACCAAATAGCGCGTCTGCCGAAAAGTTCAGGCGTTGCGCGGGCATCGGAATCAAAGCCGGAGCCGCCGGCGGCGCAGCCCGTGCCGGCTCTACAGGGGCAGGCGCTGGTGCTGGTACCACGACCGGCGCAGCGGCCATGATGACCGCGTCGCAGGGCGCTACTGCCAATGCGGGCGTCCACGCCCCGTTTCGCCAGCACTGACCGGGGGTGGCACTGCCCACGAAGCTGCCAGCCCCGTCCAGCAAGTACCCCCGGGTATCTGGCGCCTGCGCCAGGCCAAGCCCGGACGACATCGCCAGTGCCAGCCCCACGACCAGCGGGGCCCTGCGAAATGCACCTTGTTGGATGTGCGTCATACGTTACTCCTTAGACCCGGGGATTCAAGGACGCACCGACACTTCGTTCTTCACAGCCCGAACCCCGCTCACACCCCGTGCGATGCGCTCTGCAGTGCTCTTTTCAAGAGCGCTTTTCGCAAAGCCGGAGAGCATCACGGTGCCCTTCATGGTCTCTACGCTGATGGCGCCGGCGTCCACTTCTTTGCTTTCGACAAAGCGGCTTTTCACCTGGGTGGTGATCGTGGCGTCATCCACATAGGCACCCATCGTTTCCTGCCCCCGCTGCACTGCGCAACCTGACAAGAGGCCAGAGGCCAGCGCGATAACGGTCACAAGGATGCGCATTGAATTTTTCATGGAGAACTCCTAAACGGTGAATGAACACCTAGACAGTAGTTCTGACGGCTCCGGATGTCGGTACGCTATCGAACTGTCGGTGCGCCGGCATCTGCAGCTCCACCCGGTGAACACCCCGCAAGGCCGCGTAGTTCAGCCATTCGCCGATAGCCAGCGTTGTCACACGCCGCACTGACACCATGTGTGTTTCTTCGACAAGCGGCTTTGCAAATCTCACCTCCAACACACACTCGGGCAACCGCAGTTGCATGTGCGCTTGGTCCCAGTGCGCGGGAAAACAGGGCCTGAAACACAGCCGCTGCGGCCCGAACTCGAGCCCGAAGATCGACTCGGTGGCCGCCCGGTACATCCACGCGGCCGAGCCGGTGTACCAACTCCACCCGCCCCGGCCCGCATAGGGTGGCGCGCCGTACACATCGCCAGCCATGGCATAAGGCTCCAAGCCATAGACGGGTCCTTGCACCGGGTCAGCACTCCGGTGGGCCGGGCTGAGGTCGCAAAAATAGCGGTAAGGCAAGTCACTGCCCGCCTCCCGGTGCAGCTGTGCCATCGCCATCAGCGCCCACACACCCGCGTGGCTGTACTGCCCCCCGTTTTCGCGCACCCCGGGCGGGTAGCCCTGGATATAGCCAGCGCTGGGCACTTGATGCTGCAAGGGCGGAGCCAAGAGCTTGATCAAGCCCAGCGCAGGGTCTGTCAACTCGTGGTGCGCGGCCTGCATGGCTTGTGCCGCGCGCTCCGGGGGCGCCGCTTGGCTGAGCACCGCCCAAGCTTGCGCAATCAGGTCGATCCGGCACTCCTGCAAGGTGTGGCTACCCAAAGGGCTGCCGTCGTCAAAAAAGGCGCGGGCATACCACTGGCCATCCCAAGCCGGGCCGGCCAGCGCCGCGTGCCACCCGTCCGCCGCCAGCTCCCAGCGCTGCGCACGCGCCTGCTCTCCCCTGGCCCTGGCCACAGGTGCCCAGTTGCGCACCAACTGCACCAAAAACCACGCCAACCACACCGACTCCCCTTTGCCCAGTGGGCCCACGGCGTTCATGCCGTCGTTCCAGTCGCCGGTGCCCATCAATGGCAAACCATGGGCACCGACCGCGAGGCTGTGGTCGAGGGCACGGGCCGCATGCTCGTACACCGTGGCGGTGTCTGCAGTGGCAGGTGGCGCAAAGTAAGCGTCTTCTTGCTCGGGCTCCAGCAGCGGCCCCTCGAGAAATGGCACCTGCTCGTCCAACACGGTGTCATCACCCGTGGCCTGCACATAGCGGGTCAAGGCCTGCGGCAACCACAGCAGATCGTCTGACATGCGGGTGCGCACACCCGCCCCACCCGGGTCATGCCACCAGTGCTGCACATCCCCGGCTGCAAATTGGCGGGATGCGCACAACTTGATGTGAGCCCGCAAAGTAGCAGGCTCTGTGTGCACCAGCGCCATCGCGTCTTGCAGTTGATCGCGAAAACCTGTCGCCCCGCCCGCTTGGTAAAAGCCGGCCTTCGCTGCCATGCGGCACGCCAGGGTCTGGTAAAGCAACCAGCGGTTCACCAGCGCGTCCATCAGCGGGTCGGGCGTGGTGATCGTGATCTGGCCCAGGCGCCGATTCCAGTGAGCGGTGACCTCGTGGATGCGCTGTGCCGGCACCACCGTGAGCGCCTGACGCGCCAAGGCCAAAGCGGCATCGGCATCAGCGGCGTAGCCCATCAGAAACACGTGGCTGCGACTCTGGCCTGCCGGCACATCCAGCGGGATCGAGAGAGCAGCACATGGGTCACTGCCTGACGCCTCGGGAGCGGTGGTGCCTTCGTCGCCGGCCATGAGGTCAGGCACTGAGAGCGCCCCGGTAGAGTCAAAAAACTGCCGGCGGTCAGTCGTCCACTGCAAACGCCCCGCCTTCGAGCTGCTGTCATGCGGGGTCAAACACGCCCAAAAAGCCGTGCCCCCGCCCAAGCCCGCCGCCTGCTCACGTTGGCTGCACAAGAGCACCGCCTCGGTGGCAGAAATGTGGGCTGCACTAGCGGTAGACATGCGGTCACGCAAAGCCGCACCCAGCACCCACTCCACCATCCCTGTGCAGCGCAGGCGCACGTCCGCCGCCCCTTGGTTGTGCACAGTCAATTGCACCTGTTTGAGTTGCCGGCTCACATCGACCAGCCACAGCACCTCCACCTCGAGGTAGCCCCGCCGGTGGCGAATCCGGGTCATGCCCTGGGTGTGGCTCACGGTGTATTCCACCCCGGGCAGTGCCCAAGCGTCAGGGCTCAAAGACCACACCGCCTTGGGTGATGCGTCCAGATCCTGCAGCCACAACCATTCGCCCGGCGGGTCCGCCACAGGGTCGTTGGACCACGGGGTCAGCTGGTTCAAGCGGCTGTTGCCGGCCCAGGTGAAGCCGCCACCCGCCTCGCTGAGCACGGTGCCAAAGGCGTCGTTGGCCAACACATTGACCCACGGCCGCAAGGGCCGCGACTCCCGGCTCACCAAAAAGCGGAACGCTTCACCATTGGCGGCAAAAGCCCCGGTGGACACGCGCACCGCTGCTGGCAAGGCGCTGGCAGCCGCGCCGGGGGCGCGCCTGGGGAGTGCAGACCGCTGTTGGGCATCGAGGTCATGGCTGGCAGACCACGCCTGCACATGGTGCAGCAAGGGCCGGCCATCCGCATCCAGAAACATACGGGCCAGCGCATGCAGCGTGCTGCGCTCGTCATCACTGACCGCATCATCCCGCAGCACCCACATACCAATGCTGGTGTTTGCATCTTCTTTCGGGTGCTCTGAGTTCAGGCGGTCGCACAGCACCGTGAGCTCCCGTTGCAAAGACAGGTGGTACGAGGCAGGCTCGGCATTCAAGACCACCAGGTCGCAGCCGATTCCGGCCCAGGCCCACATGCGCATGGTCTGGCTGAGCGCGCGCACCAGCCCCAGGCCTTGCAGCACCGATATCGACACCAACAAAATCGGACGGTCGCCAGACAAGCCCATCCGCCAAAGCAAGCGCTTGTCACACACCTTGCTCTGGATAGGCAACGCCGCCCTGCGCAGAGCAGAAGGCTTGCTCAGCACAAACAGCAAGGCGGTGGTGATGCTCTGCATCGCAGTCAAGGTATCCGGGCTGATTTGTAGCGACCGCAAACGGATACCGGCCAATGTGGACGACATCGACGATGCGCGCAGCACATGGCCGCTTTGCTGGTACTTGTCGATCAGGGCGTGCAAGAGTGCCGTGCCCGCCGCCGCAGCGCTTGCAAAAGTCAACTGTGCTTTGGCAAAAGGCGCCAGCCGGATACGCACCGACAGCGCTGCCACCGGGTCCAATCCGCTGCTACCCGGCCCTGCCCCCTGGAAATACGCCTCGCCATGGCGCATGCCCTGCGACCAGCCGCTATCCCGCCCCGGTTTGCAGTTGCGCCCTAACCAAAGCTGCCGGTCCGCACAGGCCTGCACCGAGAGCACGGTGGCATCGGTGTGCGCCAAAAAGTGCACCGCACACACCGCGGGTTCGGTGGGCACCCTCGGATTGCGCTGAAACAAAAGCGCACGTTGCGCCTCGAGCCACTCGCTGTGCACAAACAGCTTGGAGAACGCAGGGTGCGCCTCATCGGCACCTTGGGCGTTGAGCGCCACCTCCCAGCAGCAGCTCAGCTCCAGCTCCAAGACCTCATCCCCGGTGTTGTGCAGCTCCACCTGCCGGAACTCGATATCGTCTTCCGGGCTCACCCAGACCGTCATCCGGCTTTCCCAGCGCGGGGTGTTGCAATGAAAAATCGCCCGGTCCGGCTGAAAGCTGCAGCGGTAGTCAGCCGCAGGGTCCGGCGCCGGGCTGCGGGTAATGGAATACCGGGGCAAGCCCGCACTCCCCAGCTCACGGCAAAACACAAAGTGGCCAAAAGCGTCGCGCAGCGCGTCATCGCGAAAGCGGCTGATCGCCGTCGTGCCCCAATGGCTGGCGCCCGCCCCGTTGGCGCGCACCACCGTGCCGTAGCGACCGTTGGATAACAATTGGCTGGGCTCCACCGCGTGCTGCCCCGGCACCAGCTGCCGCACCAGGCCCGGTGGGCGTGTTTGCAAGCGCTGCTCCACCACCGGCTGCGGCAGTCCGGTGGGCTTGCGTATCTCCTTGGGCACCCGCTCATGCAGCAAACTGCTGACCGCCTCCAGGTGCGGATCGGCCATTCCCCACCGTTTGACAATGTCGCGGTGCAACAGATTGGTCAATGAGGCCAGCGCCATCCCCTGGTGGTGGGCCATGAAAGTACCTACCGGCGTGAAAAGCTCCACCCCAGTTTGCCGCACCGGCGTGTAGTCCAAAGCCTCCATAAAGCCCCACTCACGCCGCATCCCCAGCCCTTCGAGGCGCTGCAAGTTCGCGATGGCCGCATGTGGGCTCACCATCAAGGCCATCAAGGTGGCATAGGGCGCAACCACCAGTTCATCCAGGGGGGTCCTGCGCAGGGCCAGCGACGGCACCCCTTGCGGCGCATATTGATACGCCATGGAGCTATCGCGCCCGGCATAGGCGGACTCCGACACGCCCCAGGGCACGCCTTGCTGTTCGCCAAACGCCCGCTGTGCCCCCACTGCGTGTTCACAAGCACTTTGCAACAAACTCCCCCGGGGTTCGTCCAGCATGAGGGACGGCATCAGGTACTCAAACATCGAGCCGGACCACGATTTGAGCCCCGGCTGCACCCCATAAAGGCAAACAATCCGCCCCAAGGCACCCCAATGCGCAGCGTCCACATCGCCCTTGGCAATCGCCAGCAAACTGGTCAGCCGGGATTCGGAGGCCAACAGGTCATAAAAGGAGTTGTCCAGCTCTTGTTCACGGACCCGGTAGCCGATATGAAACAAGCGCCTGCGGGTGCTGTACAGAAACCGGTAGTCCGGCGCCAGCGCCAGGGCCTGCATGCGCCGGGCCAACACTTGGAGCTCGCCGCTTTGTGCATCACACGCCACCGACACACCGTCGCGCCCCTCTGTACAAAAATCAAGACAGGCTTGGGCGGTGGTGAGCAGGTGGCCACTCAGGTTGCCGCTGTCTACCGTGGACACATAGGCGGGCAGCAGCACTGCCAAGGTCTGGGTGTCGTACCAGTTCAAAAAATGTCCCTCGTACCGGGGCAACTTGTCCAGCGTATCCAACGTTGCTTTCAAGCGGGTAGCCAGATCGGCCATGCTGATCCAGCCCGCCTGTGCCGCGCAGGCGCAGCTCAAGAGGTACAGGCCGATATTGGTCGGCGAGGTGCGGTGGGCCAGCATTTCAAAAGGCAAGACCTGCAAGTTGTCGGGCGGCAAACAATGGTCTTGCGCCGTCACACAGCGCTCAAAAAAGCGCCAGGTGTCTTGCGCCACGCCTTGCAGGTAGGCCACTCCGGCGGCGTCCGGCATGTCGATGCGGCGGCTCCACTGGCTCTGGCAGGCCAGCCACAAGGCAAGCGGTGACAAAAACCACAAAACTGCCCACGCTGTAGCCCAGGCCGGCAGCGTGATCCAGGGGGCCAAAGCCGCGGCACCCGCCAGTGTCAACACCACCAAACCGGCATGGGTTCGCAGCATGGCACCCAGGCGCGTGCTGCTTCCGGCTTGCACGCTGGCGGCCGTGGTCCACTCCAGCAAACCACTCCTGCTGATGGCAAGGCGGTACAGCGAGCGCCAGACGGCGTCCACCGCCAACATACTCTGGCGCAACAACTGCATGCATTGCCACACCCCCAACGCCAGCACCCGCGCAAAGTCGACGCCGGCACAGGCATAAAAGTAGCGCAGCTCGAGATTGGGGCGCCCCGGTACCAGCCCCGCCAGCGCCCCGATGAACGGACCTGCGGTATAGGCCAGCAATACCAGAAGCAAGGCAAACACCGGCTCCAGCCCGATGCCGCTGACCGACATCAACAAGAGTGCCAGGCAAGCCGGTGCCACCAACGAGCGCCTCAGGTTGTCCAGCATCTTCCACAGATTCAGGAATGAAATGCCGTACTGGCGATAGCGCAGCATGAACGGAATTAACTGCCAGTCGCCCCGCGTCCAGCGGTGGATGCGGGCGTTGGCCGTCTCGGGGTGGTGCGGGCCGTCTTCGAGCACCGTCACATCGGTAACGGTGGCGCAGCGCACCAATGCGCCCTCCAGCAAGTCGTGGCTCAACACCTGCCCATCGGGAAACCGCCCGCTCAAGACCTGGTGCACCGCCGCCACATTGAACAAGCCCTTGCCGGTAAAGGTACCCTGCCCGAATACGTCCTGGTACACCTCGGAGCTGGTAGCACTGTAAGTATCGATACCGAACTGCCCGGCAAATAGCCAGTGATAAAAGGTGCGCGCATGTTCGCCTGGCAAAGGTGCCGACACCTTGGGCTGCAACACGCCGTACCCCTTCACGATGGTACGGGTCGCCGGGTCAAAGACGGGCTGATTGCTGGGGTGGGCCGCAATACCCACCAGCGAGCGGAGTCGTCCGGGCGGCAGCTGGGTGTCGGCGTCCAGCGTGACCACATAAGGCGTGCCGGGCACGACGTGGCTCAGAGTGCCCAAATCGACAAAATCACCCTGGCCGGTTCCTGTCAGTCTGGCGACCAGGGCCTCCAGCTTGCCGCGCTTGCGCTCCCAACCGATCCAGGCGTTTTCAGACCGGCTGAAACGCCGCTCGCGGTGCAGCAGCGCAAAGCGCGGGGCCGCAAGTGCCTGCCCCGGTGCAGCGTCTGCCGCTGCGGGTACGGGGTAGCGCTGGTTCAAGGCCTCAAGGGCGCGCACCGCATGGGCCAGCAACACCGGGTCGGTGGGCGTGGTTGGGGTGGCAGCGTCCAGATGGTCGGTCATCAACACAAACTGGGCCAAAGGCTCCGGATTGGCCAAGTAGTGCATATGGAGCCTGCGGGCCAGGGCTTCAATGCCCGGCGCATCCACCAACATGCACGGGATCACCACCGCCACCCGGTGCTCAGCGGGTAACCCCTCTTTGAATGCCAGCCGTGGCAGGCGCCGGGGCTCCAGGGATTCACTGGCCAAGCGGTTGACCAAGGCCACCATCGCCTCAGAGGCCGGCACCATCACCAACAACCACAGCGCCACGCGGAGCCAGGCAGAGTCGAGCGCGCGTGGCGCGCCATGCCAGAGCACCAGCCACGCCATCAGCGCTGCAGTGGCCAGACCAATGGCGCCGAGATAGAGGGGCAAGGCCCAGACGCGGCGCACAAGGGCCCCGTCAAACCGCAAGTGCGCGGGCAAGCCCAGTGCCACCCGCAAGGCCCCGCCGCCCGCCCCGCCCAGCCAATACGCCGGGACCTGGGCCTCCATCTCGCTGACTGGCGCTTTTGCCATCAGGTCGAGCAGGGTCTCGGTCACATGGGCCTCGGGCTTGCCGCTGCGCTTGGCCAGCTGCTCAATGCCGTGCAGCGTGGTTTCGCGGGTCATGGAGTGCTCTGCCTGGAACACCGCATTGCCCAGCAGCAGGCGGGTGCACACATTGGTGCGCATCACCACTTCCGGCCAATCGGCATCCCCGATCGTGCGCAGCGACGTCACCGAGTTGCTCACACTCAGGTTGTCGGCAGCTTGCTCTGCGCGCTGCTGCAGCAGCACCGCGGGCAACAGGGGCAACATGGTTTGCAGCCAGGTTTTGACCATCACCCGGCTGTCCGGCAGGGTGGTTTGCAGGCGCCGGCTCATTTGCGCCAGGAACACGCCCTCCACACCCCGCAGCCGCATGCGGGCCGCCAACTCCCCCAGCAGGCTGATGCTGTAGTGCTCTAGGTCATCACAGCAGCGGTTGGCCAACTCGCGTGCGGCTTTATTGGCCGCCACCCGATCGGCCAAACGCCGCAGGTTCTCCATCAGCACCACGCGCAAGGTGGTGGGCAATGCCCACAGCTCGCTCAAGCGCAGCTCGCAGCTCTGTTGATAGGCGTTCAGAAAATGCACCAGCAAGGACTCATCAAACGCGCCATCGGTGTGCGCCACAAACGCCCAGGCCACGCCGTACACCCGCGGCAGGCCCGCCAAAGGTGGCTGCACCAGTACCGGCAGGCCCTTGAAATAGTTGGACGGCAGGCCCTCATCGACTTCTTTGAACTGCGCCTCCAGCAAATGAAAGTTCTCCAACAGCCATTCGGCAGCCGGGCTGATGTCGTACCCGGTGCGCGCTTGGCTGCCGATATACGCATTCACGCTGCGCAGGCGTTGGATGTTGTCTTGCAAGCGGGGGGTAAAACTCTCCCGGTGGCTGCGCTCCCTGACGACCTTATGCGTCAGCCCGAGGCTGATGCCGTGCCGCTCAAAGCGCTCCATTCCGAACACCTCGGACCGGATCGGCGCGTCCAGCGGGCCGGCATCCAAGCCCATCGCGGACCACAGACCGTCCGGTACCTGCTCCAGTACCTCGTTCCAACGGGCCGGCGGCATGCCCTACGCCGCCAGGGCGAAACCCGCCCCGAGCACCAACACCGCGACCACCACAAATGTCATCAGCCGAACACGCACCATGCCACCAGCCCAGCCCGCAGCGCGGTGCAAGCGTTCGGTATGGCTCACCCGGCCACTGCAATGTTGCACATGGGAGGACAGGCTCCACAGGTCAAAAGACGAGGTTTCTGCCGCATCCGGATAGGCAGCCGTGCTCCAGCGCGCCAAACACTGCGAAATAGGACACGGTAAATCAGTCGAATGGGTCATACGGGTACTCCTTGGGATGGGCGATGCCAACAGCGGCAGCGGGGCAATCTGAGAGCGCTTGCTCGCCCCGTGCACAGGGAGCCCATGCTGCGCTTGGCAGCCCGCAAGGTCTGTTCGGAAGCGAACGGTTTGCCACTGCCCGCCCTCCACCAAGGTGCGCTATCGCACAGACCACTGAACACGGAGGCATACACTGATCCGCAGCACGGGCCACCGATCTGGTGAATCCGGCTGACAGGGAAAACACAACAGAGGTATTTATGCCCGCCAACACCGACTCGCGCCGTAACCAGTTGATCGCCTCTTTACCGGATGCCGAATGGGTCCGTTGGCAGCCCCACTTGGAGCTTGTGGAGCTTCCCTTGGGCAAGGTTCTTTATGAGTCGGGCGCCGTCCAGCGCCATGTGTACTTTCCGACCAGCGCCATCGTCTCGCTGTTGTATGTGCTCGAAAACGGTGCCTCGGCTGAAATTGCTGTGGTGGGCCTCGAGGGTGTGGTGGGTGTTTCGCTTTTCATGGGCGGCGGCTCCACCCCCAGCCGGGCCGTGGTGCAAAGCGCCGGGCAAGGCTTCCGGCTGAGCTCGCAGATGATGAAAGAAGAGTTCAACCGCTCAGGCCCGGTGATGCACCTAATGCTGCGCTACACCCAGGCACTGATCACCCAAATGGCCCAAACCGCGGTCTGTAACCGGCACCACTCGCTCGACCAGCAACTCTGCCGCTGGCTGCTCTTGAGCCTGGACCGCTTGCGCGGCAACGAGCTGATCATGACCCAGGAGCTCATCGCCAACATGCTGGGCGTGCGGCGAGAGGGGGTCACCGAAGCCGCGCTCAAGCTGCAGCGCGCCGGCCTTATCAGCTATGCCCGCGGGCACATCAGCGTGCAAGACCGCCCCGGCCTGGAAAAGCGGACCTGCGAATGCTACGAGGTGGTCAAAAAAGAATACGACCGGCTCTTGCCGGCGACCGTGGCGGTTTAAAGGCCCCCCTGCACCGGCCGGTGGAAGATGGCCTCGTAAATCGAAGAGTCTCGGGCGTAACACAGGCAAGCGACGGCTTTGAGGCCGCGGCGATCCACCACCGTCAATATGCCGCGGTGGTAGTGGATCAGCCCTTGTGCCTGCAGCTCGCTGGCCGCGTTGGTAACGCTCACCCGGCGCACCCCCAGCATCGTGGACAAAAACTCTTGGGTCATCGGAAAAGTGCTCGCCGGTGAGCGGTCCTGGCACATCAGCAGCCACCGGGCGAGCCGGGGCAACACCTCATGGAAGCGAATGCACGCACTCGCCTGCGACAGCTGGGCCTGCACCACATAGGCGTAAGAGAACAACACCTTGCGCAGGCCGACGGAGTCCGCCAGTACCGCCCTGAATGCCCGGCCATCCACACGCCAGGCCCACCCGCCCTCTTGCACCAGCGCTTTCACCACCGCCACAGGCACGCCTTGGGCAACCCCAAGGCCCAACATTCCCTCGGGCCCCACCATGCCGACCTCCACCACATGCGCATCGCCCGCATCGGCCAGTAGCGACACATAGCCCTCCAGGGGAAAGTACACATGGGCCTGGTGCCCGCCGGGCATCCACAGCACGTCCTTGAATGCGAGCGGCACACAGGTACCCGCCACCCTGATTTTTCGCTGGTCTATTTGCGACAAACTGGCGAGTAAGCGGTTGCGTTGCATCGAGGGACCTTACTTCAAAAACTGCAGGCTAACCCCCGCTCGACACCGGGTCTGTACGGTCGGCGCAGGCACTTGTTCGGTCGCGCACAGACCCTGCAGGCACCAGGGTTTACAACCCTTTACATCCCCACCACAAGGAGTGCGCCATGACTTGCATCACCACCAGCAAACGGCACCGTCAACCGGTGTTTGACAACGACCCGGACCGCCAAACGAGCGTCTTTCCTGAAGGCACTGCAAGCACCAGCGCGCGCCCTGCCCGCAAAGCCACACTGACCCTGCACCTCAACCATCGGGCACCTGCCGAAGATGCCAATCAGGCAGCGGTCCAAGGGCCCACCCAGCTCTCGCTGTTAGACACGGAATCCACGGTATGAGCGCCCGCCCCAACCCGGCCAACTTCAAGTTGCATGTGCCGGACGGCGCATTCAGCAACGGCCACCATGCGGAGCCTTCTGCCCTGGAGGGTGCGCTGCTCTCCAACGCGCAACTGCGTGAGCAAGTCACCCAGCTGCGCAATGCCCTGGTCAGAACCCAGCGTGACCTTGCAGGCACCCGTGCGGGGGAGCGCAGCGCGCGTCACCTTGCGCGGCACGATGGCCTGACTCGGCTACCGAACCGGGCGTACTTTGAGGCGTGCCTGCAAGAGTCGCTCAACGAGCAATTGGCGCACCAGCGCGGCCTGGCCTTGTTCTTTCTGGATCTGGATGACTTCAAGCACATCAACGACACCCATGGCCATGCGATGGGCGACAACCTGCTGCAAATTGTGGCGGCGCGCCTCAACCAGTCGGTGCGCAAAGAAGACATGGTGTGCCGCTTGGGCGGAGACGAATTTGCCTGCTTGTTGCGCGGATCAAACCAGGTCCGGCAACTGATGCAATTGGCCGCCAAATTGTTTGACTCGGTTGCTGCACCCTGCCAGTTACAAGCTTGTGAACTGACGGTGCGGCCGAGCATTGGGATTGCGATTTGTCCACCGTGCGACATCACTGGTAGCGAGCTGCTGGCCCGCGCGGATGCCGCCATGTACCGCGCCAAGCGGGAACAAACGGGTTATGCCTTCTTTGAGTCTCCAGCCTGAGGCGTGCGCCCCGGCTGACGGGGCTTGCGCGGCTGCATGGCCGCCAACACGGCCCCGCCCACCATGCGACACACCGATTGCGCGACCGCCACCTTCACAGCCGTGCTCGGCTGGAACCAGCGCCATGGCTTGACCGACGCCACTACCACGACCCCGGCGACCACCATCAGAATAGTTGCCAAAGGGTAATGTTGCGCCAGTTGCCTGGCAGCTTGGCGCGCCATGACCAGCTCGGGCCAAGTGTCCGCCTTTAACACCTGCTGCATGTTGAGGCGGCTCGCCTCCAGGCGCTGCGCGGGTGTGGTGACCACGGGGCTGGCGATTGTCATAGCCCGCCCGGCGACAACATGTTGCGGTCAGCCTCCCATTGCACCCGCATTTCATCCAGGCCCGGAGCGGCAGGCCCCCGCACCACAGCCCATCCACACAACAGCGCACCTAACAATGCGACCGAGGGCACCACTATCAGCACGCCCCACCCCACCGGCAATACGCTAGCCAACATCACCGCCACCCCTGCGAGGGTGAGCCCCACAAAGGCCAGCAACACTGCGCCAATCAACCACAAACCTTTGACAAGCCAAAAAGCCGCCCATGTGGTGCTTTCATCGCGCAACAGGTCGGCATAGGCTTGGGCATGTTCCAGCAACAAATCCGGGCGCTGTTGTAACAGCGCCCAGACTGCACCGGCCGCACGGGTTGTTTGTGCGGCCATAGTTCAATGGCTGTGGTGTGAACGACCACGCAGCATCAAGCCCACCACGCCCATGAGCACTGCGCCGGCTGCGGCTGCCATCAGCAAAGACTTGAGCGGCTCTTCACGCACATAGGTGTTGACTTGCGCCTGGGTGCGCTCTGCACCTTCCTGAAGAAAGGTACGGTTCTCGCGCAAGGCATCGGCGCCACGTTGCAACAAGCCATCGGCTTGCTGGGCGGCGTGGTTGAGCACGGGCATGACATCTGACTCGAGAGGGCCGTTGGCGTTGGAAAGCGGATTGGTATAGCTCATGGGAATGTCCTTCTCAGTGGTATCGATAAACAGAGGCGGCAGATGCCGTCTCACGGTTTGGTGACCTCATGGCCGATTACGCCGCCCACGGCTGCGCCGCCCAGGGTGCCCAAAGTGCCGCCCCCCAGGACTGCACCGCCCACGGCGCCTACACCGGCACCGATGGCGGTGCCTTTTTCTTGCGATGACATGCCTGCACAGCCGGTCAGGCTGGCCAGGGTGACTGCATAAATGGCCGCAAAGGCCTTGGATTTTTGGAGTTGCATAGTGCTTCCTGGTTGGCGTCACAAAAATCGGGACGCAACTCCAGAGAAGGCACTGCGTCACGCTTCTTCCCTCTTGCACCTACTTTGTCAGGGGCGAGAGATCCGATGCATGAAGCTTAGGCAGCAGGGGCGCTGTGGTCTGTCTGCTATGGCACGGAAGTGCGGCGGCCCACCCCCAGCGCAGCACCCACACTCAGCAGTAACACCAGCGCAGCCCCCAGCAAGGTGGCGCCATACCAGCCCCGGTCCATGAACACGCCGAACACCAAGGGCGAAATGGCAAAACCCGTGTCCAGCCCCGAATACACCAGCCCATACACCCGGCCGGTTGCGCCTTTGGGGGTGGCTTTTTTGATCATCATGTCGCGCGAGGGGCCGCCGATACCTACCGCAAAACCCGTAATCGCCAACACCACCATGGTGCCGGTAGCACCCAGCCAACCGGTGCCGCACAGCGCGAGCAAAACCGCACCGGCTGCCATGGCCATGGCGACCACGCGGTCTGAGTGCTTGGACTTGGCCGCGACAAAACCGCCGATAAACATGCCCACCGCCCCAAACAGCATGTATGACGAGATGGTGTAGGTGGCCGCCTCAAAGCTGACCCCGTGCATCGCCTTCAAGATGGAAACCGCATAACTCTGCACGACGGCCAGCGTCATGGTCGAGAGCAAAAAGAAGCCAAAACACCACCACACCACCGGCAGCTTCATGAACGCCATGTCGTGCTCAGCCTTGACGCCACCGGCCACGGGGGCTACTTTTCGGGCCACCGTGGTGTGCAGGTGCTGGCGCTGGCTGGCGAGCACGCCAATCACCACCACAAACAACAAAGCCGCGGCCAGATACGTTTGGCGCCAGCCGATGACAGCGCCCAAGCTGGCAAAAAACACCGGCGCCAGTGCCCAGCCCAAATTGCCACTCAGCCCGTGGGCGCTGAAGGCGTAGCCCAGCCGCGGTGCAGACACCCGCTGGTTCAAGATGGTGAAATCCACCGGATGGAAAGTGGCGTTGCCCAAGCCTGCCAACACCGCCACCAGCATCAGGCCGGCATAGCTGCTCGCAAACGAGGCCAGCACACAGGCCACCACAAACAGGCTCAGCGCCATGAACAGCAGCGGCCGTGCCCCGAAGCGGTCCACCACGAATCCGGCACACGCCTGCCCCACGCCAGACACCACAAAAAACGCGGTCATGAGCAAACCCAGCTGCGAGTAATTGAGGCCGAACTCCTGCATAAACACCGGAAACAGCAGCGGCAGTATCAAGTGCCCGAAGTGCGAGCTGCCGTGGGCCAAGCCGATCAGGCCGATCACGGTGGCGTCTTGTTTGAAAGGGGCTGCAATCGCGGCAGCAGGCATGGTGGCAGTAGTCATGCGCTCATCCTACGACTGGGCCGGTTTTCTGAAATGCGACAAAAAGACAATAATCATCGAAAACCCGCCAAACCTGCCCCATGACCCGCGCCACCAAACCCGCCCGCCTGCACACGGTGCAGAGCGACACCTCGCCCCGCCGCCCGCCCACTCCCCAGCGCCCGGTGCGCAGCCGCGGCCGTGCGCTGGCCATGAACGCGCACATCGAGCCGCATCAACACGCCTGGTCGCAGTTCACCTACTGCGCCAGTGGCCTGATGCAGGTCACCGTGACCCAAGGCGCGTGCGAAACCACCTTCATCGTGCCGCCCAGCCGCGCGGTGTGGATTCCGCCCCAAGTGCAGCACACCGTGGTGGTGCTGGAGAGCGCCGAGCTGCGCACCGTAGACATCGCCCCCGCCGCCCTGCCCGCCAGCTGGGCGGACTGCCGGGTGCTGGTGGTCAGCCCGCTGCTGCGCGAGCTGATAGGCGCGCTGCAGGGCAGCGAGCCCGGCCCACGCGAAGACGCTGTGATGGCCCTGGCGCTGGACGAAATTCAACACGCCGACACCCAGGCACTTGGCGTGCCCATGCCGCACCCGGTGCTGGGTGACAAGCGCCTGCGCGCCCTGTGCGAAGCCGTGCTGCGCGATCCGGCCGAGAAAAACCAGTTGCGCGAATGGGTGGCCGAGGTGGGCGCCAGCGAGCGCACCGTGGCCCGCCTGTTCCGCGACGAGCTGGGCACCAGCTACCAGCAATGGCGCACCCAGGCGGTGTTGGCCCACGCCCTGCCCCAGCTGGCCCGTGGCGTGCCGATTGCCCAAGTGGCAGCCGCCAGCGGCTACGCCAGCGACAGCGCGTTCTCGGCCATGTTCAAGCAGGCCATGGGCAAGGCGCCGAGTTACTTTCAAAGCAAAACGCTATCAAAATAATAGCTATAGGCGAATATTAATCGGGCGCTATAGGCCTATTTCATTGCTAATTCGGGGCATGTGCCGTTGCGCACAGACGCAAAGCGGGTCGGGAGCGCATCGTGGGCTTCTGTGTCACGGAGCTGCGGCTCCCCCCTTTGAAAGTAGCCCCTATGCTCGGCCTCAGCAAAGACCTGCAAAAACTCGCCATCGAGGCCACCGATGGCCCCGTTGGCGAGGTCACCGACCTCTATTTCGATGACGAGGCCTGGGGGATCCGCTACTTGGTCGTGCAAACCGGTACCTGGTTTTCCAGCCGCAAAGTGCTGATCTCGCCCATGGGCGCGGGCAAACCGGACTGGGACACCCACATGCTGCCGGTATCGCTCACCCGCGACCAGATTGAAAACAGCCCCCCCATCGACACCGACATGCCGGTCACCCGCCAGCACGAGACCGAATACCTGGACTACTACAACTACCCCTACTACTGGGGTGGTATCGGCTTGTGGGGCGGCGCTGCCTATCCGGGCCTGATGTTGCCAGGCTACGTCGGTTACGGCTCACCCACCGCCATCCGGGCGCAAGCCAACAGCATTCAAGCCATGGCAGAGGCCCGCGAGCAAGACCAGGACCCGCACTTGCGCAGCTGCGAAGCCGTCATCGGCTACCACATCGAGGCCAATGACGGCGAAATCGGCCATGTGAAAGGCCTGCTGGTCGACGACCACACCTGGGCTATCCGCTACTTGGTGGTGAGTACCAGCAACTGGTGGATGGGGCACGATGTGCTGGTCGCCACCCAGTGGATCAAGCATGTGAGCTGGAGCAAGCAGGCGGTGGAGATCGACCTGAGCCGCGAGGCCCTGAAGCTGGCCCCCCACTTCGACGCAGACCTGCCGCTGAACCGCGAAATGGAAATCGCAGTGCACCGCCACTATGGGCGCAAAGGCTATTGGCCCGAAGACGAGCAGCAGGCTGAAATGGCGATTCCCTACCGGGCAGAGGCTTGAGGCCCGCAGCGGCGGGGCGCGGGGGAAAATCAACGCCACCCCGTTCCAGGTCCCGGAAGGTAAAGGCGTGGACCTGGCCCAATGGGCCACCCGGAGCAAGCCGCTGTGCAAGTCCAAAAAGGCCTACCGCGAGGCGCTGGAAGACGAGGTGGAGGCACTCAGCGAGCAGCAACGCCTGCTATATGCCTCCAACCGGCACGCTTTGCTGATCGTGTTTCAGGCCATGGACACGGCCGGTAAAGATGGTGCTATCCGGCACGTCATGTCAGGCGTCAACCCGCAGGGCTGCCAGGTCTTCAGTTTTCAGCACCCGAGCGAGCAGGAGCTGCAACACGACTTTTTGTGGCGCACCACCCGCGACCTGCCTGAGCGCGGGCGCATTGGCATCTTTAACCGCTCGTACTACGAAGAGGTGCTGATCGCCCGGGTGCACAGCAGCATCTTGCTGAGCGAACATATTCCGGACATCCCGGAAGACGGGACGGTGTGGGAGGGGCGCTTTCGCTCCATCGTGGACTTGGAGCGACATCTGCACATCAACGGCACCCGCATCGTGAAAGTGTTTATGCACATCTCTAAAGAAGAGCAGCGCCTGCGGCTATTGGCGCGCATTGATGAGCCCGACAAGAACTGGAAATTCAGCCTCGCCGACATCACCGAGCGCAAGCACTGGGACGCCTATATGCAAGCCTATGGCCAAGCCTTGAGCGCCACCAGCACCGCCGACTCGCCTTGGTTCATCGTGCCTGCGGACGACAAGGACAACGCCCGCTTGATCGTGTCGCAGATCGTGCTGGATGCGCTGCAGGCCCTGAAGCTGAGCTACCCGGAAGTCAATAGCAGCCAAAAGCAGAAGCTGCAGGCCTTTCGCAAGCAGCTGGGCGCCTGAGAGTGGCTAACGCTTGACCAGCGCCCCCACCAGCACCGCAATCAACAGCGCCACCGGTGCCGACATCGCCATCCCGATCATGAAGAACGGATCCAGATACCCCAGCTGCACAAAGGCCAGCACCTGAAACACCACCACACTGGTGCAAGTAGCGCCCAAGTTCGCCCAACCCTTGCTCCGCACCGCGCGGTGCCACCCCAGCGAAGACACTAAGGCAACCACGATGAATATCGCCCAAGTCATGGCGGCTCAGTGCTCGCTAGGCTGCGACAGCAATTCGTAGACCACAAACGGCTGACCTCCATGCCACCACAGTGCGGTCAGCATGTAGTCGGCATAGTGCTCGGGCGGCAATTCCACGAAGCTGCAGACAAGACCATCAATCAACCCGGGTACAGGCGCACCGATGGGCAAAGGCAAGCCTTCGGTCAAACGGGCTGCGCATGCGCTCAACATCGAGTGCGCCACCGCTGGCGCAAAGCCCCGCACCAATATCTCGGGCTGACCATGGCGCTGTGCCAGCCCTACCGTATAGGCAAAAGGCGGCGTGCCTGCATCCGCATCCGCAGCCACTGCGGTGCAATGCCACCCGTATTGCTCGATATTGCGGAGCACCATGCGCTCGTAATCATTTTTTGGAACTGGGGGAATGTGCGTCATCTCTCGCCCGCCCCTACCGCGCCGATGCGGGCAAACCGAAAATACGGTCAAACGCCCAGGTGAATCCGACGGTGTAGAAAAAGAAAAACGCCAGCAGCCCCAAATCCGCCACAAAGGCAGCCCAGAGCGAAATATCCAACCAATACGCCATGACCGGCATGAGGATGATGGCCAAGCCCCCCTCAAAGCCCAGGCCGTGCACCAAACGGCGTTTGGGTGAGCGGCCCCGCACGGTCTGGCGCGCTTCCCAGCGCTCAAACAGCGCGTTGAACACATAGTTCCAGACGAGGGCAATGCTGGACATCACCGCCGCCAGCACAAAAGCCGACCCCGGCGGGTGAGAAAAAGCCAGCGCCAGCGTAGGCGTGACCACGGCAATCGCAATACCCTCGTACAGGCAAGCTTGAAGAATTCGACGTTGCAAAGGAGACATGGCGGCATGGTAACGGCAGCCTTGGGCTAACAAAAACAACGTAGTATTTCCAGCATGAATACGACGCCCCTCCACCTACAAACCCCGCTCCTGGAATCCCGCCCCCTGAGCCTCGCCGCGCAGTGCACCGTCTGGCTCAAGATGGAGGCGCTGCAGCCGCCTGGCAGCTTCAAGATTCGTGGCATTGGCTATGCCTGCCAGATCCATGCGCAGCGCGGTGCTAAGCGTTTTGTGTCGTCGTCCGGTGGCAACGCAGGCATGGCGGTGGCTTATGCGGGGCGGGTGCTGAGCATTCCAGTGACCGTGGTGGTGCCCCAGACCACGACTGCCAGGGCGCAAGAGCTGCTGCGGCTGGAAAATGCCGAGGTCATCGTGCATGGCGCTTCTTGGCAAGAGGCCAATGAACTGGCGCTCTCCATGGTGGGGCTGGACGATGCGTTTTTGCACCCGTTTGACGACCCGCTGCTGAGGACGGGCCACGCCAGCATGATCGACGAGGTAGCCAGCGCGGGCGTGGTGCCCGATGCGGTGGTGTTGTCGGTGGGCGGTGGCGGTTTGCTGTCGGGTGTGGCAGAGGGCATGGCGCGCAATGGCTGGGGACAGGTGCCGATCATCGCGGTGGAAACTGAGGGCGCCGCCTCGCTGCATGCAGTCATGCAGGCGGGGCACACAGTGGCACTAGACGCCATCACTAGCGTTGCCAGTTCGCTAGGCGCCAAGCGCGTGTGCGAGCAGGCCCTGCAATGTGCCCAGCAGCGGCCGGTGCAAAGCGTGTTGATCTCAGATGCCAGTGCGCTGGATGCTTGCGAGCGCTTCTTGAACGACCACCGCGTACTGGTGGAGCCCGCTTGTGGTGCGAGCCTCGCGCTGGCCTATGAAGCCAACGCGGCGCTAGCGCCCTTCCGCAACGTGCTGTTCATCGTGTGCGGCGGCGCCACTGTCACCGTGGATCAAATCCGCCAGTGGCGACAAGCCGCTTAACGGCGGCTAGAGGTTTACGGGGCAGCGTTCTTTTTGGCGATTTCATTGCCAACGTAGCCGCCACCCACTGCACCGGCGATGGTGGCAAGGGTTTTGCCATCGCCGCTCCCGAACTGGTTGCCGACCAAGCCACCCACAACCGCACCAATACCGATTCCGACCGCGCTGTTTTTCTCGGCAGCAGGAGCGGGAGTGGCAGTAGCTTGTGCGGGAGGCGTGGAGTTCGATGCCACTTGCCCAGA
>DGQR01000193.1:22632-30974 GCA_002390825.1 Rhodoferax sp. UBA4409
GGTGCTGACACATTGGCCGGCGTGCTGGCGGTGAGGCTCGCGGGAGCAGTGGCACTGGAGTTAGGAAGCAGGCCCGTGAGCGCAGCTGCGCCCAAAAGGCTCACCACGATGACGGAGCCTGCAGCGATCGCAATCACTGGATGCAAGCGCCACGCGCTAGGTTGCTGGAGAGTGGTGGGGTATGTGTTCATCGGGTGTCCTTATGTGGTGACTTGATACACCGCCAGTGTGGCGGCGCCCTGCTTTTGTCACCAGAGGACCTGATCCCGAATCGGCGTAGGAAGCCGCCTACAAAAAGCGCGCGTTACCAACCCCAGATCCCGAGCTCACTTCTCAGAAGCTACGAGTCTTTAGCGCGCTTGCCTCAAGCAGTGACTTGTACACCCTTCCAGAACGCAACGCGGTCGCGCACCATGGCGGCTTCGGGTTTGGGGTCGGCGTAGTACCAGACGGCGTCAATGTTCATTTCGCCGTTCACCATCAGCGAGTAGTAGCTGGCCTGGCCTTTCCAGGCGCAGCTGGTTTTGTGGTTGCTAAACTGCACATAGTCGCGGTTCAGGCTGCTGGCGGGAAAGTAGTGGTTGCCTTCTACGAGCACGGTGTCGTCGCTCTGGGCAATCACGGTGCCGTTCCAAATGGCTTTCATGGCGGTTTCCTTGGGGTATTGAGGGTGCCATTGCAACACAGCTGCCTGTGCTGCGGGCCAACCGGGGGCAATCGGTTTCGCTTATCCTGTGGCCTCACTTTAAAGGCTCGCCCCATGCTACCCACCACCCCTTTTATGCGCCGTCACCTTCTTGTATTGGCCACCGGCCTGCTGGCCACCTTTGCCAGCCATGCCCAAAGCCCGGTGCGTGTGGGCTCCAAGATCGATACCGAAGGCAAACTGCTCGGCAACATCGTGGTGCTGGCGCTGGAGGCGAATGGCATCAAAACAGAAAACAAGGTGGCCTTGGGCAACACCAAGGTGGTGCGCACCGCCCTGCTGGCCGGTGAGATTGACCTGTACCCCGAGTACACCGGCAACGGCGCCTTCATGCTGGGTGACGAAAGCAACAAGGCCTGGAAAGACCTGCGCGCCGGCTACGAGCTCGCCAAAAAGATGGACCTTGAGAAAAACAAGGTCGTCTGGCTGGAGCCGGCCAACGCCAACAACACCTGGGCGATTGCAGTTCGCCGCGATGTGGCAGTAGCCAACAAGCTGCGCACCCTGGACGACATGGGCCAGTACATCGCCAAGGGCGGCGCATTCAAGCTAGCTGCCTCGGCAGAGTTCATGGAGCGTGCTGACGCCATGCCCGCCTTCCAGGCTGCCTACGGTTTCAAACTGCGCGCGGACCAAGCGCTGGTGCTGGCAGGTGGCGACACCGCAGCCACCATCAAGGCCGCGGCCGAGAAAACATCGGGCGTGAACGCCGCCATGGCCTACGGCACCGACGGCCCTGTGGCTGCCTTAGGTCTGGTCGTGATGGACGACCCCAAGGGTGTGCAGCCGGTGTATGCCCCTGCCCCGCTGGTGCGTGAAGAAGTGCTCAAGCGCTACCCCGCCATTGCCACGGTGTTGGCACCCATCTTCAAATCGCTGGATGGCCCTACTTTGCAAATGCTGAATGCCCGCATTCAACTCGAAGGCCAAGACCCACGCAAAGTGGCCACAACCTACCTGCAAAGCAAAGGCTTCCTGAAATAAGCGCCGCCGTGATGGACGTGCGCCCCCAGCGCTGGAGCCCGGTGCTGGCGCTGTGTATGGCGCTCGCATTGGGGGCCGCATGGGGCCTGCCCTTTGTGCGGGTCGCACCGAACCGGCTGCTGTCTGGCGAGCCGGTTTTTTTATGGCAATGGCTGCCGGGCACCAGTGCGTGGATGGCTGCTGCCTTGGCGCTCGGGCTAGGGGTTTTGTGTCTTGCGCTTGTGCAAGCCCACCGCCGGATCGTGCAGGTCGCAGTGGCGTTAGTGTTGTCGGCAGGCATGGCCGCACTTTGGCTGGCGGCTGGTCACCACGCCAGTAGCGTCAGCCTAGCCAGCCAGACAGACAACCCGCTGGTCCGCACTTCTTTGGGTGCCGGTTTTTGGACGCTGGCAGCGCTGGCCTGGATGTCGGCGCTCGACGCAGTCGCCCGCTTGCAGCTGAAAACCCTGCCACGCTTGCTGCTGCAAAGCACTTTGTTCGCGCCCTTGCTTCTGTCTTTGAGTGCGGGGCAAGACTTGTCCATCGCCAAGGAATACGCCAACCAGAGCGATGTGTTCGGCCCCGCCATCGTGCGCCATTTGCAGATCGTGCTGCTGGTTATTGCACCGGCCGTAGCCATCGGCGTGCCGCTGGCCTGGCGCATGACCCGTGCACCGCGCCTGCGCGAGACGCTGTTGCCGGTGCTGAATGTGATTCAGACCATCCCGTCCATCGCCCTGTTCGGCTTGTTGATGGCGCCTCTGGCGTGGCTGGCAGCGCAGGCACCCATGTTGGGCCGGCTGGGTATTAGCGGTGTGGGCCTGGCGCCTGCGGTGCTGGCGCTGCTGCTGTATGCGCTGCTGCCCATCGTGCGCTCGGCGTTGGCCGGGCTGGAGCAGGTACCCGTAGCCACCGTGACTGCGGCGCGCGCCATGGGCATGACACCGCGGCAAGTGCTCTGGCATGTGGAGCTGCCGCTGGCCTTGCCGGTGCTGCTGATCGGGCTGCGCACCGCGGTCGTGCAAACCACGGGCCTGGCCGCAGTGACCGCGCTGGTGGGTGCGGGTGGTTTGGGCAGCATCATGTTTGACGGCTTGTTCAGCGCGGCCAACGAGCTGGTGATGCTGGGTGTGATTCCCATCGTGCTGCTGGCTTTGCTGGCAGACCATTTTTTCAAGGCGCTCGGCAACTTGCTGGAGACGCCCGCCGCATGATCACTTTTGACCACACCTGCAAGTCTTACGACGGCACACCGGCCATCACCGACTTGAACCTGCACATCGACCAGGGTGAGCTGGTAGTGCTGCTCGGGCCCTCGGGCTCCGGCAAATCGACCGCGCTCAAGATGATCAACCGCATGGTCGACCACGATGGCGGCCGCATCTTGCTCAATGGCGAAGAGATTTACAGCTTCAATGTGCAGGATTTGCGCCGCCGCATGGGCTATGCGATCCAGTCGGTGGGCCTGTTCCCGCACTGGACCGTGGCGCGCAACATTGCCACCGTGCCCACGCTGCTGGGCTGGGATGCCACCCGCGTGCAAGCCCGGGTCACCGAACTGCTGCAACTGCTCGACTTGGCCCCCGAGCCATACGCGAGCCGATACCCGCACCAGCTCTCGGGCGGCCAGCAGCAACGGGTGGGCGTGGCGCGTGCGCTAGCCGCCGACCCCGATGTGCTGCTGATGGACGAGCCCTTTGGTGCGCTAGACCCTGTGACCCGCGCCACCCTGCAGCTGGAGCTCAAACGCATCCACCGCGCCACCGGCAAAACCATTGTGCTGGTCACCCACGACATTGACGAAGCCTTGCTGCTTGCCACCCGCATCGTGCTGCTGAACCACGGCCGCATTGCGCAAGTGGGCACGCCGCTGGAGCTATTGCAGCAACCCGCCAGCGACTTTGTGGCCGACTTTATGGGGCGCGCGGACCTCGGGCTGAAGCAGCTCTCGCTGCGGCCGATTGCACCCTTGATACAAGCTGTGAATGGGAACACGCCCCCCCATGTGATTGCCGATACCGCCACGGTGCGGGAGGCTATTTCGCAGATGGCGGCGCTCGGCGTGTCGTGCCTCGGTGTCACCAACCCGAGCGGCACGGTGCTGGGCCAGGTGAGCGCTGCCGATTTGCTGGAAGCAAGGCATGGCTGACGCACCTAGCCACCCAGCCCGCTGGTGGAGCGATCGGCTGCTGTGGACGCTGGCCGCGCTGCTGGCGCTGGCCTATGGCCTGCCGCACAGCACACCTGTGTTTGCCGCGCTTTTCCCGGCCCTGCCCCGCCCGGTGTATCTGCAAGAGCCCTTGGCTGTATTGCTCTGGCAGCACTTGGAGCTGGTGCTGTTGTCCAGCGCAATCGCTATTCTGCTGGGCACAGCCGCTGGCGTGGCGGCCACGCGGCCTGCGGGCCGTGCCTTCAGGCCCTTGCTGGAGGCTCTGGCCGCCATGGGCCAAACTTTTCCGCCGGTGGCGATCTTGGCAGTGGCGGTGCCGGCGGTCGGTTTCGGAGAGCTACCGGCCCTGATTGCTTTGTCACTATTCGGGCTCTTGCCTGTGTTGCAAGCCACGCTGGCTGGGGTGGAGTCGGTACCACGCCCTGTGCTGGAGTCTGCACGCGCCATGGGCCTGTCGCCGCGACACATCCTCACGCAGGTGCAGATTCCGCTGGCACTGCCGCTGTGGCTGGCGGGGGTTCGCACCTCGGTCATCGTCAATATCGGCACCGCGGCTATTGCCTCTACGGTAGGGGCCAAAACCTTGGGCTCGCCGATCATCGTGGGGCTCTCGGGGTTCAACACCGCGTATGTATTGCAAGGCGCGGTACTGGTAGGCCTGCTGGCGATAGCCGCCGACATGGGCTTCGAGCGGCTGAGCCGGCGAGTGCGATGGGCTGACTAGCCCGCTCACCCTTGGGCCCCGAGTACTTGGGGGCAAAGCCTTGGCTGATAGACTCCGCGCCCATGCGCCGTTGGTTTTTTATTGTGATGTTGATACTCTTGCCTGTGCAGCTCTCTTGGGCGGCGGCAAGTGCGTATTGCCAGCACACTGCGCCCCACACAACGCCGCATCCTGGCCACCATGTGCACGAGCATGCCCAGTCGCCCTCTGGCGATAGCAACACCGCAGACACGGGCACTTTAGAGAACGACTGTGGCGTGTGCAACGCGGGCTGCTCACTCGCCCTGCACACTGCCACACCCAACGCCACACTGGGCCATGGGCACCTGCGTGCCAGCGCCCCCACCCCAGTGCCCTTGCGGCACTACCAAGACCTCCCCGACCGCCCGCAGTGGGCCACCCTGGCTTAGCCAGGGCCCGCATTGCGCTTGCCCTGAACACACACCACCCGGCGTAGTTGCCGGATCACTGTCGTTCGTTGGAGGCCGTTGTGCTGCCGTCATTTTTTTACATGCGATCCGCGTGGGCGCTGCTGGTCGCCGCCTGGATGCTCGCCACGGTGTCCACTGCAGGGGCACTTTTTATGGGTGAGGTCATGGGCATGACGCCCTGCAACCTATGCTGGTTTCAGCGCATTGCCATGTTCCCCTTGGTATTGATCTTAGGCATGGCGGCTTACCGCAACGACCGTGAGGGCGCGCTATATGCCCTGCCCCTCGCCGGATTGGGCACCTTAACGTCGCTGTACCACACGCTGCTGATCGCGGGCTGGGTACCCAAAGCTTGGGTTCCGTGCGGCGCAGGTGCCTCTTGCGCAAATCAGGCGCTCACCATGTTTTACGGGGTTCAGATCCCCTGGCTCTCTTTGGCGGCATTTGTATCGATTGCCGCTTTGCTCTGTATTTATCTCAAGAAAACTTCACCATGACATCCCAAAAAAAGATAGTGCTCGGCCTGCTGGCCTTGGTTGTCTCGTTCTTCGCGCTCGGCATGTACGTTTACCAGCAACGGGTACAAAACTCACAAATGGACAAAGTCAACCAGGCGGCAGACCGCTTGGTGCGGGCAGCCTCCCCCGTATTGGGGCCGGTGGATGCGCGCGTGACGGTGGTGGAATTCTTTGACCCGGCCTGCGAGACCTGTCGCGCCTTCTACCCTTTCGTGAAAGATCTGATGCGCAAACACCCGCAAGACATCCGCTTGGTGCTGCGCTACGCCCCTTTTCACCAAGGCTCAGACCAGGTGATAAAGCTGCTCGAAGCGGCCCGCTTGCAGGGCCTGTACCAGCCGGTGCTGGAAATGGTGCTGGCTACGCAGCCCTTGTGGGCCGACCATAGCCAACCGAATGTGGAGCGGGCTTTTCAAGCGGCCGCAGACGCAGGCTTGGACCTTCAAAAAGCCCGGGTAGACATGAAATCGCCCGCCATAGAGGCCTTGCTTGCGCAGGATGTTCAAGACTTGACCGCCCTGGAGGTCACCAAGACCCCGACCTTTTTTGTCAACGGCCGGGGACTGCCCAGTTTCGGGCCGCAGCAGTTGGAAGCCCTGGTGGCCGAAGAGCTGGCAAAGCCCGCACCGCAGACCCGTTAAGCCACGCCTATGCCCGTGTTTTATTGGATTCGCGCAGGCCTGGCAGCATTGGTGATGGTGGGCGGCTGGACAGGCCCATCGCTCGCCACAACCCACGCCGACGGCAAGGCCGAAGCCGCGCTGATCGACATCTACCGCACCATAGGCGCGGCAGACCTTCGTGACGCACTGCGAAAAAGCGATGCGCTGGTGAAGGCCTATCCCCATTTTCAGTTGGCCCAGTTGGTGCACGGCGATTTACTGTCTGCCATCTCGCGACCGGTCCGGCACGTCGGGGATGTACCCGGTGAGCTGGCACAAGCCGCGGCCGGCAACCTTGACGCCTTGCGCGCCGAGTCGCAACTGCGGATTGCCGCCATCCGCCAGAGGCCACCGGTGGACGCCCTTCCGGCGCAGTTCATTGGTCTTTCAAAGCGTAACAAACACGTCATTGCCGTAGACACCGCCAAGGCGCGTCTGTACCTCTTTGAGAACACGGCCAAGGGCACCCGCCTGCTGGCGGACTATTACATCTCGGTGGGCAAGGCGGGCGTGGGCAAACAAGTCGAAGGTGACCAGCGCACACCGCTGGGGGTGTATTTCATTACCAGCAACCTCGACCCCAAGAGCCTGAAAGACCTCTACGGCTCCGGCGCCCTGCCGGTGAATTACCCCAATGTGCTGGACCTGCGGCGCGGCAAAACCGGAGGGGGAATTTGGCTGCACGGCACACCGTCCACCCAGTTCACCCGGGCACCGCAGGCGACAGATGGCTGCGTGGCGGTTGCCAATCCGGATTTGGACCGGATCATCCGCACGGTAGAAATCCGCACCACCCCGGTTTTGATCGGCAAAAACTTCCGCTGGGTGCGCCCCGCGGAGCTCTCGGCAGAGCGCGAGCAGTGGGAAAGCCGGCTCAAAGCCTGGGCTGCTGCCAAAGGTTCGAGTCAGCCCGGCAGCCTGTGGAAGTTTTACGCCAATGATTTCCAGGCAGAAGGCAAAGACCTGCAAGCGTTCAGCCGTGCGACGCAAGCCGGGCTCCAGCAGCTGGCGGGCAAATCCGTGCAACTTAACGACCTGTCGCTCATCCGCTGGACCGATGAGGCAGAGATCTTGGTCGCCACCTTTGGCGAACTCAAGCGCGGCGACCGCACCGGCCGCACGGTGCGCCAGTACTGGCAAAAGCGCGCGAATACCTGGCAGATCATTTACGAAGGCGCGGTGGGCTAGCCACCGGCCCCGATATGCCTTAGTTGAAGCTGAACTGCCCCGGCGCCAGGATGGGGTCCACCCCCACCTGAATCGTCGATTTGGGCAAGAACTTGCCTTCGAGCAACAGCTTGGACAGCGGGTTCTCAATGCGCTGCTGGATAGCGCGCTTCAAGGGCCGCGCACCGAACACCGGGTCGAAGCCCACCTTGGCCAGCTCGGCCACCGCCGCGTCGCTCACGGCGAGCGTCAGGTCCATCTTGGCCAGACGCGCCATCAGCGTGGCCAGCTGGATCTTGGCAATGGAGGCGATGTTGGCGGCGTCCAACGAGTGGAAGACCACGGTCTCGTCGATCCGGTTCAGGAACTCGGGGCGGAAGTGGTTCTTCAGCTCGCCAGTGACGGCTTCTTTCACATCCTCGTAGTCCTGACCCACCATGCTCTGGATGAGCTGGCTGCCGATGTTGCTGGTCATCACGATGACCGTGTTTTTGAAGTCCACGGTACGGCCCTGGCCGTCGGTCAGGCGGCCATCGTCCAGCACTTGCAGCAGCACGTTGAACACGTCGGGGTGGGCTTTTTCCACTTCGTCGAGTAGCAGCACGGCATAGGGTTTCCGGCGCACGGCTTCGGTGAGGTAACCGCCCTCCTCATAGCCCACATAACCGGGGGGCGCGCCAATCAGGCGGGCGACCGAGTGCTTCTCCATGAACTCGCTCATGTCGATGCGCACCAGGTGCTCTTCGCTGTCAAACAAGAAACCCGCCAGCGCCTTGCACAGCTCGGTCTTGCCCACGCCCGTAGGGCCGAGGAACAAGAAGGAACCAGTAGGCCGGTTCGGGTCCGATAGGCCGGAGCGGGAACGGCGGATGGCGTTGGACACGGCGGCAATGGCTTCTTCCTGCCCCACCACGCGGTCGCGCAGCTTGCCTTCCATTTGCAGCAACTTATCGCGCTCGCCCTGCATCATTTTGGAGACCGGAATGCCGGTGGCGCGGCTC
>DGQR01000116.1:0-22946 GCA_002390825.1 Rhodoferax sp. UBA4409
TCGAACTTGGCGCCTTGCACGCCATCGTTGTAGAGCCAGCCTGTGTAATGCACGGTGACGCTTTGGCCTTTTTTGGCTTCGTCGCCGGTGCCTTCAATCGTGTCTTCAAACTGGAGTCCGCTGGCAGTAGTAGGCATATTCAAATCCTTTTGCTATAAAAACAGGAGCAGGTAGCGCAAACGCACTGGGTGTTGGCGGCCGGAAAAACCATAAATTATGCCCCACCCAAAAAAAAGACAGGCCAAGGCCTGTCTGCAGGGTTCGTGCCGTTAAACGGCCGGCAGCGATTTACTTCGCCTTTTTTGCCTGAGCGGTAGACCACTTGACGGCAAACGCCTGCAAGTCGCCCAAGCGCTTGAGCAAATCTGCACCGGCGGATGTCACTACATAGCCGTCGGTACCGTGGGTCAGGAGGCCGGCTTCGCGCAATTCTTTGATCCGGGTATTCAGGGTGTTGGGGGTAATTCCACCGACGCTGTCTTGTAGCAAACGGAAGGTTTGTGCGTGGCCGTCGCGAAGAGCCCACAAAACGCGTATCGCATAACGGGATTCCAAGAGTTCCAACAATTGGCCCACTGCGACCGTTTCTTTTGCACTCATTACCTTGCCCTTTTTATGTATCTTGATGGTGGGCCGGCCATGCGGCCGGATTCCTAAAACGAGCGGAAACTATAGCGCAGTTTTCTGCTTGCTACAAGTTTCATAGCTGTTGGCGCAGGTAAACAGGGCGCCAGACTTACAAACGCATACCTATGTGTCCGGCTTGCCACTGCGTGCCCACGATGCTAAGGTGCGGTGATTCATGATCCGGAGGTTTTTTCACATGGCTTTCAACTTTGAGCTGGTCCACAACTACTACGAGCGCCTGGTTTTTGAGGAGGTCGTCCGCCGGGCTGCCGAGTTTCCGGCTTTCAACAACGATATGTTGGGCGATGTGGCGTGTGTCGCGCTGAACCGCCTGCCGGCGCGCTATGTCCGCCACGACGTGGATTTGATGTTTTATTTGACGGAACAAGAGCGCCAGGCGATTGACCTGTCTCTTGAAGAGGCCTTGCTGTTTGCGTTCCGTTTCGTGGGCGAACGTAGCGCCAAGGCAGGCGGCTAAAAGCCGCCCTGTTCGGACGCCTGCAACCTTCAGAAGGTCGCTTTGATCTTTTGCAGCAGTTCCGGACTGATGGAGGGCATGGTTCCAAACCATGCCTCAAACGCCGGGCGGGCCTGATGCAGCAGCATGCCGAGTCCATTGACGATGGGGTTCCCCAGCGCCGCCGCGGCGGCCAGCAAGGGCGTTTCCATCGGGACATACACAATGTCCGACACCAGTGCTGTGACGGGGAGTGCGTCCAGTCGCAGGTCGAGTGCCGGTTGGCCGTGCATGCCCTGGTTGGTGGTGTTGACCAGTAGCGCACAGCCTTCCAGGCAGGCGTGCCTTTCTGACCAGGCGACTGCCTTGACCTTGTCACCGAATTCACCGGCCATCTCAATGGCTTTGCCATCGCTGCGGTTGGTGAGGCGGATTTCCGGGACGCCTGCATCCAGCAGACCCACCACGACGGCGCGCGCCGCACCGCCTGCCCCGACCACGCAAGCCGGCCCGCTGGCTGGCTGCCACGGGCTACCCGCTTCGTAAAGGCTCTGGATAAAGCCGAAGGCATCGGTGTTGCGACCACTTAAGGTGCCATCGGCATTGACCACAATCGTGTTCACCGCGCCGATACGCTGGCCGAGTGCATCGACATGGTCCACGATGGACATCGCATCGACTTTGTGCGGAATGGTCAGATTGCAGCCGGCAATTCCGAGAACGGGCAGGGCGCGCAACGCTTGCTCCAGGCGTACTGGCTGCACCGGCAGCAACACATAGGCGCCGCGCAGGCCATGTTCGGCAATCCAGTGGTTGTGGATGACCGGGGAGCGCGAGTGCGCGACGGGCCAGCCCATCACGCCGGCGAGTTGGTAAGGAGTGTCGTGAGCCATACGAATGACAAAGCGATCTTTTCGATCGGTTGGTGGGAATGGGTGCTATCAAAAAAATAGCGCCCCGCGCACATTGCATGTGGGCTGGGGCGCTAAATGGCTTGAAGTGAAGCCGGCGGGCTTTACAGGGTGTCTGTGAAGCTGCGCAGTTTGTCCGAGCGGCTGGGGTGCTTGAGCTTGCGCAGGGCCTTGGCTTCGATCTGGCGGATGCGCTCGCGGGTCACGTCGAACTGCTTGCCCACTTCTTCCAGGGTGTGGTCGGATGTCATTTCGATACCGAAACGCATACGCAGCACCTTGGCTTCGCGCGGGGTGAGGCTGTCGAGGATGTCCTTGACCACATCGCGCAGACCGGCTTGCATCGCCGCTTCCATCGGGGCAGTGTTGGCGCCGTCTTCGATGAAGTCGCCCAAGTGGCTGTCGTCGTCGTCGCCGATCGGTGTTTCCATGGAGATCGGCTCTTTCGCGATCTTCATGATCTTGCGGATCTTGTCTTCCGGGATCTCCATCTTCTCAGCCAAGACAGACGCATCCGGCTCAAAACCAAACTCTTGCAAGTGTTGGCGGCTGATCCGGTTCATCTTGTTGATGGTTTCGATCATGTGCACCGGAATACGGATGGTGCGAGCCTGGTCCGCGATCGAGCGGGTAATGGCCTGACGGATCCACCAAGTGGCGTAGGTCGAGAACTTGTAGCCGCGGCGGTATTCAAACTTGTCTACCGCTTTCATCAAACCGATGTTGCCTTCCTGGATCAGGTCCAGGAACTGCAGGCCGCGGTTGGTGTACTTCTTGGCGATCGAGATAACCAGGCGCAAGTTGGCCTCGATCATTTCTTTCTTGGCGGCGCGGGAGGCGTACTCGCCGGCATTCATGCGCTTGTTGATGTCTTTGAGTTGCTCCAAAGGCACCACTACCTGCGCCTGCAGGTCGATCAGCTTTTGCTGCAAATCCTGCACCGGTGGAATGTTGCGGCCCATGACTGCGGCCCAGCTCTTGCCGGAGGCGGCTTGCTTTTCAATCCACTTCAGGTTCAGCAGGTTAGAGACCGCCTTGTTGCCGGCCTTGTCGCGACCGCTGAATTCTGCGATGAACTGTTCTTGCGGGTAGCCGCACTTGTCCACGATGATGCGGCGCAGTTCGCGCTCCTTCTTGCGCACGTCATCCACTTGGGCGCGCACCATGTCGCAGAGCTTTTCAATCGCCTTGGCGGTGAAGCGGATGGTCATCAGCTCGTCGCTGAGGGCCTTCTGTGCTTTCACATACGCGGGAGTGCCGTAGCCTTCCTTGTCGTAGACCTTGTGCACCTTCTCGAACAGCTCGCGCATTTTGTCGAAGCGCTCGAGTGCCTGCTTCTTGAGTTCTTCCAGCTTCTTGGTCAGTGCCTTGGAGCCGCCCTTGCCGTCGTCATCGTCGGCTTCGTCGAATTCGTCGAAGTCTTCTTCGGCCACATAGTCGTCGGCTTCGTTGGGGTTGGAAAAGCCGTCCACGATGGTGGTGATGACGACTTTGCCTTCGCGGATATCTTCACCCAGGCGCAGGATTTCGGCGATGGTGGCGGGCGATGCGGAGATCGCCTCCATCATGTCCATCAAGCCGCCTTCGATACGCTTGGCAATTTCAATTTCGCCTTCGCGGGTCAGCAACTCGACCGTGCCCATTTCGCGCATGTACATGCGGACCGGGTCGGTGGTGCGGCCGAATTCCGAATCCACGGTGGACAGGGCTGCTTCGGCTTCTTCTTCCGCTTCTTCCACAGTGGCCGCAGTGGACACATTGTTGTTCAGCAACAGGGTTTCTGCGTCAGGGGTTTGCTCGTACACCGCCACGCCCATGTCGTTCAACATGGAGATCACGACTTCCAGGGTTTCCGCATCGACCAGTTTGTCGGGCAAGTGGTCGGAAATTTCGCCGTGGGTCAGATAGCCACGGGTCTTGCCCAGGGTGATCAGGGCCTTCAGGCGCGCGCGGCGCTTGGCCATGTCTTCTTCGGATAGGACGGTTTCGTCCAAGCCGAACTCTTTCATCAAGGCGCGTTCTTTCGCCTTGCTGATCTTCATGCGCAGGGGCTTGACTTTTTCGCCGGTAGCCGTAGTGGTGGCCGCAGCTTCGGGCTCGCCGACCAAGTCCGCTTCAATATCCGACATGTCCATGTCATCGCCGCTGGATTCGGCGGCTGCAGCCTTGGGCTTGCGACCGCGCTTGGCGCCGGTGGTGGCTTTGGCGGGAGCAGCAGATTCGTCAGCTGCGGCCTTGGCGGGGCGACCCGCTTTCTTTTTCGCAGGAGCTTCAGCAGCGGCCAAAAGCGCGTCAGCGGCTTCTTTCAACAGGGTGGCTTTGGATTTGGGTGCGGACACGGAGGGTGCTTTCTTTTCGGTTTTGGCAACGGCCTTGCTGGCAGGCTGAACAGGCTTGGCGGATTTTGAAGCGGGCATGCAGAAACCTCGGGACAACAAAAAACTAACAAACGACAGAACAGATGCCGGCTACGCTGCGCTCAAAACGCGATGTAGTGGCTAGGCAGGGAATCAGATTCCCCATTGGCAAGATGGGAGGGCGATCATTTGGAATGCAGTCCTTGCGGTAAGGTGGCCTGTTGTGATGAACTATTCACGGTGGCCTGACCCGGAGGTGCTGCTGTCGCTCTTGCCGAACTAATCACGCATTATAGTTGCTATTGACAAGCCCAAGAGTTGTAGCATGAACTTAGCCTGAAAACAGCAGGGGGTTGCGCAGGCCGGTGTGCCACCGCGGTCCGGGGTCAGGCTTCAGGCGTCAATCGAACTGGCTGCCAGCAGTTTGCCCAGTTCTTTTTTGCGGTCCATCAGCACCCGCAGTTCGGCCAGGTTGGCAGAGTCGGTTGCCAGCACGCGCATCTGCGCATCGATACGGTCCAGCAGCATCCGGTTGAGCAAATCGCGCAACTCGGGGCCGGATTCGCGCAAGGGCTCACTCGCCAGCACCGGGCCGGCAGTCAGCCGCTGCACCAAGTCCTCTGCCGGATGGCCCACAATTTCTTCTTTCAAGGTGCCCCGGGAGACCGGGCCGTGCTCATGGAGCTGGCTTTCCAGCCAGGTAAACAGGTCGCCGTGGGGGGCAGGCAATTCGCACAACAGGCCGTGGTCTTCGCTGGAAAGGATGTCCCAGAGCTCACTGTGGTTGAGCAAAATGCGGGCGGCAAGGTCCGGACGGCTATCGAGTTTGGCCAGCGGGCCGCTGGGGCGTGCCTCACGGTTGCCGAACTTGCCGCCTTTGCCCGGCCATTTACCCTCCCACTTGCCGTCGCCTTTGCCGCGCGGCGTCCAGCCCTCTTTCTTCCATTCGGTCTTCTTTTTCCACTCCTCTTGCGGAACCCATGGTTCCGAAAATCCGGCAGGCTCGTCGTCATCAAAAAAAGGAATATCGCCCATGCCGTCATCGAAGCTCGGCGCAGAGGCCGGCGCCGCTTCGCGCTTGCGGCGTGGTACTTCGGCGGCCGGTTTGGTGCCGGCGCCGGACCACAGGCTGCCGAGTTCGGCTGAGGGGAGCTGCACCAGCTGGGCGATTTCGCTCAGCAGTTGCAGCTTGAGCGCGCCGTCGGGCAACTGGCTCCACAAGGGCTTGGCTTGGCTGGACATGCGGGCCCGCCCCTCGGCGGAGCTGAGGTCGCAGCCGTCTTGCGCCGCTTCGATCAAAAAACGGCTCAGTGGCGTGGCCTTGCTGACGTAGTCGGCAAAGGCGTCTTTGCCATAGGCACGGATAAAGCTGTCGGGGTCGTGCTCAGCGGGCAGAAACAAAAACTTGATGCTGCGCACGTCGGTGGCAAAGGGCAGGGCGCCATCCAGCGCCTTGCGGGCGGCGCGGCGGCCGGCGGCATCGCCATCAAAGCTGAAGACCACCGCATCGGTAAAGCGGAACAGCTTTTGCACATGGTCGTTGGTGCACGCCGTGCCTAGCGTGGCCACCGCGTTGGGGAAGCCCAGCTGGGCCAGCGCCACCACGTCCATATAGCCCTCGGTGACCAGCGCATAGCCATGCTCACGCAGGGAGCTGCGGGCTTCAAACAGGCCGTAGAGCTCACGCCCCTTACTAAACACCGGGGTTTCCGGAGAGTTGAGGTACTTGGGCTTTTCATCGCCCAGCACCCGCCCGCCAAAGCCGATGCACTCGCCCTTGATGTTGCGAATCGGAAACATCACCCGATCGCGGAACCGGTCGTAGCGCTTTTCTTCGCCCCCGTTTTCGGCCTCGTGCAGGATGACCAAGCCGCTCTCGACGAGCAAGGGGTCGTCGTACTGCGGGAAGATGCTGGCGAGACTCCGCCAGCCTTCCGGCGCATAGCCCAGGCCGAATTGCTTGGCAATTTCGCCCGACAGACCGCGGCCTTTGAAATACTGAATCGCGCGTTGTGACTCCTTGAGTCCGCGCCTATAGGCCTCGCCGGCTTTTTCCAGCACGCTGGTGAGGGTGTTTTGCTTCTCGCGCTGGGCTTGGGCGCGGGCTTTGTCCTGGGGGCTGCCTTCTTCCTCGGGGATGACCATGCCATATTGGCCGGCGAGGTCTTTGACCGCCTCGATGAAGGTCATGCCGGCGTGGTCCATCAAGAAGCTGATGGCATTACCGTTTTTGCCGCAGCCGAAGCAGTGGTAGAACTGTTTGGCCGGGCTCACCGAGAACGAGGGCGACTTTTCCCCGTGAAACGGGCACAAGCCCATGAAATTGGCGCCACCCTTTTTGAGTTGCACATAGCGGCCCACGATCTCCACCACATCGGTGCGCGCGATGAGTTCCTGGATGAAGCTTTGGGGGATGGCCATAGGGCGATTGTAGGCAGCCTGCGCTGAATGCCGGAGCAGCCCGGCTGTGCTAGCGCAAGGGATTTGCTATCAAATAAGGAGCTGCTTGCGCAGGTTCTAAGAGGGCTGGAGGCCGATTTGATGCCTGAATAAAAATTCAATCACCCAGCACCACACCTTCTCGCCGCGGATCCGCACCCCCAAAGAAACCCGTGGGGGTGCGCGCGATGGCTTGCAGGCCGCTCGCCATCGGAACCTCCACAACGGTGTGGCCCCTGCTTTTCAGTGCCTGCACCACCGCCGGGCTGAAGCGCCCCGCCTCCAACAGGGTAGGGCCATTCAGGGAGCCGAAGTTGGGCAGGTCGATCGCTTGTTGTGCGTTCAGGCCCCAGTGCAACATGCCATAGAGGGTTTTGGCGGTGAAGTGGATGATGAGCGCGCCGCCCGGGCTGCCACCACTGATGAGCAGCTGGCCGGTAGCCTTGTCAAAGACCAGCGTGGGCGACATGCTGGAGCGCGGCCGCTTGCCCGGCTCTACCCGGTTGGCCACTGGCCTTCCGTCGCCCCCCGTGGGGCTGAAGCTGAAATCGGTGAGCTGGTTATTGAGCAAAAAGCCGCCCGCGAGGCCGGCCCCCCGGTTCACCATCTGGCGTGAGCCCCAGGCATCTTCAATCGTAGTGGTCATGGCAACCGCATTGCCATAGGTATCCACCACCGAGATGTGCGAGGTGCCGTACTCTAACTGATCAGGCATGGGCGCGTAGCTCAGCGGCGTGCCGCCGGGCTGCCCCGGCAAGGCAAACTGGATACTCTGCCCGGTGGGGCTGCTGTCGATCTGCGCGGCGCGGCTGCGCAAGTAGCCCGGTGCCAGCAAGCTGGACCAGTTGCCCGCTGGAGCTTGCACAAAAGCCGGATCACCGAGGTACTGGCCCCGGTCGGCAAATGCCAGGCGCGAAGCCTCGGTATACAGATGCAACCAGTCGGCACCAGGTTGGCCTTGCACCAGGGGCAGGCTGCGGGCAGGGGTGTGGTCCAGCATGCGCAGAATTTGACCAATGGCAATCGCCCCCGAGCTTGGCGGCGGCATGCCGCAAATGCGCACCGGGCGTGGTGCCGTGTCGTAGTCAAAGCACAGCGGTTCCCGCACCAGCGGGCGGTAGGTCGCCAGGTCGCGCGTGCTCAGGCTGCCCGGGTTGGTGGGGTGGCCTTGCACTTTGCGGGCGATGGCTTCACCGACCTCCCCCCGCAGCAGGGCAGAGGGGCCGCGGGTGGCTATGCCTTGCAACACCGCTGCCAATTCGGGGTTGCGCAGCACATGGCCGGCTGGCCATGGCTTGCCTGCAGCGTCGTAAAAGTAAGCTGCTGCTACCGGGTCTTTCTTCAGGTGCGGGTCTGCCGCCAGCAGTGCGGCCATGCGCGGGCTGATGGCAAAACCCTGGTTGGCCAGGTTGATAGCGGGTTGAAACAATTGAGCCCATGGCAGTTTGCCGTGCAAGGCATGTGCCTGCGCCAACATGGCGACCGCACCCGGCACACCTACCGAGCGACCGCCCACTACCGCATCGGCAAACTTCATGGCTTGGCCTGATGCATCCAGAAACAGGGCCGGCGTGGCAGCGGCGGGCGCGGTTTCGCGGCCGTCAAACGCTTGCGTGGTCGTGCCATTGAAGTGCAGTAAAAATGCCCCCCCGCCAATGCCGCTGCTCTGCGGCTCTACCAGGCTCAGCACCATTTGCACCGCAATCGCTGCATCGACGGCGCTACCGCCCGCCGCCAACATCTGGCGCCCGGCATCGGTGGCTAGCGGGTTGGCCGCGGCCACCGCATAGCGGCGGGTCGCCCAACCGGGTTTGGCGGTGCTGCCGCTTGCAGCTTCGGGCTGAGGTGGTGGCGCGGACGGTGCCGGTGGTGGTGGCGACACGGCACACGCCGACAGCAGCGCTGCACAAAGCGCCGTCACGGCAAGGCTGAGAGTGCGGTGGGGGTGGAATGTCATGGCGGGTGTGGCGAGTGGCTATTTGGTTTTGGGGATCCGGCCCAGCAGGTAGAACTCGGGGTTGGGCTGCATGCCGGTCACATTAGCCATGCGGTTGGAGAGGCCGAAGAAAGCGGTAATGCCGGCAATGTCCCAGATGTCTTCGTCGTCAAAACCGTGGGCGTGCAGGGCGGCAAAGTCGGCGTCTTCTACGGTGTGGCTCTGCAGGCAGACCTGCAGAGCAAAGTCGAGCATGGCGCGCTGGCGCGGTGTGATGTCGGCCTTGCGGTAGTTGACGGCCACCTGGTCTGCCACCAGCGGCTTTTTCTCGTAAATCCGCAAAATGGCGCCATGGGCCACTACGCAGTACAGGCACTGGTTGGCGGCACTGGTGGTGGTGATGATCATCTCGCGCTCGCCTTTGGTCAGGCTGGAGCCCTCGCGCAGCATCAGTGCGTCGTGGTAGGCGAAAAAAGCGCGCCATTCGGCAGGCCGGCGGGCAAATGCCAGAAACACATTCGGCACAAAGCCGGACTTTTCCTGGACCTCGAGGATCTTGGCCTTCAGGTCATCGGGCAGGGTGTTGATGTCGGGCAGGGGGTAGCGCGGGGTGTGGTTCATGGGGTCTCCGTCGGGTCGCTGGTTAGCGTATTTTTAAAAACTATCGATGTGATTCAGTTAATTGAATTTACATAAACGTCAGTGCTTTTTAGTATTCATCCTACTGCGAACCCCGTCGCAGCCCACTACCCGGAGACTTGCACCATGAAAGAAATCAAAACCACCGTCGGCATCGTCATCAATGGCATGGGCTTGGTGGCCTTGTTGTCCCAGCTCGGGCAATGGCACGCGGGCTAACATGGCGGCTTTGCCCTGAAGGCCTTTGATGACAGACCCCAACACCCTCTTGCCCGCCCGTCCGGACGCGGACGCTTACACCCAAGGCTTGGCCATCCGCCGTCAGGTGATGGGAGATGCATTTGTGGACGCGGCGCTGGCCAAAACCACGCCGTTTACCGCGCCAATGCAGGCACACATCAGCCGTGCGGCGTGGGGCGATGTGTGGCAGCGCCCGGGCCTTGATTTGAAAACCCGCAGTTTGATCACGGTTGCCATGCTCACCGCCTTGGGCAAGCAAAACGAACTCAAAGGCCATGTGCGGGGCGCCCTGAACAACGGCGCGACTGTCGAAGAAATCCAGGAGGTGCTGTTGCACGCCGCGGTGTACTGCGGGGTGCCCACCGCGGTAGAGGCGTTTCGCAGTGCCGATGAGGTGGTCAGCAGCCGCGATTGAATGTCAAAAGAGCAGCTAGCCCATATTTCAATTGGGCTAGATGCTCTTCATTTAATAGCAATCAGCAGGTTGATCAGGCCCAGCCTTCGAGCACCACTTTGCCCCGTGCAGTGCCCGACTCTACGAAGGCGTGCGCGCGCTGCAGGTTGACCGCGTTGATAGTGCCGTAGTGCTCGGCCAAGGTGGTGCGCAGCAAGCCGGCATCGACCAGTTGGGCCACTTCATTGAGCAAGTGGTGCTGGGCCACCATGTCGGGCGTGGCAAACAAGGGGCGGGTGAACATCAGCTCCCAGTGCACCGAGATGGCTTTGCGCTTGAAGGGCATCACGTCCAGAACCGGCAAATCGTCAATCAGGCCGAACTGACCCTGGGGCGCGATCACCTCCAAAATCTCCGGCAAATGCTGCTCGGTGTGGGTCAGGCTCAGCACGATGTCTACTTGCGGCAGCCCGATAGCGGCCAACTGCGGTGCCATCGGCTGGCTGTGGTCGATCACATGGTGGGCGCCCAAGGACTGCACCCACTCGCGAGTTGCAGGGCGCGAGGCGGTGCCGATGATGGTCAGGCTGGTCAAGCGGCGTGCCAGCTGCACCAGCACCGAGCCCACCCCGCCGGCCGCGCCGATCACCAGCAGGGTTTTGCCGGTGGGCTTTTTGCCAGGCTGCACACCAATGCGGTCGAACAACAATTCCCAGGCAGTAATGCTCGTGAGTGGCAGTGCGGCGGCCTGGCCAAAGTCGAGGCTTGCGGGCATGTGGCCCACGATGCGCTCGTCCACCAGGTGGAGCGCACTGTTGGTGCCGGGCCGCTGGATGGCACCTGCGTAAAACACACGGTCACCCGGTTTGAACAGGCTAACCTCCGGGCCCACCGCACGCACGATGCCACTGGCATCAAAACCCAGCACCTTGTAGGCATCTCCCTCGGCAGGGCGGGCGCTTTTGCGCAGCTTGGTATCGACCGGGTTGACCGACACCGCGTGCACCTCCACCAGCAAGTCGTGGCCCAGTGCAACCGGGTCCGGCAGGGTGATGTCTTGCAGCCCCGGGATGGCGGCAATAAGGTGGGGCTGGGTGTAACCAATGGCTTTCATGGCGGGCTCTCAAAGAAATAACTGCAAGGCCCGCATCATCTTTCTATTGCTTAAATAGAAAAATAGGCCTTGGATTGAATTCAGCTTCAAATAAATTTGAAAATGAAAGCCTTGCAAGACCTCGCTATCTTGGTGCGCACGGTGGATGCCGGCAGCCTGTCTGCCGCCGCCCGTGCGCTGGACATGACCCCGGCCGCGGCCAGTGCCGCCCTCAAGCGGCTGGAGGCCGAGCTGCAGGTGCCGCTCCTGGTGCGCTCGACCCGCAGCCTGCGGCTGACCCCGGAGGGCGCGGCTTTTTTGGAGCATGCGCGGCTGGCCCTCAGCACCCTGAGCGAAGGGGTGCGCGCACTCGGCACCGGCCGCCACGAGGTGCAAGGCGTTTTGCGCCTGGCGGCTTCGTCCGACATGGGCCGCAACCTGCTGCTGCCGTGGCTGGATGACTTTCAGTCGCTGCACCCGCAGCTGCGCTACCGGCTCACCCTGTCAGACCGCATGGCCAATATGTTCAGCGAACCGGTGGACGCCGCTTTCCGCTACGGCAAGCCGCAGGACTCGAATCTGGTGGCCCTGCCGGTGGCGCCCCACAACCGGCGGGTGCTGGTGGCTTCCCCCGCGTATCTGGCGCAGCACCCCACGCCACTTACGCCCCACGACCTGGCCGGGCACGACTGCCTGTGTTTCATGCTGGGGGAGGATGTGAATGACCGTTGGACTTTTCGCCGGGCGGGTGAGGCACTGACCGTGCGGGTGCAAGGCGGGCATGTCGGTAACGATGGGGATGTGGTGCGCCGCTGGGCAGTGGCCGGCCGGGGCGTGGCCTACAAAGCCTGGCTGGATGTGGCCCACGATGTGACCGAAGGCCGTTTGGTGATGCTGTGCACCGAATGGGACACCGAGCCGGTGCCGGTTTATATGGTGCTGCCCGACCGGCGCCAGCTCACCCCGGGTTTGCGATTGTTAAGGGAGTTTGTGGCCACCGCTTGCGCCGCGATGCCGCCACTGCCGGCCGCTTCGGGCTCCGCCCGCTAGGGCCTGAGCCCTGGTTCAATCTTTGGTTAACAGCTCTGAGGGCGGTACACCCAAAGAGTCTGCGAGGGCGACCAATACCAGCAAGGTGGGATTGGCAGAGCCGGACTCGATCCGGCTCAGATAGGTGCGGAATATTCCGCATCGTTCCGACAAAACTTCCTGAGACAGTTCGGCGTTTTGCCGTAATCCCCTGACGCGCTTCCCGACGATTTGTTTGTAATTGATCTTGTTCATTTCCACCGGCGCAGTGTCCGGCGAATGTGTTTTTTTTAAAACACATTCATTCGTACAAGCTGTTGAGCGCGTGCTGCGTGGCATGGAATTGAGCGTGAGCCCCCAAAAATCCGATGCTGCGGGCCTTTGGCGGGCGGGTCTGTGCGCTGACGCGCCGGGTGGTGTGGTCTAAGCAAATCCAAGCAAAAGATCGCGCGCTTTGCCGGGGGGCGTGCGTTGGCTAATCTCGTCAGCACACAAGCTGAACACTTGCACATGGCCGGGCAGGTGTTTGGCAATTTCGTCTTTAAAGCGGTGCAGTCCTACCGACACGCTCTCGGTGCTAGGCCCCTCCGTGGGCTCTTGCAACAAGCGCTCGATACCAAAAATTTTGCTTTGGTCTTGCAAGTTGCGCACGGCAGATTGCAAGGCAGCAACTTCGCCCTCGAGCAGCTGCATTACATGGCCATTGGAAAAAAGGGTGATCCCGTAGAGGCTGCGCCCGACCACCGAGCCATAAGCGGCTTGCAGAACCGGGGGAAGTGCTTTTCCGTAAGCGTCGACCAAAGTACCCTTCAAAACCCAGCGGGTGTATGCCATTCCGAGAACCTTGTGCGCGTAGTGAAAGACTGTGAGCCGCGACTGTAAAAAGGCAGCGGCCTCAGCAGAACACACTCATTCACACAACAAGGGCTTTCATGCACCGTGAGTGCTTGGAGGTCTTTTGTTGCTAAGTGGGTCGTTCGCCCACGATCTATTTGCGCAGGATGCTATGTTTTTTGTAGCGATTTGGCCAAGCCCCAGGCGCTGGCGTGCGCCGACATCAACAACTGGGTCCAGTCGCTCTGATCGGATTGCCAGAAGCCCAGGGTGCGCTCGAATGCATGGGGCATGGAGCTCAGCAAGCCTGCTACCCGCTGCGGGCTGCGGCGCGCCATGGCCAGAGCGGTCAAGCTTCCGGCGCAGGGCTCTGCGTTGGGCGAGCGCTGCACCACGGCGCTGGCCAGCGTGCCCAAGCTGCCGATCAGCAGGGCCACATCGCAGCCCAACGCTACCCAGGCGTCACGCTGGGTATCCCAAGGTGCATCGGGGATAGACAATTTGAGGTGCCGGGCCAGCGCCGCTTGTACTGCGGGGCCGTGCTCAGGCCGGGCGCTCAGGGTGCCGCCCAGCTGTACCGCCAGTGCAGCGGCTGAGCTGGCATCCAGGCGTTGCAGGGCGCGGCGCAAGGGGGCTACTGTGACGGCCAGTTCGGGCTGTTGCGCCAGCGCCGCCATGCAGGTTTCCACATAGCCACGGGTGACTGCCAACACCTGCTGTGTGATCAGCGCCATGGTGGTGTCGATCAGATCTTGCTTGGTGCACCCGTAGTGCACAAACGTGACCGCCGCCGGGTTGAAGAGCCCCACCGTATCGCGCAGGCTCTTGATCAGAGGAACCGCCAAACTGCCGCAGCTGGCGCTGTCGCGCACGATGCGGGCGGCGTCAAACAGCTCGACCTTGCAGGTGTCGACGATGGATACCGCCGCATCCGCAGGTATCACGCCGTGCTCGGCCTGGGCCTGCGCGAGTGCGGCTTCTACCCGCAGCATGGCGGCCACAAAACGCTGGGCCCCGAAGGACTCCAGCACCTCGGGCGCATACAAAAAATCGTCCAGCACACTGCTCATGGCAATTGTTTGGTTGAGCTCAGGTCGGGTGGGTCAAGCCAGCGCCTGGCGCAGGCGCATCTGGTTCGGCAGCGGCACCGAGCGGCGCAGCACATCTTCACCCAGCCAGAGGGCGGCGCGGCGCGCGCGGGCCGCCACGGTTTCCAGCGGCATTTGCTGGTAGTCGTCGTTGAACACCTCAAAGCTGTAGTCACCGCGGTATCCCAGCTGGTGCAGTTTGAGCACCAGCTCAGCGAGCGCATCGCTGTGCACGCCTTCACCGGGGAAGACGCGGAAGGTGCGCGCCGTGGTGATGCGCTCTTCGACTGTTTTGATTTCGTTCCACATGAAGTCGGCCAGTTGCACCAGAAAGATCTTGCTGGGGTCCAGGATCTCCAGCTCGTCCAGCGGGGTCTTGGTCGCAAACAGGTGGAACGAGTCAAAGCCCAGGCCGAGGTTGGGCATGTCGGCCTGGGTAATCAGGTCCCACGCTTGGGGAAACTCGTTCACGTTGCGACCCCAGGACAGAGCCTCGAACGCGATTTTGATGTTCATCGGAATCGCCAGCATGGCCAGCTTGCGCAGGTCCTGCACCAGCTTGTCGGTATCACCGGTGGCGTGGGTGGAAGTGCTGGAGCAGGCGAGCATGACGCGGCAGTCGAGTGCCGCGCACATTTCCATCATGCTTTTGGCGATGTCGACCTTGTAGTCGTGCAGGTGGCCGGAGAGGCCCTCAAAATCGCGCAGCACCTGAAATCCGGTCACGCGCAGGCCGCTGTCTTTGACCTCTTGCACCGCTGCGCGCCAGCCCTCGGGGTGGCTCACCAGATCACGGGCGAGCAGCATCACCTGGGTAAAGCCGGCCGCCTTCATGGCGTCCAGCTTGGCCTTCAGGGGCCCGGCCAGCGTGATGGTGTCCATCCCGAAGTCGTCGAATTTGCCTTCAAATTGGCTCATGGTGTTCAGCCCCGGACGTGGTGAACCAGCTCAAACATGGCGTTGCCCATGGTGGGGCGGGTGAGCGCGCCCTTGCTGTCTTGCGCCGGGTCTTTGCTGGGCACAAAGTCCACTCCGCGCTGGCGCAAGGCCGCCACGGTGGCTTGCACATCGGGGGTGCCCAGGCCCACGCGCTGGAAGCACTCGTCGTCTTCTACATCCAACACACCGGGCTCTGGCTCAATGAGTTGCAGATAAAAGGTTTTGCACGGGCTTTGCAAAATACGCCCCTTGGGCAGGATGCCGAAGCGGGTCTCGGGCTCCAAGGCGGTAAAGCCGAAGAGGGCGCTGTAAAACTCGGTCCAGTCGTCGCTGCGGTCATTGCCGATGTACTGCACCACGCCAAAGAAGTGCAGGCCGGTGATGGCCGGCGGGTTCTTGTCGACAGCGGGTACGGGGGTGAAGTCCACGTCGTAAATCGAGAACTCACGGTGGCGGTCCACAAAGTAAATGCGGCTGTTGCCCACGCCATGCACCGCGGGAATGTGCAGTTCCATTACCTCGACTTGCACTGGCACAGCCCAGGCGCCGCGGGCCAATGCTCGCTTGTAGGCGGCAGACGCATCCTGCACCCGCAGGGCGATGGCGGCGATCACCGGCTTTTCGGTGAGGGCTGCGCCACGGCCGTGGGCGTTGACGATGACGTTGATATCGCCCTGGCGGTACAGCAGCACTTCGCGCGAGCGGTGGCGGGCGATAGGGCGAAAGCCCATGGCTTCCAGCACCTGGCCCAGGGCCTGTGGCTTGGAAGTGGCGTACTCGATGAACTCAATGCCTTCCAGACCCAAGGGGTTGGGGCCTTCGTCAATGTGTTCGCGGTCTGCGCCGCTGGGGCGTGGGGTGTTGGCCATGGATTCTCCGGGTCGTCAAACTGAAAAAAAGAGGGTCACGCGGTGGCGGCTGTCGCTGCTGCGGGGGCCGCGCTGGTGTGTGCACCGCCCAAAAACAGGCGCTCAATGTTCGGGTCCGCCAGCAACTCTGATGCTGGCTTTTGCAACACCAGGCGGCCGGATTCGAGGGCAATGGCTTCGTCCGAAATCTTGAGCGCGCTTTTCACGTTTTGCTCCACCATCAGCACCGTGGTGCCCTGGTCGGCGAGCTTGCGCAAAAGTTTGAACACGTCTGCCACCACGATGGGTGAGAGGCCGATGGAGGGCTCGTCAATCAAAATCACCTTGGGGCGCAAGAGCAGGGCGCGGCCGATTTCCAGCTGCTTTTGCTCACCGCCAGAGAGAGCAGACGCTGGCGAGTGCAACCGCTGGCTCACGCGGGGGAAAAACTCCAGCACTTCCGGGATGCGCTCGTGGGTCGTTTTCATGCCCAGGGTGATGCCGCCCAGCTCCAGGTTCTCAAACACGCTGAGCTGGCCGAACAGGTTGCGGCCTTGGGGTACAAAGGCAATGCCTTGTGCCAACAGTGCTTTTTGGGTGGAGCCCGCAACGCTCACGCCGTCGAGCAGGATGTCGCCCTGGCGCGGCTTGAGCAAACCAAACAGCGCCTTGAGCACCGTGGATTTGCCCGCCCCGTTGGGCCCGAGCAGCAGGGTGATGGTGCCGCGCTTGGCCTTGAACGACAGGTTGTTCAGGATCATGAAATCCTTGTAGCCGGCCACCACGTCTTTGAATTCAATGCAGGTGTCGTTGCTCATGACTTAACTTCCGAGATAGGCGTCCAACACCTGTTTGTTGTTGCGGATTTCTTCGGGTGTGCCGATGGCCAGCACCTGGCCTTCCACCATCACCATGATGCGGTGACACAGGTCCATCACAAAGTCCATGTTGTGCTCGATGACCACGAACGAACTCTTTTTGCCGAACTTCGGGTTCTGGTTGAGCTCTTTCAGCAGGGTGCTGATGCCACCTACCAGGCTGGGGTTCACCCCGGCGCAGGGTTCGTCCAGCAGCACCAGATCGGGCTCGCTCATGAAAGCCATGGCAATGTCCACCAGCTTTTGCTGGCCGTAAGACAGCTCGCCGGCTTTCTTGTCCGCCACATGGCGGATGCGGAACTGGTCGATCAGTGCATCGGCCTTGGCTCCCAAGCCGGAGTCGGACGGGGCGAACATGCGGCTCAGCATGGAGCCTTGGTGCTCCTGGGCTGCGACGATCAGGTTGTCGCGCACGCTCATCTTGCCGAAGACCTGCAGGGTCTGAAACGTGCGGCCCACACCGCGGCGGCTCAACTCCAGCGGACCGGCTTGCGTGACGTCTTGGCCGTTGAGTTCGATCTTGCCTTCGTCCGGGGTGATCTGGCCCAGCATGCTGTTAAACAGGGTGGTCTTGCCCGAGCCGTTGGGCCCGATGACGCCGAAGATTTCTCCGGGCATGACTTCGAAGGACACACCGCCCACGGCCTGAATGGCGCCGTAGGCCTTTTTGATGTTGCTAACTTTGAGAACGGGTGGTTGTGTAGCAGGTTGGCTCATCATTGGGCTCCCTGTTGTTGGGCCGCAGCCGCGCGTGCGGCGCTGGCTTCGCGCGCCTGGCGTTTGGCCTTGATGCGGTCAGGAATGCTCAGTAGCCCATCCGGCAGCCAGATCATCAACACCACGACCGCAGCCCCGAAGACAAACAGGTACCAGGCCTGCGCAAAGCGCAGCCACTCCGGCAGGATCACGCCGACCGCAGAGCCCAGCAGCGGGCCTAAAAAGTAGCCAGGGCCACCGACCACCACCATCAAATACATCATGATGGACGCACCCACGGTGAAGGGCGCAGGCTCAATGAACTGCACCAGGGATGCAAACAGCGCACCTGCCACACCGGCATACGCCGCACCGATGGCAAAGCTGAGCAGGGTGTAAGAGCGGGTATCAATACCCAGGCTTTCGGCCCGGATCGGGTTGTCGCGCAGGGCAGTGAATGCCTTGCCCCACGGGCTGCGCAACAGGCCCCATTGCAGGGCGCCCAGCAGCACGGTGGTCACCAGCACAAAGTAGTAATACGCCAGGTTGCCTTCCAGCGAATAGCCGAAAAGTGAAGGGCGGGCGATGTTGTTGATGCCGAAGGTGCCGCCGGTCAACCACTCTTCATTGCGCATGACCAGCCAGACTGCGGTATTGAAGCCCAGGGTGGCAAACGCGAGGTAAATGGTTTGCACCCGCAAGGCCGGAAAGCCGAGCGCAATGCCAATGAAAAAGCAAATCAGTGCGGCCACCGGCAAACCCAGCCAGAAACTGAAGCCGGCCTTCATCAGGATGGCGACGGTGTAGGCGCCAATGCCGAAAAAAGCCGCGTGCCCCAAAGACTTTTGGCCGGCGTAACCCACGGTGAGGTTCAGGCCCATGGTGGCGATAACAAACACCAGCCAGTAAGACAGCAGGTAGACGCCATAATTTTTAAGAAAAGGCGGTGCAGCCAGCAGCAGGATTGCGCAAGCTGCTATCAAAAGGAGAGTAATTTTTTTCATGAGGGTGTTCCGGTGGTACTCAGACTTTGCGTTCCACTTTTTTGCCCAGCAGCCCTTGCGGCTTGAACAAAATCACGACCATGAAGATCACCAACGCCACCGCGTCTTTGTAAGCGGGGGAGATGTAGGCGGCGGCCAGGTTTTCACACACACCCACAATCAGACCGCCTAAGAGCGCGCCACGTGAGTTGTTGAAGCCACCGATGATGGCGGCGAAGAAGGCCTTGGTGCCCAAGCTCTCGCCCATGTCGAACTTGGCCAGATAGGTGGGCGTGACCAAGAGCGCTGCGGCCACTGCCAGCACCGCATTGATGGCAAAGGCATAAAAAATCATGCGGGGCACATTGATGCCCAGTACCGATGCGCTTTCGGTGTTTTGCGCCACCGCCTGCATGGCCCGGCCGGTGACCGTCTTGGTCATGAAGGCCTGCACCACAAACACGAGGATCAGCGCTACCGCAAAGGTGCCCACATCCGCCAAGGTAATGGTCACTCCGGCGATGTTGAAGAGCTTGTCTGCAAACAGGCTGGGGAAGGGGTGGGCTTCTGCGCTGTAGCCGGCGCGCAAGCCGTTGCGCATGGCAATCGACAGGCCGATGGTGGCCACGACGATGGGCATCATGCCGAATTTGAACAAGGGGTCCACCAGACCGCGCTTGAATACCCAACCCAGCACAAACACCGCGAGCACCACCGTCATGGTGAAGCTCACCGCCAGCGGCGCACCAATGCTCATAAAGCCAAGCATCATGAAGGCGGGCAGCATCACAAACTCGCCTTGGGCGAAATTGATGGTGCCGCTGGCCTGCCACAACAGCGTAAAGCCGAGGGCTGCCAGCGAGTAGATGGCGCCGGTGGCCAGTCCGCTGAAAAAGAGTTGGAGGAAATCGGTCATGGAGGTCCCTTTGGGGCACTACGGAATGCGGGGGCACGGAGCCCGCTGGGGGCTGCGCCTAACAATGCCACTCTGGGGGAGCCGTTTGGCCGTGCCCAGAGTGGCACAAGCCATTACTTCTTGGCGGGTGCAGCAGGCTTGGCTGCAGGTGCGGCCGCCGGCTTGTTGACCGCGATAGGGTTCAGCGGGGGCAGGGTGGCCACCACTTCTTGCTTGCCGTTTTTCACTTCCACCAGGAAGCTTTCGCGGTCCAGGTCGCCGTTTTTGTCAAAGGCCACGTTCATCAGAATGCCGGGTTCCTTGTCGGTGGTGACCACCAGGCTGTGCATCGCGTTGGCCACTGCCTTGCGGTCGAGCTTGCCGACCTTCTCGATAGCGGCCTTCAGGGTGTAAATGCCGGAGTAGCCCTTCATGCCGTTGTGATCGGAGATGTACTTGTATTCACGCTCGAACTTGGCGCGGAAGGCGCGCACCGCGGGGATGGGGGCATCGACCGTCAGGCCTACGTGGGCCACGGCACCGTTGGCGGCTTCACCAGCCAGCTCGATCACCTTTTGGCCGGTGAGGGTGGTCTCGCCGACGATGGGCTTGTTCCAGCCTTGCTTGCGCAGCTCGCGCAGGGCGCGGGCGGACTCTTCTTCGTTGGTGTAGACAAACACGCCGTCGGCATTGCTCTGCTTGGCCTTGAGCACGGCGGCAGAGAAGTCCACCTGGCCGGCATCGGTCGAGATTTCAGCAGCAATCTTGGTGCTGGAGGTGGCCAGCGCCTTTTTGATCATGTCCAGGCCGCCTTTGCCGAAATCGTTGTTCACGTAAATGATGGCGATGTTCTTGAGCTTGGCATGCTCGCTCATGTAGCGGGCCACTTTGGGCATGGCGGTCGCTTGGGTGAAGCTGGTGCGGAAGATATAGGGGTTGCCCTGCATGGTGATGCTGGCTGCCTCACCGCCGGTGAAGTTGGGGATCTCGGCTTTGCGGCTCTCGGCCATCGACACCATGATGGAGCCCGAGAACACCGGGCCGAAGATGGCAAACACCTCGTCGTCTACCGCTTTTTGGGTCAGACCTTTGGCCACGCCGGGGTTGGACTGGGTGTCGGAGGTGATGGTCTGGATTTTTTTACCCAGCACACCGCCTGCGGCGTTGATTTCCTTGACTGCCAATTCCACCCCGTTTTTGAAGTTAGTGCCGGCCGAGGCGCCACCGCCGGAGAGCTCCACAATATTGGCGATCTTGATGACTTCCTGGCTAAAAGCGCTGCTAGCGCCCATCAACATTGCGCAAGCCGCTATCAATTTGAGAGTGTTCCGTTTTTGCATATTGTTTGTCTCCTGGTGTGGCGTTCGGGTGGGGTGTGACCGTGTGTTCGTTAGTCGTACGAATGACGCGGTTCGGTGCGAACTTTAGCGACTCACTTGTGCGAATGAAAGTGGATATTGCTTAAAAAGATCGTTTATTGAACTTAAGTGATCGATGATCGTTCGTATTGCGGGTAAGCACTAGGCTTGCCCGGTTTTTCGGCCCGCCAAAATCAGCGCCCATGACTACTGAACTTGCCTTGCGCCCGCCCATTGCCGGCATAGATGCGCCCGCTCTGGAAAAGAAAGACTGGATTGCCGGTCTGGAAAAGGGCTTGGGGCTGATCGAGGCTTTTGACGATGCGCACCAGCGCATGACGGCCAGCCAGGCCGGCGAGCGCTGTGGCATGACGCGCACCGCCGCCCGCCGCTACCTGCTGACCTTGCAGTACCTGGGCTATGTGGCGAGTGATGGCAAGCTGTTTTGGCTCACGCCGCGTGTGCTGCGCATCGGGCAGTCGTACCTGGAGTCAGCCCGCCTGCCCCGGGTGGTGCAGCCGTTTTTGCAGCGGGTGACTGCCGGTACCCAAGAGATTGCCTATGTGAGTGTGTTGGACGGGGACGAAATCGTCTACATCGCCCGCAATGGCAGCAACCGGCCCATGAGTACCGGTTATGTGCTGGGCTCGCGGGTGCAGGCGCAGGTTACGTCGGCGGGCATGTTGATCTTGGCCATGCGCGACCCTGCGTGGCTCGAAGACTGGCTGCAGCAGCAAACTTTCAAGGCCTATACCTCGCACACAATTGCCAGCAAAGACCGGATGCGGGTCGAGCTGGCCCGCATACGGCAGCAGGGCTGGGCTGTCTCGGAGCAGCAGCTTGAAATGAACTACCGCGGTGTGGCGGTGCCCTTGATTGACCGCCACGGTGCCTTGATGGGGGCGCTCAACGTCACCATGCCCATGGGCAACGAAAGCACAGACGACGCGGTGCGACGTGTCCTGCCGGTATTGCAAGAAACCGCTCGCGCCATGCGCAACCTGATTTAGGCCTCGCCCTTAAGCCTCGCCTCTTCCTTGCAACTGAGCCTGCATGTCTGGCACGTACTGTGTGCTGACCCACTCCGAAATGACTTGGGTGGTCATGGACTCCGGGTGGCCGGCTTCTTCGCTCACCCGTGCTACCTCTTCAGCAGAGGTCACCACGCTGATGAACATGTGCAGCAGAGCCTGCAGGCCGCCGGTGGATACCGCGGTATCGCCCAACTGTTTGAGGGCAGCCCAGGCTTCGGTTTCATGGGGGGCGGGGGTGAATGGGGTTGTCATGGTTGTCCTTTTGGAGGATGGTGAGTCTAGCTTCAGTACACTGCGCCGGCTGCCTCCCTAGAGATACTTTCATGTCCGAACGTCCTACCCTTCCTGTCACTGAAAACGCGAACCCCCGTACGGAAGCCGCACTCGCGCGCCTGCGCAAAGCCATGGCGGAGATTGAAGCAGACATTGCAGCGCACCACGGGGTCTACCCCTTTAACCACGGGCGGGTGACCCAATCCGAGTTGTGCCGCCGGGCCGATGTGAAAAAAGCGACCCTGCAAACTCCGCTGCACAAAGACACCACCCGGGTGCAGATCCTCGCGTGGCTGGACACGGTGACTGCCGGCCTGACCATCACACGCGATGCCACCCGCGAAAAGGTGACCGCAGTGGCGGACACCCTGACGGAGGAAGTGGCCCGCCTGGAGGCCGAGCTGCAGGCGGCGCTGTTAAGCCTGGGGCTGGCCGAGCAGCGGATTGCGGCGTTGGAAGGCGAGCTCGCAAAGCGCCAGCCACCCGCCGCGTTACCCCAGTAAGGGCGCTCAGCTCACGCTGCGTTTTCCAGCAGCGCCGGCCCGATGCTTGACCCCGAGGTTTTTTGCAGCCGGAATGCGGCGACGCATTGAACGAGCTCATGCGCCCGGGCCCGCAGGCTGGCGGCTGCCGCTGACATTTCTTCCACCAATGCCGCGTTTTGTTGGGTGGTCTGGTCCATGTGACCCACGGCCTCACCGATCTGGGACACCCCAGACGCCTGTTCCGAGCTGGCGGCGCTGATGGAGTCCATCAGGTCTGCGACCTGCTGAATCGCCTGTACCACCTCTTGCATGGTGCCGCCCGCCTCGGATACTTGATCGCTTCCGAGGGCGACCCGCTCTACGCTGGCCGAAATCAGGGACTTGATTTCTTTGGCCGCCTCTGCGCTGCGCCCTGCCAAGGAGCGGACTTCGCTGGCGACCACGGCAAAGCCTCGCCCCTGTTCGCCGGCGCGTGCGGCTTCTACGGCTGCATTCAGGGCGAGGATGTTGGTC